>JABHYO010000087.1 GCA_018656865.1 Gammaproteobacteria bacterium | reverse complement strand
TGACCCTGCTTTCAAACAGGCTGATCGACAAATAGCTCCTTGTTCGCAAGCGGCAGGAAAATCACTCCGATCACCGCATTAAACAACACGAAAAAGGTGTGCATCACCAGCGAAAAGGCACCGACTTCGGGGAATTCCGGAAAGAGCACCGCCCATAGCAACAATGCACCCGCATGAAACGGCAGCGGTAGCGCCGCCGCGAGAAAAATCACAGGAAGAAAGGCGAGCATCTGCCCAAAGTTAACGTCGACGCTGAAGAGGCCAAGTGCAAGCGTGTAGACCACGACCGCACCCAACAGGTTTGGCGCCTTGCACAACAATATCAGCACATAGTGCTTGAGTTCCGCCTGTCGCAACGCATGGAGAAAAGACTTTTCCCGGAGCGTCGAACCCTTGAGGATGCGCCCCCGGAAGTACGCAACATGGAACGGAAAGTAAAGAAAAGCCACCGTAAAGACAGAAATCATGATTTCCGGCAACGGCAGGTTGACCGCAGCTTCCTCGACCAAATCAAAGTAGATGAAAACACCGACAGCAGAAAAAAGCAGCAGCTGATATATCTCGACAATGCCGAGCATGATCATCGTCGATATCGCCTTCCAACCTGGAACGTCGTATCGGCGCAGCAGATAGAGCGACATAGCCCCCTTACCCACCTGTTCGTTGACCAGAGACAGGATGTAGGCGCTTGCACGGATGGGCAGGATGTTTACCAGCTTGATCTCAGGCGTGTTAAACCAGCGTATGGCGCGCCAGGTCGCATGGGCATCTACCAGGAAGAAGAAAATGGAATAGGGAATCATCAGCGCCAGCCAAAGCAGCCAGTCAGCCTCACTGAAAAAATTTGTCAGATACTGGACCGCTGTCAGCCCATCTCTTTCTGCAGCAACCTCAATCCGGGTAAACACCAGGTAAAAGCAGGCGGCCGCCAGCACCCAGGTGACCACTCGGTAAAGTAGCGAGCGGACTTTGCCACCAGGTGAATCTGCAGATGTCGATTCTGTTTCTGTAATGGTGCCTCTCCCCGTTTAAAGCCTGCGTCTGACTAAATAGCATTGGCGCAAGATGCAGGCCATTTTCTATTGACGACATGTTCCTATTGATAACATGTTTCTACTAATGAAAAGTACCGGTGATTTTTTTCCGGATGAACTCGAATTCGGCAATTCCCGGTTGTTCGAACTGACTACGAGGCAGGATCCTGGCAGGTTCTGTTTCTGCCACCTTCCTTGGCCTCGTACAAATGCCGGTCGGCCGCTTCAACCAGTTCTTCATCTTCCATTGGGTTCTCACCACTCCAGTAGGCGACGCCCAGCGAAATCGTGATTTTCAGATCGACATCGTCGTAGGAAAAAACATGCTCTTCGACTTCTTTTCGCACTCTTTCAGCTAGCTGAACAGCCGCTTCAAGGGGTGCACCCCGTAGAAGGAAAACAAACTCCTCACCGCCATAGCGGGCAAATACATCATAGCCTCTGGCTTCATTTTCGATCAGTTGTGCCAGATTTTTCAGAATAAAGTCACCAGCCGGATGTCCCCAGGTATCGTTTATCTGCTTGAAGTGGTCGATATCGAAAATGATGAGACAGAGGCCGACCTGATTACGCCGGTTGTACTCACATTCTTTTTCAAGCACTTCGTTAAAGTAGCGCTTGTTGTAAATGCGTGTGAGCCCGTCCTTGACGGCCATGTTCCGGAGCATCAGGTGATACTCAGTATCGTCATCATCCTGATAGGTAAACTTGAAGACGATATGACCGATAGCTACCTTGTCTCCTTCGGAGAGCGGTAGCGGATCTACGACCTGCTCCTTGTTGACAAAACTGCCGTTGGTGCTACCAAGATCAGAGAGAAAAAACCCATCCTCCCGGCGTACAATCATGGCATGACGACGACTGATGCTGGTGTCGGAAACGACAAGATCAATGTCATCACTTCGACCAATCATCGTGACATCCTGCCTGAGTTCGTAGACCTGGCCAATGAAGTCACCTCTGATCATCACGAGGCACGGGCGCTTTTCGCTATCTTCTTCGTCCTCGGTCGGACTCGAACTCAGCGTGTACTCTGTTTTGTCTGACATCCGTCGCCGGGCGCATACTCCGAATTAGCGAACCAATATAGCACTTTTGCTCGCCTTCTCACATGCAGCTCTGAGCGTGCAGGAAAATGCTTCAGCTGGGGCATACCATAGGACGGGGCTTTCATATAGGAACTACCTGCCGAACCGCCGCTCCCGCTGCTGATAAACCCGTATGGCCCGCCAGAAGTCAATCATTCTGAATGCTGGCCAATAGACCTCGGTGAAATACAATTCAGAGTAGGCGCTCTGCCATAAAAGAAAACCCGACAGGCGCTCTTCTCCGCTTGTTCGAATGATCAGATCCGGATCCGGTATGCCCTCGGTGTAGAGATAACTCGAAAAGGTATTCTCATCGACATCCTCAGGGGACATCCTGCCATCTCTGATCTCTTCGCCAATCTTCTTCACCGCATCAACGATTTCCGCACGCCCGCCGTAGCTGACAGCGATATTTAATTGAAATCGATCATGATCTTTTGTCAATTCCTCGGTCTTTCGAATCTCTTCTATCATTTCATCAGAGAGGTTTTCCCGCTGCCCGATGACTTTAATCTTGACTCCCTCCTGACGGATAACCGGATCCACCTGGTACTGCTTCAGCTTGCGAAGAATCAGATCCATGAGGTAATCCACTTCTTCCTCGTCGCGTTTGTGATTTTCCGTTGAGAATCCGTAGAGCGTGACAATTTTTATTTCCAGCCGCCAGCACCACCTCAGAAAGTCCTCGAGTTTCTGTGAACCAACATTGTGTCCTTCGTTCGAAGCCAGCCCCTTTACCCGCGCGAACCTGCGGTTACCGTCGACGATTAGACCAATATGTTGAGGGCGTGGACCATTCTTGATCTGGGACCACAGGAGTGGTTCGTAGACCTTGTAGAGTACTGCGGGAAGATTCATTTCTCTGAGAGGAGCCCGAAAAGGGGCGAAAGGATAGCACTTGCCGAATTAAATACAATCACTACCTGACCCCTGACCAGGCCACCTCAACAGAGAGAAAATCTTTCCTTTGCAGGCAAGGGAAATAGCCACTAAGTCTTTCTAAAAAGACACTATATCCACCAACATCGAACGTGGTCAGGAGGAGAAGCTGCCCTCTTCTCTCACTGGAGAATTTCGGGAAATCACTCTAGCGAAGTAACAAATCATATCGTGGTCATAGAAAACGACTCGACTATGGCGAGCAGCGGCAAAACTCTTCAGCACCATGCCAATTGGCCGCGAGAAAATGTACAAAAGCGCCAGCATGGTCCCGCTAATGCCAGCCATGCTCCTGCTAATAAAGTACCTTGTAGCCACCAAAATTAACCAGAATCCAATCACCAAGCTGCCGTGATACCACCAAAAGTAGCGTGATCCAGCTAATTTCGGAGAATTCTTTCCTGCTTTCATTGCAGTGCAACATAATCCTTGATATCTGTCTTTCGATGCCTATAATGGCCAGACCAAATCGGTCAGACCACTTTGGTCTGACCAGAATAGCGAGCCAGGTATTCACCCTATGTCAGCCGTACCATCCAAGGTAGAGGAAATCGTGTGTACGCTCAGGACCGAGATCCTGAGCGGTCAGTATCGAGTTGGCGAAAGATTGCCGTCCGAAAGAGATCTTGCGTCCCGTTTTGAATCCAATCGTGGCGGCATACGTGAGGTAATCAAGAAACTTGAACAACTCGGCATAATCGAGGTAACACCGGGCGGCGTGCGCGTACGGCCGGTGGAAGAAGCTACCCTGGAAGTGCTGGGTTACTTGCTTGAGTTGGGCGAGATACAAAAACCCGACCTTTTTGCCCAGGTACTGGATGTGCTCGGGGCTATGTTTTCCCTGTCTGTACGCTCAGCGATTGATCGAGCAACCGACGAAGACATCTCCGAAATCGCAACAATCATTGAAGGCCTGATTGAAAGTATCACTGACGATAGCGTCGAGAAACATCACGAACTGTGGATGACGCTCACCGAAAAAATGATCGCCGTACATCAGAACCTGGTTCTGAAACTCATCGGCAACGGTCTTCGAACCCGGTTTATGGCCGGTATTAACAGTCCGGATTTTGAACCGGTAATCGACCAGGAGGCAGTTCGCCAGGTCCTGAATGACCTGAAGAATGCCGTTGAAGAAAAAAATAGCGAGCTGGCAGGCAGAGCAATTATCAGGCATTTCGATCTCATGAAGTCTGGACTCGTAGACTTTTCGGAACAATCAGCAGACACAGAGAGTCAACGGAGGACCGGTCATGCGTAACACCCTCAAAGGCGCCATAACAGTCGGCGTGGTATTTTTTGCCGTCATCGTCGCCTATGGACTTGTAAAAACTGCGCCTCAGCCGGCCAAGGTTGAGCCAGAAGAAATCATCACAAGCATTCGAGTCCTCGAGGCCAATAAGGCGCGCGTACAACTTGAAGTCGTCTCCCAGGGTAGTGTCGTACCACACAAGCAAAGCGACCTCATTCCCGAGGTCAACGGTCGTGTTAAGTGGGTTTCCCCCAATCTCGTTGCGGGTGGCTATTTCGAAAGCGATGAAGTTTTACTCCGAATCGATGACAGGGACCACCGGTCTACAGTGGAGAGAGGCAAAGCTGGGTTGACGCGGGCGAGAGCAGAAGAAGAACTTGCAAGATTTGAACTCCGCCGGATGAAGGAGTTGGTCAAGAATAAGTTGACCAGCCAGTCCAGCCTCGAATCCGTACTCCGCAATCACCGAATTGCCAAAGCGGCACTTCAGGATGCCCGGCTGGCCCTTGAACAGGCTCAGCGTGATCTCGGGCGAACCGAGATTCGAGCGCCCTATGAAGGCCTGGTTCGAACTGAAAAGGTCGACCTGGGGCAATATATCAGCCGCGGACAATCCATTGCGTCAATCTATGCCAGCGACTCGATCGAAGTCAGGCTGCCCGTAGCCGACCGACAACTAGCATACCTGGAACTGCCGTTGGGGTACCGGGGTGAACTCTCTGAAGATATGGCGCCCGCCGTACTGTTATCGACAGACTATGGCGGTAAACACTACGAGTGGCACGGCAGGCTGGTCCGAACGGAAGCCGAAATTGACTCTCGCAGCCGGATGGTCACTGCCGTAGTCCGAGTCACTAACACCGATAATGTCGGTCAGCCAGATTTGCCCATCGGTCTGTTCGTGAACGCTACGATTAAGGGGCGCTGGGTCGACAACATTGTCTCACTCCCAAGGGCGGTATTGCGTTCACAAGATCAGGTTCTTATCGTCGACAACGACAACCGCTTGCAGTACCGATCGGTTCAGGTGATGCGATTTGAAAATGACGATGTACTCATATCCGGCGGTCTCGAAACAGGCGATACCGTCAATGTTTCACCTATCCAGACGGTCATTGAAGGTATGAAGGTCAATCCCATCAGGAATGAACCCAACCGGGGCTGATCATGGAAAGTCACAAGGTACTAACCTGGTTTACGGATAATCCCGTTGCTGCCAACCTGCTGATGATGATATTCATCGCCGGCGGCTCCATCTCCCTGTTTTCCATGCACAAGGAGGAATTTCCCAATATCGAACCCGGCGTGGTTCAGATTGTAGTGCCCTACCTTGGTGCCGCACCAGAGGAAGTCGAGCAAGCTGTCTGTATTCGGATCGAGGAAGCGGTCGAAGGTGTCGACGGCAAGGACAGGTTGTTTACCGTATCTCGCGAAGGTACCTGCACCGTCTTGGTCGAAGTGCTCCCGGACGTCGATGTCACAACTGTGTTGAACGAGGTCAAGGGCAAGGTCGATGCTATTTCCACCTTCCCTGCGGAAACGGAAAAACCGATTGTCTCTTCGATGCAATTTCGGGGTCAGACCATTTCGCTTGCCATTTATGGTAAGACAGACGAAACGACGTTAAAGCTACTGGCCGAAGAAATTCGCGACGATATTTCTTCCCTTGACGGCATATCCCAGGTTTCCGTGAGCTATGCCAGACCCTGGGAAATTTCCATCGAAATATCAGAAAACACGCTCAGACAGTACAACCTCACCATGACTCAGGTCGCCAACGCGATCCGCCGGTCATCTCTGGACATGCCCGGAGGCTCGATCAAGACCCAGGGCGGTGAAATCCTGTTGCGCTCCAAAGGCCAGGCTTATCGAGGCCACGAGTACGAGGATATTGTTGTACTCACACAACCGGATGGAACCAACATTAGTCTCGGCGAGATCGCTATTGTTCGCGATGCCTTTCAGGAAGGTTTTCTTAGAGCGAGGTTTGACGGGCAACCGGCTGTCTCCGTCATTGTTAGTCGTGTCGGCGATGAAGATATTATTACCGCCGCAGAGGCCGTCAAGACCTATATCAAACGCAAACAATCAACCCTGCCCAAGGGTGTGCAAATCAGTGTCTGGAACGACGAATCCATCAAGCTGGAACGACGAATCAGCGCCCTGACCAAGAATGCCTACGCCGGTCTGGGGCTGGTGCTGCTGGTTCTGACGCTCTTCCTTCGTTTCAAAGTTGCCATCTGGGTTGCAGCCGGTATTCCGATCGCTATCCTTGGCGCCATCTGGGTGTTCCCTATAGCCGGTATCAACATCAGTTCACTTACCGTACTGGCATTCATTCTTGTGCTCGGCATCGTCGTCGACGATGCCATTGTTGTCGGAGAACGCATATTCAGTCACGAGTCCGTCAACAGGACTCACCGGGATGCCGCCATTGCAGGAACAGCCGAAGTCATCGTACCTGTTGTTTTTGGCGTCCTGACAACCATCGCCGCATTTCTGCCGATCCTGTTGATCGCTGGTCGTATGGGAGGTTTCTTCTCTATCATCGGCTGGGTTGTTCTCGTTTGCCTGATATTCAGCATCATTGAATGCATGTTCATCCTGCCGGCTCACCTCGCCCACCGATCAACCGAAGGTTACTTTCTGCACGGTACCCCACTGGTTGAGAACTGGACCAAGTTTCAGGGCAAGATTTCCGGTTCACTGGAATGGTTCGCCCAGGACATCTACAAGCCTTTCCTGGTAAAAACACTGGAATGGCGCTGGGTAACCTGGGCAGTCGCAACTGCCGTTTTACTCACTTCCATTGCATTGATTGCCAGCGGCAGGGTCGTATTTCAGTTCTTCCCCGCAGTCGAGGGCGACAGGATCTACGCCGCCCTGACCATGCCTGAGGGCATCAATGTCGAATATACAGAGGAAGCAGCCCGCCGCCTGGAGCAGACTGCCCATGAGACCATTAAGGAAGTGAACGCCGATCTCGGACTCACCGACGATGAATCAGTCATGTTACATGTCTTTCAATCCATCGGTGCCAACGCTGCACGAAGGAGCGGTCCTGCGGTTTTTTCAGCAGGAGGAAGTCATCTGGCGGAGGTCGTCATCGATCTTGCCCCCATCAAAGACAGACCAGGATGGAATACCAACCGGATCGCAGATCGATGGCGCGAAAAAACCGGTAGCGTCACCGACGCTGTAGAACTCCAATTCACGACCTCATCCTTTAATGCCGGTGAAGCCATCGCACTCCAGCTGAAAGGCAGAGATATCGAAGAACTGCAGCGCGCAGCGATATTCCTCAAAGCCGAACTCGCCCGCTACCCCGGCGTGCTCGATCTTACCGACAGTTTTCGGGCGGGCAAGCGTGAAATTAAGCTCGACATCCTGCCCGAAGCCAAACCGCTTGGACTGACCCTCAACGATCTGGCTCGCCAGGTCAGACAGGCTTTCTATGGTGAAGAGGCGCAACGGATTCAACGTGGTACCGACGACGTTCGCGTCATGGTGCGCTACCCCGAAGAAGAGCGACGCTCCCTTGGCAATCTGGAAAATATGCGTATCCGCACCAGCGAGAATATCGAAGTGCCCTTTTCCACGGTTGCCAGCGTCACCTATGGCACCGGGTTTTCAGCCATCAACCGTGAGAATCAGCGACGCGTCATAGATGTTAAGGGTGATATCAATAGAACGGTGGTCAAACCTGAAGAAGTTTTTGCAGCAGTTGAGAAGGCCGTCTGTGAACAACGCACCTACTTTGCAAGCAGGCAGAATCGCTGTTTCAACAAGAACTTCCCCGGCGTCGTCTTCAGCGTATCGGGTGAACAGGAAGAGCGACTGAAAGCAACCGGCAGCATGGTGGCCACGGTGCCGCTGGCCCTGATGATCATTTTCGCCTTGCTGGCTATTCCCCTTAAGAGCTACATGCAACCGCTCGTTATCATGAGCGTGATTCCCTTTGGCGCAGTCGGTGCCATTATCGGTCACTTCATCATGGGCTGGGATCTGATTTTCTTTTCAATGCTGGGCATCATCGCTCTGTCGGGCGTTGTGGTTAATGCCTCTCTCGTGCTGGTGGACTATATCAATCGCCAGAGACGTCAGGGCGTTGAAATGTTCGAGGCGGTTGCCAATGCGGGTGTTGTTCGCTTCAGACCGATCATCCTGACATCGGTGACAACGTTTGTCGGATTGATCCCCCTTATGACTGACAGTGACCCGGAAACCTTTATGTTCATACCGATGGCTATCTCTCTCGCCTTCGGTGTACTGTTCGCAACCGTCATTACCCTCTTCCTTGTACCGAGTCTGTATCTGATGCTCGAAGACTGGCTGCACTTCTGGGGACTTGATACCTCCGTGGATCCGGCTACGGTCATTCACAATAAGGAAGCTGAAGTTAATCCGCCGATCATTCCGCAACTGGAACCAGAACCGAACCCCGGTGCAGGTAGCTGACCGACCGCCGGGTTTCTAGTTCAACCCACAGATGGCCACAAACTGGTTAGAACGATTGTCCTTCAACCCGATATCGGCATATCGTGCCCAGAGTTCACCGTCATCTGGCACTAAATAGAATTCCGGCGCCTCTTTTACTTCCGAACACAGCTTGAGAATGGATTGGCGCAGGCGCCAGTTCAGAGACTTCACGTTGAAGGAGGGATTGAGCGCCTCATCCCAGTAGGCATTAATGTGATCAGCCCAGGTAAAAGGTCTTTGCAGGACGTATCGCCCTTCGGTTCTCTTCAAAATAGATTTCTTTCCAGGTATGACATCATCTTGAAATAGGCTTTGATAGAAACGCCAACCTTCGTAGTTGGCGACAAGATCGGCATTGGAATAAACCCCTGTGGTCAGCTGACCGAAGATCCACCGCTCTGCAAATGCACCCTTGGCAAGGAGACGTTCGCGACTCTCACCACGGAGTTCACGCTTGTAGTATTTGAACCCCTGAGAAAAGAAATGTCCAAATTTATCCGAGCCAACCATCTCATCATTAAGACGAAAAGACCTGCCAACGCCGAAGATAAAATTTACCCGGGTCGCCCATATAGGCATGCTGCGATAGATACTCTTATGGCGGGTCTGATCGTACTTATCTCCCGTCGGACTCCGTGCGGCCCAGCGTTCTATTTTGTCGGCCCAGTACCAGCCACCGACCTCCTTCCAAATTGCACGGGAGAAAGCATGTCGGCTGCCTGGCTGACGCTTCTGCTTGATAATACGGCGCAGAGCGTCGTTAACCTCAAGATCCATTACCTCGAGAGAGTCGGCCACGTACTGCGTTCGATTCCTGTACTGGTCGGATTCATAAGCAAGAAGATCGGCACTGAAAAACAGCGCGAAGAGAAAGACGAAAAACATGAAGGCCTTGAGTGAGTCCAGTAATACAAGCGATGTGATCAGCTATTTACAATGATCTTGCCCCATTTGGCAACAAAAGCTCATCGGCTGCCGATACTGATATCTCCTGATCGTGTCGTGATGATCACCTGTCCTTCTCCGTCACCCAGGCTAAATCGCAGCGTATCATCTCTCATGTACTTCGAAACTCTGGGTTTGTCATCTGAAATTCGGTTGCGAATCGAACCTGAACCAGTCTCAATATCGAAGCTGGCATTAACATCACCACCCAGCCTGAGGCGGATGGAGCCACTGACACTATCAAATTCAATCGTACCGCCTGCAACAGGATCACCTTTGATCTTGATATCACCGGACACAGAGTGACCACCGACATTGTCCATTTCTTTATTGTTAACCTCGACATCGCCAGATACTGTTTCCAGTCGCAGATCCCTGCCACCATCTTCAATGAGTAGATCGCCACTGACGCTGGAATAGGAGGAATCGCCCGTCGTGTTATAGCTTTCAACATCGCCACTCACACTTTTTACGCGAACCCGACCATCGCTGTCGTGAATTTCAATATCGCCGCTGACTGTCTGAACCGTGACACGACCGCTGCCACCTTCGAGATAAAGATCACCACTAACCACGCCCATATCAACAACGCCTTCGAAGTCCCTTACATCTACATCTGTTGAGACACCGCCAAACTCGATCTTACTGCTGCTGGGGATGTTGATAGTAAGATCCGAAGCTTGACCATCTGAGAACCAGCCGTTTTTGCGATCATGGACTCTGACATGTATGCGAATCTCATCGCCTCGCTCTTCAAAAATAAACTCCCTGGTTTGCTCATCCAGCGTGCCATAAACCCGAACCTCATTCTTGTCCCAACCCCGAAGCTTCACCGAGCCGCGCTGCACATTGACCGAGACCAGCGTATCAGCACTGGCAGGCAGGCTCTTGTCAACATCCTCACCGTCAGCTGCGGCATTCATCCACAGAAGGCTGGCAACCGCCAGTAGTACCAGTTTATTGAAACTCATCACCGAGTGTCCTCTTCGCTTCATTACATCGACCTTGATGGCCGGGTATAGTCCTGCTTTAGCAGTTCCAGTTCCTGTTCATGGATTGTCATCAGCATTTCCACCAGGCGACGGTTGTCCGGGTTTTCCCTGACTTGACGCTCAAGGTCAGTTCTCGCCTGTGCCAGAATGTCGAGATTTCTGAACAGATCATCTTTGGTCTTTTTATCCAGAGACTCATTCACCGTGAAAAATTCTTCCATCATGGGATTACGAACCCGGACGTATTCCTGTTCCAGGCGGTCGATACCGACAACTTCCTGAGGATAGCCACCCTGCATCTGAACAAGATTCAACATCAGGGCTGAAACGGCGATCAGCATACTGGCTGCTACCGCGTACGGCATCCAATAGTTCGAGTCGCGATCTCTTCGCGCCTGAGGATGATCGAGAATTCCCCGTTGAATGCCCTCCCACAGATCTCTCTGGGGCGGCTTTTCACGATCCAGATCTCTCACTAGCCTTGCTAGCTCGATATCGCTGATCAGGTTTTTGTCTTCAGTCTCCATAGCTAAATCTGCTGATGCAAATCCTCTTATTCAAATTAGATGCAAACTGCTGGAAAAGGGTTTGAACGAGAAGCAGTTCAACTTTGAACCCCTTCAGAATCACCACGAATTCGACCAGGCGGGTCATGACAATTGCTCCTTTAGCAACTTCCGGGCGCGATGCAGCTGAGCTTTGCTACTGCCTGGGGCAATCTTGAGTAGACGGCTGATCTCATCATGGGTATAGCCTTCGAGGCTATACAAGATAAACACCGCCCTTGCACCATCCGGCAAAGTGGCGATGGCCGCTTCCAGTCCGATCTGTTCGTCCTGAGTTTCCCGGTATTCCAGTTCTAAATCATCAACATCCAGGCTGTTTTGAAAATGCTTCTGCTTGCGCAGATAACTCAGTACCGTATTCGTCGTAATACGATAAAGCCAGCTACCAAAAGCACTATCACCACGAAATTTAGACAAATTACGCCAGGCCTGAATGAAAGCCTCCTGGGCCATGTCTTCGGCGAGGTCCCGATCATTCAACAAACGGATGCACAGCCCCATGACTCGCCCAATATGTAGGCGATAAAGTTCTTCGTAGGCACGATAATCGTTGTTCCTTGCTCTTTCTATGAGCTGCGATTCATCGTCCGCACTTTCAGCTACTGACACGTTGACTAACGGCCTTGTTCAAGTGGTTCGGCTTCAGTTTAGACGCAAAAGAGGGGAAATGGTTTAAAGAGGGCTCTGATTTTTAACCAAACGCACCACTATTACTAAGTGCGTCGAATTCTGTTCCAGACAAACCAAGATCAGCGGAAATAACTTCTTGTGTATGCACACCGAGTGTTGAGGCCGCTTCGATGGCAACACTGCTTTTTGACATCTTTGCCGGAAACCCCGGCATGCGGAAGGTATCCCCCGATTCGGTTTCGATCTCCTCGATAAAGCCTCTGGCGAGCAGGTGCGGATCGTTGTAAACGTCGGCGGAAGTCATGGTGGCACTGACGGGAACGCCCGCTTCTGCCAGCATTTTCATAGCTTCGTGTTTGTCATGTCGCGAGGTCCAGGCGGATATCTCGTCATATAGCAGATCCCAGTTTTCGATTCTCAATGCAGGGTCTGCAAAACGTGGGTCGACGAACAGCTCCTCCCTGCCTATGATTTTTGTGACCATCTCCCACATTCTCGGCGTTAACGCCATGATGAAAACATAGTCATTTGCACCGCCGGGAGCACATGGATACAGCGTCATCAGAGGATCTACGCCGTTACCCATTCTGTTGACCACCCGTTGCCCCTGAGCCGAGCCACTGAAGATAGTACGCAAGTAATAGGTCACTGCTTCCTGCATGGACAGTTCAATGAGTTGGCCTTCGCCCGTTCTCAAGCGTTGAACATACGCTGCCAGAATCGTCATGGCGAGTTGTGTACCTGTTCCTGTATCACCCATAGTCGCGCCGGAACGCATAGGCGGACCGTCTGCTTCACCAGTGACAGAAAAAGCACCTGCCGCTGCCTGGGCAACCATGTCAAAACACTTGTATTGCGAATAGGGGCCATCACTGCCAAACCCTTTGACCCTGGCATAGATGATCTCGGGATGGACAGCTTTCAGATCCTGGTAGTCGATCTTTAGTTTCTCGACAACTCCCGGACCGTAGTTTTCGAGAAAGACATCATAGTGGGGCAGCATTTTGAGCAGTGTCTCGTGCCCTGCGTCGGTCCCAAGCGCCAGAGTCACGCTCCGCTTGTTACAGTTCCACATCATGAAGTAATCATCGAGTCCACCAATAGCCCTGCCCGGGTCCCCGATGCCAGGCTGTTCCACCTTAACGACATCGGCACCCAACCAGGCCAGCGCCTGTGTACACGAAGGCCCTGACTCATACTGACTGAGGTCTAGAATCCTCAAACCATCCAGCGCAGCCATTTTTTTCTCCTGCGGACTATTCACGCGAATAAACCACGTTTCATGTTTACAAGCAAAGGTCTGTACACTTAGAGGCTCTACAATGGGGGAGTAGTCAGTGAGTGGGAACTGGCCAAAACGCTACAACATGATCGCCATGTGCTCCATGGCGAGCTTTATCTGCTATATCGATCGGGTCAATATTTCGGTCGCAATCATTCCGATGGCAGAGGAATTCGGCTGGGACCGCAGTACTCAGGGTCTCATCATGTCTTCGTTCTTCCTGGGGTATTTACTGACACAGATTGCCGGAGGCTGGCTCGCCGACCGCTTTGGCGGTAAGAAAGTACTGGGCTTCGGCGTCTTATTCTGGTCAGCTTTTACCGTTCTGACCCCATCCGCAGCTTTCGCCGGGTTGACGCTACTGCTTCTGTCACGAGTCGGTATGGGGCTAGGGGAAGCAGTAACTTTCCCCTCCATTTACAGTCTCTTCGCCAGATGGGTTCCCATAAGAGAGCGGACGAGAGCGATAGGCTTCGCCTTCAGTGCTATCCCACTCGGTACCGTGTGTGCGCTCGTACTGACGCCGATCATCATCCTGTATCTCGGCTGGGAATGGGCGTTCTATCTATTTGGCATCGTTGGCGTGTTCTGGTTTTTTCTATGGAACCGATTCGCCAGTACAAATCCCGAAGACTATCCGGGAATCTCGGAAAGCGAGCTGGCTGAAATCAGGTCCGGTAACCCCGACATTGAGAGTACGACACCGCCTCCTATTCGGGCCATGCTCGGCTCGATGGCGGTCTGGGCGATTATCGTCAGCCATTTCTGCAGCAACTGGGGTGCGTATGTTCTGCTGTCCTGGCTACCGACCTATGTCTCACAGGGTCTTGGTGTTAACTTTGCTGCTGTCGGCCTCTTCACCATGATTCCGTCGATTGCCTCTTTCCTGTTTCTCAATGTCGCAGGCGTAGTGACCGACAGGCTAATCAGCCGTGGCACTAAGGTAATATTCGTTCGAAAACTGCTGCAGACAATAGGTTTTGGAGGTGGTGCCATTGTATTTGCCTTCGTTGGCTATGTTGAATCCGCTGTCGCGGCCATCGCCCTGATGACGTTCGGCAGCGCGATTGGGGCATTCGCGCTAGGGGGCTGGGGTACCAACCATATCGATCTGGCACCGAAACACGCAGGTACGCTAATGGGTATTTCAAATACGGCGGGAACAATGCCAGGTATCATCGGCGTCTATGTAAGCGGGCTGATTCTTCAATGGACCGATTCATGGATACTGGTCTTTCAAGTGGCGGCGGCGATCAATGTTTTCGGCCTGGTTTTCTATCTACTCTTCGCAAAGACCGAGCAGGAGTTCGAATAGAAGCAGTCCCATGCCATAAACCTCAGTATTGTGCCTCTAATCCATCAGGTTCAGGAGGGAACCCTGCTGCTGACACAACTTTTATCTTCTGTCATTGTGCGCCTGCCTGAGACTGGAACTCGTAGCCATGATAGCTAGCAATGGCCAGACCCGCAGCGACACTGGTGAAAGGATCGTGTTCGGTTACCCTGCCAGGGAACCTGGATTCCAGTAGTCGACGAACTGCAACTATCTGCGATGAACCACCGGTTCTGATGACAATATCAATATCGTCTTCAGCCAGACCCGCCATCTGTATTACTTTTGCAACGATATCTTGAATCTGTTCGAGCATGTCCTGCATCAGTTCCTCCAGACTTTGTCGAGTAAACGATATGCTGAGATCAAGTTCCGGAATATCGATCATCGTTTCCTCACGGGAAGAAAGTTCCGCTTTAGCATCCTTGATAGCCTGAAAAACCAGATAGCTGTAATTGTGTGTGATCAGTTCCTGAAGCCGCTCGAATTTTTCAGCACCTTCACCCCCCTGATTGATACGATCCACGATCTTCGAGCGATACTGGTTCTGATTCAGAATGTAGGTCACCGCCCAGTTCAGGAGCTTGTCTTCATATTCTTCAAAGGGAAATTCACCCTCGATCAGTCTGCCGTCCTTGACCCGCGACCAATTTTCGCCTTTTCCGAAGTGTGGAAATAAAACCTTTCGAAAAATCAATTGATCGATGTGATCACCGCCGAGAGACGTCCCCGTTGTCGACAGTACGTGGAACTCAGAACCAGAGTATTGGACGACACTTAGGTCGAGAGTACCGCCGCCAAAGTCTACCGTCAGCACACAACCGCTATCAGGCGATCGTTCATCGTGACGATAACTCAACGTTGCGGCCACTGGCTCTGGATAAAATGTCATCCTATCGATACCCGCGTGACTGCAGGCTTCTGAAAGTCGTTCAAAGGCCAGCTCGTTCCTGTATGCCTCATGACCTTCAAACAATACCGGATGACCAAAATGAATATCCGGGAAAGGCTCGTTCAACACCTGCTCGATGGTCATTCTGATCCTAAGCAGTATCGGCGTCACCAACGCCACCAGTCGAAATGGATGATCGAAGACAAGCAATCTCTTAATCGAAGGATTACCGAGCAAGCGCTTTACGCCTCTAAACAACCTCCCCGGCATACCTCGATCCACCCAGGGTTGCCCGTAGACATTTGCGGTAGCGGTCTCCGCCTCAGAATGCGGGTCATCGGGATTAGCTTCTCCGGTCAGCAGTGATGTCTTCGCAATAACTTCGGGCGTAAGTTCGACGATGCGATCGCGATTTTCTTCGATGTACTGCTGAACGGCAGCCTCCCCGGTCAGTGTCGCAAGTTCACGATCGAGATGAGTTGCTGTGGGCATAATGGGATCTGTATCCTCGAGTTGGATCAGATGCACACCCTCGCCATCGTACCAGGCCGCTGCACTGTTCGATGTGCCAAAATCCAGACCCACGCCTATCATAACTATTTGTTTTTTATACCTTTTTAACAGAGAGAAATCTCGACGAGATTCTCCGGTCGTGTGCGACCACGGTGCGCTCAGGATGACGGTACTGGCGTTACTCGTCGAGGCCTATTGTGTCCAGTAACTGCCCGGTGCTAGCAGCACACGATATCGAGCCAGCAGCACAATGTGGTCTCCCGATATCTTGGCAATCTGGGCACGCAGCAGTTCATTCTGCACATCGAGCAGGTCCAGCAGTGTACGTTTACCCAGGGTCAATTGTTCCCGGTAAACAACAAGTACTTCTTCTGTGGATTTCACATGTGCATCGAGGTACTCCAAACGAATCAGGATATCCTGAAGTTCGTTCCAGATGAGAGTGACGTCTTCTTCAACGGCACGATGGGTACTCTTCAAGGCTTCCCGCGAGGCGAATTCTCTGGCCTCCGCTTCGTTCAGCCTGGCCCGATCGGCACCACCTCGGTAGATGTTATAGGTCATCCGAACAACTGCAGTCTCATCGTCATTTGCACCTAAGGAACCATCAGTATCATCGTTACGCGTTGCACCAAGTTCCAGATCAAACCGAGGAAAGAAGCTTCCCTTCGCGGATTTTCTGGCCGCAGCCGCAGCATCAAGGTCAGATGCTGCAGCCTTTATAGCGGGATTCTGTTTAAGGGCTATTTCGAGTGCCTGCTCCAGTGTTTCGGGGAGTCCCTGTACTGCTGCTGGCAGCTCGAGGCTCTCCGGATACTCCCCGACTACGCGGTAAAATTCAGCGATTCCGTTTTTTGACTCCCGCTGAGATAACAAGACATTTGACTTCGCCTGTGCACGACGGCCACGGGTTTGAACGACGTCTACCTTGGTGCCAACTCCGCTTTCAAATCTCTCGGTGATCTTTCCCAACGTCTCTTCATGATGACCCAGATTTTCTTCGGCCAACCGAACGACTTCATCGCGGCGTAGTGATTCCAGATAGACCTGTATTGCTCGCAGACCGATATTTTCACGCGCACTGGCTAACCGGGAGAGAGCGGAATCAGCAAGGGCAGATTGTTGCTTGACGAAGTTTATGGTCGCCGCACCATCAAACAGCAACTGAGTGACACGAATGCTCCTTTCAGCCCGAGTCAATTTCAGATCATCCCGACCCAACGCTCTTGTTGTCGTGTTGTTTGAACTCTCACGGCCACCGGCTATAACGACATCGAGCGACGGCAGATAGGCACCTTTGGACTGCCTGTGTAACTGCTCTGCAGCGTTGACATTGTACTCACTGACAAGCACATCGGGATTGGTCTTGAGGGTCGTCTTGATCGCTTCTTCAAGAGATTGCGCAGAGACCAACGGCACATAGCTAATCGATAACAGAACAACAAATTGCAAACAACGTAACACTGGCGCACTCCTTCACGCGAATTCAGGGATATTATTTTACCCTGAACTACTGAATCGATATACCCGCAGATTCATAACTGCCAACAATCATAAAGGCCGACCAAATATAGGGATAGCCCCATTCGGGTGAGTCAAGCATGTCAAGCTGTGTCTGCCTCAACGCTTCGCGCGCCGGCACACCCTCGAGAATGCGATCATAAAGGTCAGTCATAAGCGCCTGGGTGCCCGCATCGCTGACTTCCCACAGAGAACTGATGACCTCTGCAACCCCGGCTTCTTGAAACGATCTTCTCAGGCCGTAGACACCCTCGCCTTCATGTATCTCCCCGAGACCAGTTTCACAGGCTGAAAGGACGACAAGACGAGTCCCGGAAAGATCTAAACCCAGCACTTCAAGCGCTGTTAGAACGCCGTCATTTACTGTGTCGATATCGCCGAGGAACTGAGCATTGCTATTGATTCCGGCAAATGCAAGACCGGCTCGAAGCAGAGGGTTATCGCCGGGAGGAGGAACCTGTATATCTGACGATCGCTGCATCTTCAGCAGCCGCTTTCTCAGAGTGTCATCAGCCTCAAGAAAAAATCCATGAGTCGCCATGTGCAGTATTTCAGGCGCTTTGGTAATGCTGGCAAGAACCTGTTCCTGTGCTTCCTCACCAAAATAGACATCGATTTCTTCTTCGTTCGCCTCGACCCGATCTGTAATAATCCTGCCTTCTTCCTCTGCACCGGGCAGTGGAGCAAAATTCAGCCCACGGAGACCACCACCGGCACCCCGTATCCCAAGCTTCATGGCCGCCGAACGGCGGGCACTCGCTTCTTCGGGTTCATCGGCACCGACAATCTTGTCAGCGTTGTAATCCGGGCCAGCCAGGATGACATACTCTCCTGCTGCCAACTGATATTCATTAGGCAGAAGATCGCGACCGGAAGTCAGAATATGCAGATCCGTTGTCTGGATAAGATATTCCTCATCCTCAGTCATCAGCGCGTTAAAAGGCAGGATATTGAGCACACCGTCAGGGACGAGGTAGACATATTCGATATCGCCAATTGCTTCCCCGATTGGCGCCCAAACCAGGTCGTAGGCAATCTGCCCGAGTTCCAGCAGGTCTTCTTCATCGGCCAAGTCATCCTGAATGATTTCCCGATATTCAAGTACAGATGCTTCGATCTCCGCACGGTCGGGAAACTCCACCAGATCGTAGCTGATTTCACCATCGACATTAGCAATGACACCAGCAAGCACCTTCCCGGTACCTTCCTCTTCATACATCAGGTAATCGACAATGGCGCTGTTATCAACCAACGATTCGGCTAACTTGCTCGCCGTGACTCCGGCAATAGAGGAGCGATAGCGAACGCTGGCGCGACCCAGCTCTCCCTGCAGCTCGTTAACTCGAAGTTCAAGTGCGTAGAGCGCTTCCGCATGACGTCCCCTGGTTTCTGCTGTTGGCCCTGAAAGCGTAAGTGCTGCAAGGTCCTTCCTTGCGCTTTCAAGCCCGTCCGAAATTGAGGACAGTTGGGGGTCTTTGGACAGTTGCGCGATCTGTTCGATCTCGGAAGTAATTTTCAGCAGCAGCCCCTTTCGCTGCAAGCTCGCTTCTATCGCCTTCTTGCCCCTCTCGGGATCATCGCTTCTTGCCAATAACGCAAGGTATGCGTACAACTCAGGCTGATGCAGCCGTATATAACCTTCCCTCGCATTTTCACCTGTGACCCATAGCATTCGATCAAGAAATTTACTCCGCCTCGCAAGTCCCAGCTCACGAATTTCCACCGCTCGTTTGATATTTCCCTGAGTCTCGAGCGCTCTGGCAAGATTATTCAACGCTTCGAACGTATAGGGGTGCTGTTCACCAATTTCCTCTTCCGCGAGTTTAAGCGCCAGAGTCAGCTCATTTGTTGCATCACCGAGTCTGCCCTGATCCAGATAGATAGCACCCAGATCAATCCGTGATCGAATGGTATCGATATGCTTTTCACCCAGCGTCCCCCGTCTGGCAACAAGCGCATCTGAAACGGTCTGTTCAGCTTCATCCAGGCGATTCAGCCTGTGATAGGCGCGGCCAAGGTTGTTCCTGGTCTTTAGAGCATCCTGATGTTCCGCACCAACGCTTATGCTCCATCTTTCGATTAGATCGGCAAATAGGGCAGCGGCCGCATCGTACTCCTCCATCATCATGTAAAGAAACGCCAGGTTATTCTGCATAGCGATCGCATTGGGGTGGGTATTACCAAGTTCAGCGACAATATGCTCATAACTCGTGTTGTATAAAGGCTCCGCCTCCCTGAAATTACCCTGGCTCTCGTGCAACAGGGCCAGGTTATTTCTCGCTCTTGCCGTCTGTGGATGACTGAGGCCAAGAGCCGTTTCCATCCCCGCCAGCGTCTGCTTCAGCAATGGTTCGGCGTCATCATAGAGCCCCAGTTGCTCATAGATGTTGCCAAGGTTGTTCATGGCCACCAGTGTCGATGGATGCAATTCACCGACAATCTCAAGCAATGCCATCATCGAGTCTTCAAAAATGGCTTCAGCTTCCGACATTCTGCTTTGACGCTGATAGATACCGCCAAGTTCGAGCACGCTGTTGTAATACTGCAATGGCTGATCCGCCCAGGCAGTACGTCCGAAACTAACGACATCTTCCATCAGCATCCTGGCATCGTCGAGAGAACCCTCGCTCGCCAATATTCTTGCCAGGTAGTTTTTACCCGTATAACTTAGATCTTCTTCGCCAATCTGGCCGGCTGTTGCAATCAAACCAGACAGCAGTTCCTTGGCAACCTGATATTCACCTCGCATCTGCGAGATATCCGCCAGTTGCATCAGAGTACCAACGGCAACAGCATTGATACCCGGGGAGGAAGCAGCAAGCCTGGCAGCAATTGCCTGCAGTGTTTTCTCTGCCTCACCGAGACTGCCGGCATCACGCAGAATCTGGGCGAGGTAGCTTTCGCATTCGATAGACTGCGGGTGGTAGTCCGAAAGACTCGCAGCGTACATCCCGCAAATTCCTGCCAGAAGGTCTGTCGCCGTGCCGAAATCCCCGGCTGCCTGGAGCGTCCCAACCTGGTTTAGCATCGAGTCCAGAGTCAGCATGTGACCGCCACCAAATTCCGCCTCGTAATTAGCCGTGATAAGTTCACGAATACTCATGGCTTCTTCAAAAGCTCCCGCTGCCGTGTACAACTCCGCCATCAATTCAGCGATGTGTTGTGTGTTGGGATGTGCCTCACCAAGCACAGCCATGCTCAGGGCCAGAGCTTCGTTATAAAACGCATCTGCCGTCTCCACATCACCCATCTGACGCGCAACGAAGCCTATGTCGCGTGACGACGCGATCGTTAACCAGTGATCGTCTCCAAACGATTCCTGTGCCAGCAGGTAAGCTCCTTCGACCACCCCGACGGCCGACTCAAAGTCGCCCTGGTCCATCATCATCTGAGCATCGGTGCTGAGTTCTTCCCATGCCTGAAAATCACCCATCTGATCTTCGGTAACAAGACTGGCTTCTGCCAGCCTTTCATCGACCCAAACTGGAACAGCAGTACCCACCTCGGTGATATATTGCAGGCTCATCTGGACTCTAATTTTGTCGTCGAGGGTGATGGCTCTTGCAACATCACCGACCAGCAGTTCCATGGCAAGGTCGGGTACACCTGCT
This sequence comes from Gammaproteobacteria bacterium, assembly GCA_018656865.1. Taxonomy (GTDB): domain Bacteria; phylum Pseudomonadota; class Gammaproteobacteria; order Pseudomonadales; family Azotimanducaceae; genus UBA9659. The sequence continues at coordinate 51,041 of JABHYO010000087.1, read as the reverse complement.
TCCTGCGCCAACATCACCGCAACCTCTAAGGCTTCTGTATCGTCTGGATCTTCTAATAGCAGATCCACATGCGCCTGCAGGGCAAGCTCAATATCGCCGGATATCAGTGCTTCTTCCGCAGCAACTTTCAGGTCCGATGCCGAGGCGGTTGCGCCAAGCAGCATCAGCAGAACAATAGCTAGTTTCCTAATCATTTCGACTGACCTTCGTAAATCATCACTATACCTACTCCATTAGTCGCCCATTATCAACAAGCAACCGACATGCCCGCTCTTCTTCCGCATAAAGTCTGCCTTTCAGCGAACAGGCACTTTGTAACTGCTTTGTAAACCAGCTCAGAAATGCTACATTTCACTGGCCCTCCCGGAGTACCCCTATGAACAATGATGAGCCCCGTGCCTGCAGCACCATTGCGTACCTGTTAGGCACTAGTGTTCTTCGTATTTGCGGCTGGAAACTCGCTGGTGGCCCCCCAAAAGCCAACAACATGGTTATCATCGCGGCACCCCATACCAGCAACTGGGATTTCATATTGTTGATCTCAGCCGCATATTCGTTCCGAATCAGTATTAACTGGCTGGGTAAGAACACACTCTTCTGGCGGCCTCTAGGATACCTGCTACGGTTCCTCGGTGGAATCGCCGTCGACAGATCAACATCCAATAATATGGTTCAGGTTCTGGCGGCTGAAATTGAACATGGTGAGGGCATTAATCTCGTTGTTCCCCCTGCCGGAACGAGATCAAAAACCGAGTATTGGAAATCAGGGTTCTATCGGATTGCAGAAGCAGCCCAGATACCCATCGTCTGTGGATATCTTGACTATGAAAAAAAGGAAGCCGGACTCGGACCTTCGTTTCTGCCAACCGACGTCAATGTAGACATGAATCGTCTCCGAGAATTCTATGGCCCCATCACGGCGAAGTTCCCGGAGAACAAAAGCCGGATTCTCCTCAGGGAGGAATCGGAAGTTAGCTAGTTAAAAAACGATAACACTTCTCGCTACATTACCTGCCTTCATATCCTCGAAGGCGACATTAATGTCCTCCAGTGCGATTCGCTTCGACACCATCTCATCCAGGTGCAGTTTCCCAGCCAGGTAGAAATCGACAAACCTTGGCATATCGACCCGAAAGCGGTTAGACCCCATCATCGACCCCTGAATCTTCTTTTCCTGCAGAAATGCTGAGCCCGTCAGCTCGATCTTAACGCCGGCCGGTATCATGCCGATGATCGTCGCAGCACCACCAGGACGAAGCATTCTGAATGCCTGCTCTGCCGTTGCCTTGAGCCCGATGGCTTCGAATGAGTATTGAACGCCGCCACCGGATATCTCCTTGACTGCGGCAACAGGATCGACGGCTGAGGCATTGACGACATCGGTTGCACCGAAGGTTTTTGCCATTTCCAACTTGTTATCCATTGTATCAATGGCAATGACCCGCCCGGCACCGGCAAGCGCGGCACCATTAATGGCTGACAAACCGACTCCTCCACAACCTATGACGGCAACCGTGCTGCCTGGCTCGACGCCCGCTGTGTGGAAAACGGAACCAACACCGGTGGTGACGCTACAACCAATCAATGCGGCCCTATCAAGCGGCATATCTTCCCGAATTTTAACGATAGCGTGCTCATGAACGAGCATCATCTCAGCGAAAGACGATAGATCCGCAAATTGGACCACCTCATTGCCCTCCTGTGACAATCTAGGTTCGTCACCTTCACCTCGACGGGTTTCCGGACTCTCACACAAGCTCAAATGGCCAGTAACACACATTTCGCAGTGGCCACAAAACACAGAAAGACAGGTAATAACATGATCGCCCGGTTGTACATATTTGACATCGGCACCGACCTGCTCAACAACACCGGCCGATTCGTGCCCCATAATAATTGGCATCTTCGTCGGGTAGAGTCCGTCGATAAAATGAAGGTCACTATGACAAACACCCGCTGCAACAGTTCGAACCAGAACCTCTCTTGGACCAGGTTTGGAGATCGCAATCTCCTCAATCTCAAGTGGCTTTCCGACTTCCCTTAGTACCGCAGCTTTCATGTTGGGTCCCTTTATTTAAACAGTTTGTGTAGACAGGATATTAAACCACGGCACATGGTCAATTAATTCGTTTCATGCATAATGACACCATGATGTCGTCATTAGTTCAAAGGGAGAGAGACCATGGACTGCCCGAAATGTCATGCCCCAATGGAGGAACACACACTAAGCACCCTTAGCGGTGGCGTAACCGTTGATCGTTGTACTGGTTGTAAAGGTATCTGGTTCGACATCGGCGAGGCTGAAGAGCTCAAAGAAAAGTGGATGTCCGATCACATCGATGACGGCGACCCGGCTGTCGGTCGGGAACACAATGAGATTCGGGATATCAACTGCCCCCGTTGCGGCAAAAAAATGTCAGAGCTCTCCGACCCTGTGCAGACACATATCCAATACGAAGCATGCGACGAACACGGCATGTACTTCGATGCGGGCGAATTTACTGATTACAAATACGAGACCCTGATGGATATATTCAGGGATTTCGTCTTTGCCATCAGGCAAAAGTAAGCCTCCTAGTGAGAACCGCCATCGACGGCAATGATGGCACCCGTCGTGAAAGCTGCCCCTGCGCTTGCCAGATAGAGAGCTGCACCGACAATCTCATCCGGCTGGCCACCTCTTCGCATCGGTATCGTTTTCGCCCTCTCGTTAAAATCATCCATATCCCAGGCTTTTGATATATCCGTCAAGAATGGTCCCGCCATGATGCAATTGGCTCTGACCTTGGGACCGTAGGCATAGGCAAAAGACCGCGTGATGGCATTGAGACCCGCTTTGGCCGCGCCGTAGGGTTCCGAGGTCGGGCTCGCCTTGACAGACGCAGTACTCGAAATATTGATGATACAACCACCATCGCCCTCCGCCATTCGGGCACCAATATTCGCGCTCAAACGGAAAGGTCCTTTGAGGTTGACGCCGATGACCTTATCGAAAAGTTCCTCGCTGATCTCGTCCAGTGATGAATAGAGCGGTGACATGCCAGCATTATTGATGAGCACGTCCACCTTGCCGAACTCGCCATAGACCGCATCAACCATCTGATCCAGCCCGGCCCAGTCGCCCGCATGTGCCGCGTAGGGAAAAGCTTTGCTGCCGAGCGCTTCGACTTCCTTTGCCGTTTCGATACAGCTATCAATCTTACGGCTGACAATGGCAACATCAGCACCATGACGTGCGAAACCGAGCGACATGGCATGACCCAAACCACGGCTGCCGCCAGTGATCAAAACAACCTTCCCACTCATATCCAGTTCGTCCACGTAATTCTCCTTTGTTTCATTACAGTATTGATTGTACGCTGCTTTAAAGGCAGCTGCGGTGTAAAATCACTTTCATGAATGACCTGATTTCAAAACGCCTACGTCACCGCGTCCGTACCCTCAGCACCATTTTGGGGGATAGGATGACAGAGCAACACGGTCAGCCCTTTCTCGACAAGGTCGAGGAGATCAGGCTGCTCGCCAAAGCCACACGCCAGTCTTCTGACAGCGGTGACTATGAAAAACTGAAACGGGTGCTGACTACACTCGATGACAACAATCTGATCTCTATCGCCCGCGCTTTTAATCAGTTTCTAAACCTCACCAACATCGCTGAACAGGCTGAATCAACTGCAACCAGCGGTGGATCGCAGCTTGAGGATTTGTTTGAGCGCCTCATAGATCAGGGCATCGACAAACATGAAATTCTGAACATCATCAATCAGATGCACTGCGACCTTGTTCTGACAGCCCATCCAACGGAGATCACGCGCCGAACCCTGATCCAAAAATACAACCGAATTGCCTCCGCCCTTGAAAACGTCAACGAGGGTACCTCTCTTGACCCAGAGGATCGGATAGAACTGGAAAGACTCATCGCGGAAGTCTGGTATACCGATGAGATTCGAACCGAACGCCCCACACCGCAGGACGAAGCGATCTGGGGTTATGCGGTTATTGAACATTCTCTCTGGACAGCAATACCTAATCTCTGGATGCGACTGGAGGATATCGTTTTACGCCACACCGGAGAGCAACTACCTCTGCATGTCGCACCGATTAAGATCTCATCCTGGATGGGCGGCGACCGTGACGGCAACCCCAATGTAACCTCTATCGTTACCGGCGAAGTTCTTCGCCTGGCAAGATGGATGGCTGCAGACCTGTACCTGCGCGACATTGAAGAACTGTTGGCGCAACTGTCCATGTCAAACTGCAATGAAGCCCTTCAGTCACAATGCCCTGCTGATTCCAGCGAACCCTATCGATTTGTCTTACGCAACCTGCGCGAGCGGCTAACGCTGACCAGAGACTGGGCTGAGACAGATGCCCCATCGCACGAAGACTTGATCCTGACGAGTAGCGACCTGACTGTTCCTCTCATGACCTGTTATGACTCGCTGCAGGATTGTGGCATGAGCATCATTGCCGACGGACTACTAAAAGAAACGCTGATCCGGGCTCATACATTCGGGGTCACCCTGGTGGAACTCGATATTCGTCAGAGTTCAGATCGACACATCGAGCTGCTCGACGCCATAACGAAATATCTAGAACTTGGCAGTTATCAAAGCTGGTCAGAAAAAGCACGTACGGACTTCCTGATACAGGAACTGGAGTCAAAGCGACCACTTATGCCAGACACCTGGGTGCCCGAGGGAGAGGCCGCTGAGACACTGAAGACCTTTCGCCTGATTGGACAGAACAACGGCCATGGCATAGCCAGCTACATCATCTCTATGGCTAAACGGCCATCCGATGTACTCGGCGTTGTTTTATTGCTCCGCAAATGCGGTGTCACCAGAGTGCTACCTGTCGTGCCATTGTTCGAAACACTGGACGATCTCGAGAACGCTGCCTGGACACTGGAACGGCTGCTAAGAACCAACTGGTATAGGGACCATATCGGTGGGTCGCAGCAAATCATGATCGGATACTCTGATTCCGCAAAGGATGCCGGGCAGATGGCGGCTGCCTGGGCACAATACCGGGCTCAAGAGGAATTGGTGACCGTCGCCACAAAGTATTCTATCGATCTGACTCTTTTCCACGGTCGCGGTGGCGCACCCGGCCGCGGTGGTGCACCGGCAAGACAAGCTATCCTTTCCCAACCACCGGGATCCGTGAAGAACAGTATTCGAGTCACTGAACAAGGTGAAATGATTCGGTTTAAATATGGCTCACCACCCCTGGCCCTGATCAATCTTGACATGGTGCTGAGTTCTGCCATTGAGGCCAGCCTTCTACCACCGCCGAAGCCAAGAGAAAACTGGCGCCTGCTAGTACAGCGACTCGCTGATGTGGCCTGCGAAAGTTACCGCAACACTGTTCAGTCGAATCGTGATTTCATCGATTATTTTGCCGATGGAACACCAGAGCGAGAACTGGCACAACTGGCGCTCGGTTCACGCCCGGCGCGTCGCAGCGGTTCGGACACTGATCGCTCCATCTCTGAACTGCGGGCAATACCCTGGGTCTTTGCCTGGACCCAGAAACGCCTCATGCTACCTGCCTGGCTCGGCACCGACACCGCACTGGATGAAGAGCTCTCAGGTAAGGACTGGCATGTCTTAAGAGAGATGATCGAGGAATGGCCCTTTTTTCAGACTCAGATCAACATGCTGGAGATGGTACTCAGCAAGTCGGACACAGAAATAGCCGCTCGATATGACGAAAGCCTGGTGCCCGACGAACTTCAGGATATGGGTAGGGATTTCAGGCAACGCCTTACCGGATTGATCGGCAGTGTCAACCGGATCAAAAACCAGGAAGAGCTTCTGCAGAACAACCCGGAAATTAAACATACCCTCGATCTGCGTCATCCCTACACCGACCCCCTGCACCTGCTTCAGATCGAATTGATCAAGCGTTGCCGCAGCGCAGAGTCTGAAAATCTTGAACAGGCACACAAAGCGCTACTGGTCACTATCGCCGGTATCGCTGCCAGTATGCGTAACACGGGCTAGTCTTGACCGGCATCGTCATCATAGGGGCCAGCAGCGGACCCGGCAGAATGCTCTTTGAGAAGCTGCGCGACGAAGGTAAGACCATCACCGGCGTAGCCAGAAACCGCCGCGGGCTCTCTGATACCGGCAATGCCACACTGACCGAATGCGATGCAAATGACACCGACCGGCTGCTGGACATTTGCGATGGCAGCACCGTTCTAATTCATTGCTCCCGCCCCGAGATTCTAACCAGCCTTCTCACCCGAAAACCCAATATCGACAGACTCATCGCCCTGGGCTCCACCCGCGTCTATACGCGTTTCCCGGACGACAAATGTGCCAGACTCGCCGCCATGTCTCATGTCATTCGGATGGGTGACATCCCGGCGACCATCCTGCATCCGACCATGATCTACGGCGCACCAGGGCTAAACAACATTGAACGTATCCTCAAGATAGCCAGACTGTCGCCATGGATTCCGCTGCCCGAGAATGGCAAGGCGCTTATCCAACCCGTCCATGCAGACGATGTATTGACTGCCCTCCTCATCTGCCTCAATGACGAATCCACTACGGATAAAACCATCGTACTTGCCGGGAAGTCACCTGTGAGCTACCGGGAATTTATCGAACTCTGTATCGAAATCGAAGGTACCCGTTGCCGTGTAATCTCCTTCCCCTACTTGTTGCTAACATTACTCGGGTTGCTGACACAGATTGTGCCGCGTATCCCAGCCATCGGTCTGGATGAACTAAGAAGACTACTCGAAGACAAAAACTTCAGTACCACAGACGCAGAAGAACTGCTGGGTCGGGCGCCGCAAGATCTGGCATCTGGTTTAAGAGCAACAATAATTGAAGGGGCATCCTGAAGTGCAGCAAAATGTCACGCTGAAGCCTAGTCCCCTGAAACCGACCTAACCCGCCCAAAGACAGTATCAAGTCTTTCCTTCAACTCAACCGGCAGCGGTTGTGCCATGATCGCTTTAACATTCTGCCCCAGGTGATCCTGACTGCCTGTACCCGTTAGCACGACCGACACTCCGGGTTCATGACGACAGTAGCGGTATGCTGCCTCAGTCACAGAATCCACACCCTCCTGGCTGGTGACAAAATCCAGGGGGTCGTCGATATTGATCTCCGCAGCATCCACCTCACCAGTTTCAATCAGCCCGACCAAAATCCCTTGTAGTACATCAGCATCGGCCAGGGCTCTTCTCACCGCATGCATAAGCTGTGTACCAATATTGTTTTCAAGGGCAAGCCTGAAGACTGAATCACGAGCCGACGTATTGAGAAAGTTGAATCCCACCATCGCAACATCGAAACAGTCCGCCTCAAGAGCCCGAATCAGCATGTCGTGCTCGGGTTCCGCCATGAAGTGCTCCGTAATGCCTAGATGCCGAATTTTGCCAAGCGCTTTCTGCTGCTCCAGTAGCGGCAGGTGGTTTTCAAGACAGTAATCAAGATGCCGATCGGTCACCCCATGCAGGCTGAACACATCGATATAGTCTGTCTTCAGTCGCACCAGGCTTTGCTCAATCGATTTCAAGATATCATCAGCAGACAGATACTCCCCATCTCTTGTCCTATACATGGTTTTACTACTGATCACGACATCATCACGGCGGCCGGCCAAAGCTCGCCCGACAACCTCTTCCGTACCATAAGCTGGCGCGGTATCAAAAAAGTTGACGTCCAACTCAAGCGCATGACGGACTACCGCTTCTGCAGCGGCCTCATCACCGCCTTTCAGCATGCCGAGACGACTATAACCACCGCACCCAAGACCGGCAGGACTAACCATGAGGCCGGTTCGGCCGAGTTCCACTCTTTCCAAGGAATACCCCCGTCTAAAGGCGTTAGAGTATATACAAACCTGTGCGATCTGACTGCCATGACAACCGTTTACGATGTGGTTTAGCTTTCCGGTCGGCAATTCGCATTGAAACGCATGCTGAAGGCGATAGACAAGCCGGAAGCCCTGCTTTTCTTGAACGAAATTGGAATACGAAGTACCATTCGCTCCCTTCCAGATGTGGGGCTCTAGCTTAGCGGGGCCGGGCGGGCGCCGTTGCGATCGCGCACGACAGCAAGTAACAGGTACACTACATTGGAGATCGATTTTTGATTTTGGGGCTATAGCTCAGCTGGGAGAGCGTTTGACTGGCAGTCAAAAGGTCCGCGGTTCGATCCCGCGTAGCTCCACCAAATAAAAAAGGGGTACCGAATAGGTGCCCTTTTTTATTTGTGCGAACAGCGATCGAACCGCCGAAAGCGGGAGATCTAGAGCTTTTGCTTCGCAAAAGCGGGACCGTAGAAATGCTCTGCATTTCGGAGGCCGCCGTTCTCGAACCGCCGAACGGTAAGACATTTTCGAAGAAAATGTAAATGCAGGAACTCGAAGAGTTCCGTCGCACGGGAGATCCATAGGGTTCGCGAAACAAAACGGGAACCGTAGATATGTGAAGCCTCTTCTAACTAGTTGGCAGACGAGCCTCTAGCTCAACCATTCGTATCCCTTCGGAAGTAGAAAATTCATTAGTTTTCGTAAACCCTAATTTTTCATAGAGGTTTATGGCTGGCAAGTTTTTCTCGGCCGTTGTAACCACGACTGATGAGTTTTGCTCCAAGATGAACTGAACAAGAAGCCGACCGACACCCTGCCTCGAATGAAAAGGCCGTACTGCAAGGGAAACAATTACCGTAGTTTCTTTCGACTTTTCGATTTCCATTATTCCCAAGCAGGTGTCATCTTGCATTGCAGCGTAGAAAGTATTTTCGCTTGCACGAATTTCAGACACTTTCCGTTCCAGTGGGGGGAAAGACTGAACACCGATTAGATCTGCCTCAACACGATATGCGGATTGAAATATAGAGTGAATAAGATCCGCAGACTTGATTTTGTTAGCAATCGAAATAGAAGTGTGTGGACGCTGCATGTTAAGTGTCGTCAAGGAATCTGTTCCTTACATCTGCACTGGGGACCATACATGCATTTTTTTTGCCGAATAGTCGATATCGATTTCTGGCGAAAACACGATAAAAATAATCGCGAAAAGTTACCGGGAGCAACAGAAACACAGTAAACAACGGCCAAGGCCATTTTAGTTCTGCCGCGATCGCAAGTGCGGCCTCTGTGCGAAGTTTGTAGGTATCGCCTTCGATTAGCATCAAAGTCTCATCGCTAAGATCCTGGATTTGATGTCTTTCCATGAGAATTTGCCCCGCATTGCTCTGATTGGGCGCAAACCGGAATTTAGCCTGGGGGTCGCGATTGATAATGAAATCGACGGCACCGCTGCAAAAATTGCAGACACCGTCGAATATCACTACTCTTTCTATTTGCATGGCTCGGTAAGCACACAACATCCAGCTAGGCGTTGATCCGGGACGATGCGAAATGTCATTTCCTCGAACTCAGCTAGGTCGATGAACACCACAGATCTTGTGGCCGTCTGGATCCAAAAAGTAGCACAGGTGCATCACACCCATGTTGCCTTCGCGCGGACCTGGTGGGTCTTCCACGCTAGTGCCGCCATTGGCGACAGCAACATCGTGAAATTCCTTCACTTGCTCAGGAGAATCGCAGAGAAAGCCAATCGTCGCGCCATTGGCGGCGCCGGCAGGCTCACCATTAATCGGTTCACTGATACAGAAGGTAGAGCCTTCATGCATGTAGAAAAGACGGGTCTGCCCTGTATCGTTCACATGCTCCATGGCCTCTCCTGCACCTAAAACCCCGAGAGCGGCATTGTAAAATTTTTTTGTTTTTTCAATATCGTTTGAACCAATCATTACGTGACTAAGCATCACGACGTCTCCTTTTAATTGAGTGAAATCAAAACTTGTCTCAGCCTACCTGTTTCTCAGGGTCAGTGGTATTCCAAACCTGAACCGTTACACATACCCATACACACGGCGTGGAAATCTCCGCCTCATTCCAAATTACTGTAAGCTCTGTTCTATGACTAACTTGGAGGTTCTGTCTTGCAAACACCCCGATTCACATTGAAATTATTGGGACTCATTCTCTGCGGTATCGCACCTTGCGTTGCCGCAGAGGATAATTATTCCAAATCTGTAGGGCAGGACTATCCGAAAAACGTTTACTTCGGTGATACCCACCTGCATACGCGTAACTCGGCAGATGCCTGGACCATGGGCAATCTCAACCTGGCTCCTGCTGATGCTTATCGGTTTGCCCAGGGTGAGCCGGTAACGGCTCACAACGGCATGAAGGTGCAACTGAGAGAACCGCTGGATTTCCTGGTGATCAGTGACCATGCCGAATATCTCGGTGCTTTCTATCGCTTTAGCGTTAAAGATCCGCTGATTGTTAGATCCAACGTAGGCAAACTGTGGCAGAAGTTTCTCGATGAGGGAGAGTTCGCCAAATTCTTCGCTGCATTCACCGGCAGCATGCAGGACCCCAAAAGTAACCCGCCCCTGCCGAAGTCGACACAACGAACTATCTGGCAGGATGTCACCCGTATAGCCGACCAACACAATCGGCCAGGTGTCTTTACTGCTTTTTCAGGCTACGAATGGACGTCGATGATCAATAGCAACAACCTCCATCGGGTCGTGGTCTACAAGGACGGTGCCGACAAAGCTGGTCAGTTGCCGCCTTTCTCGGCGCAGGAAAGCCGGGACCCCAGGGATCTGTGGCAGGCACTGGCAAGATACGAGAAAGCAACCGGCGGAGAGGTTCTGTCAATCGCACACAATGGAAACCTCTCAAACGGCATGATGTTTCCTGACAAGGCTGTCGACGGCAAACCAATCGACCAAGACTACGCCTCGTTGCGAGCCAAGTACGAAACTATTTACGAGGTAACGCAGGTAAAAGGGGACGGGGAAGCCCACCCCACACTTTCACCGGATGACGAGTTTGCTGACTTCGAGACCTGGGACTGGGACAACATCGGCCGGACTGAGGCCAAAAAAGACTGGATGCTCAAACACGAGTATGCCCGCGGCGCCCTGAAACTTGGGTTGCAGTACGAGAAAGAACTGGGCGTTAATCCTTTCAAAGTTGGACTGATTGGCAGTACAGACGGGCACAACTCCCTGTCCACGTCAGAAGAAGATAATTTCTTTGGCAAGTTTCCAGAGTCGGAACCCGGACCAGGGCGTCTGGAAAATGCCATGGCTCTCGACCGTCTCTGGAAGAACTGGAGGATAGTCGCATCAGGTTACGCTGCCGTTTGGGCCGAAGAGAATACCAGGGAGGCCATTTTCGAGGCGTTCAAACGTCGAGAAGTGTATGCCACAACGGGCTCGCGAATTGGTGTTCGCTTTTTCGCTGGCTGGAACTATGAGGAAAGTGATCTTCACGGTCGCGGGCTGTTGGATGTCGCCTACGGTTCCGGTGTTCCCATGGGTGGTGATCTGACTGCTGCCCCTGAAGGAAAATCAACAAGATTTCTACTGGTCGCGACAAAGGACCCTAATGGTGCCAACCTCGATCGTGTTCAGATTATAAAAGGCTGGTTAAATGCCGATGGCAAACTGCAGGAAAAGGTTTACGACGTAGCGTGGTCGGGAGATCGATTACCTGACAAAACTACCGGTAAGCTGTCTGCTGTTGGAAACACCGTCGACGTTGCAAGTGCGACCTACCAGAACACTATCGGCGCACCGCAGCTGACTGCATTCTGGCAGGACCCTGACTTTGATCCCGATGCGCGGGCGTTTTACTACGCTCGGGTTCTTGAGATACCTACACCACGGTGGACCACTTACGATGCAGCCTATTTCAAACTGACACTCGATGATGAAGTGCCGAGGACCATTCAGGACAGGGCTTACACCTCTCCTATCTGGTATACGCCCTAACCCAGGGCTTCAGTCAATTGCTCTGCCACTGATCTCCGTTAGAAGGTGGCCGCACCCACTTTGACTTAGGTGGTTCATAGGGCTTGTCTTTGCCCGTTTTCTTGTTGAGATCGGGAAACAACCCCGGATTTAGTTGCGCACAAAAATTCAAATTTTTATCGCAGCAGACACCCAATCCGCTTGAAAGGTTAGCGCTAAAACAACGGATGTTTGCATCTGTGAAGATACGTTTTTCTATACTCTGTCGAATTGCATTTCGATTGACGCAGACAAAGTCTTCTCTCTTCGGGGTCTTCAGTTTTAAGCCAAAAGGCAGCATATGGTTTCTTACATCTGACCATCTGGTTTTCAGAGTTCCCAAAAGCGGACCACACACACCACTGCCCTGGACTTCAATGGCAGCATACAAGTGAGTGCTGCCCAGCAAGGCAGCCAACATTATCGTTCTGATCATAATATTGAGCATACGCTATCTCCGCGCCCTAAAAAATATGCACTATTGGGCCCTGTTGATTGCAGGCTGCTGGCGTGGAATCATGAAACACTATGAACTTCCCAATCTTCAGGCTTCTTGTCTTTGTTTCTATCATTGTGGCTGCAGGTTCTACCGTCGCAGACCCTTTGTTTGAAAAACGCGATCTACTAACGATCAGTATCGCCGCAGACTTCAAAACAATGTTCGATGAGAAGGACAAGTCAAAGCAGTATCCAGGTCGATTAGTCCAAGGTGACTCAAACCCCATCGACATCCTGCTGGAAGTTCGCGGCAACTCCCGCCTACGGAATTGTAAAGTACCAGGGCTCCGTATCATCTTCCCGAAAAAGCCAAAGGATGGCCTATTCGCTAAACAGAAAAAACTGAAGCTGGTCAACCAATGCTGGCGCAAAGGGGGTCGCTATCAGGACTACCTGCTACAGGAATACGCAATTTATCGTGCCTACGAGGTACTGACGGACAACAGTTTTCGCACGCGACTAGCCGGAACAACCTACATTGATACTGGCCCCAACGACTACTCCTGGATGGCGTATGCTTTCTTCATCGAAGACAAAAGCAGGATGGCAAAACGCCTGGGACTTAAACGGGTACGAGACAATCGCATATCGCAGCAGAACCTTGCCAAGGCAGAGAGCAACCTTGCCGTCATGTATCAGTTTCTTATCGGCAATGCCGACTTTTCTCACATCACAGGAGAAGCCGATGAACCCTGCTGTCACAATGCCAAACTATTGAACAAAGACGGAAAGTACATCCCCGTACCCTACGATTTCGATCTGGCCGGAATTATCAACACCATTTACGCGATCCCTCCTCCCAATCTCGGTATTAAAAAGGTGATTCAGCGACTCTATCGCGGCCACTGTGATAACAATGATGTTGTGCCTTCCACCCTCGCGCATATCCAGGCGAACCGAGATCAACTCTATGAGACTTTTCTCAATGAACGGATTCGAGAAAGGACGCGAAAGAATATGTCGAAGTATCTGGACAAATTCTTTCGCCTTGTCGCCGACGAAAAGCACCTACAGAAGAAAATTTACGGTAAGTGTCGCTGATACAACCCTTCACCAGATCCTTCACGAGATCCTTCACCTTCGGTTCAGGATGACTGCGTGAACACTCAGGATGACTGTGTAAACACTCAGAGTGACTGTATGGCCACGCAGGATGACTGTATGGCCACGCAGGATGACTGCATGGCCACACAAGATGACGGTGTTACCACCCGATCATTAAGGATGGCTACCCGTTGGTCGGGTCTCGTTCATCCAGTCCGCGCTTCGCCCGCTCTTTTTTCATGCGATCGGTATCAGCACTTAGTGGTGGTGTCTTCTCATCGTCGCTGAGCTGCCCCACCCGATCTCTATGTGACTTATCGGAGTCGAATGAAATCCACTTCTCCGGGACAACAGAAATAATGGTTCTGAGTGGTGAATTCAACAATTCGTAGAATGAATCTTCACCGTCTTTGTTTTCCGGCGATACTTTCTTTGCCAGTGCCCGGTAAAACCATTCCTTGGTTTCATCGTCGTCGTGGAATGTGGCTTTACCTTTGACGGTGATGGCACCCTTCGGGCACTTGGGGTCTCGCGACGTCGCACCGGAAACAGTAACCGAAACGCGATTATCGCGCTTGATTGCCGCTGTACGATGTCGATGTACCGCAAAGGTAATCCATAGCTTGCCATCAGCCCACACGAACGAATGAACCACGCCGACAGGCCAGCCATCCTTGGTTGCCCACATCAGCACACACTCCGGTGCCCGGGTCAGTAACTCATTTCTTTGATCTTCGCTGTGACCGTAGATTGATACGATTTCGTGATCGTGTGCAGCCATACTTTTTCTCTCTCTCTTCTAATGTGAAGTTTTATTGACACCGCAGGAGCTTTCTTTCCTGCTACCATGAGCATCGAAGTATAACGTGGTCTCTGGAAACGGAGTCAAGTCTGAATTTCTTACTACATGTAAACCGCACTACCTGGCTATTAGAATGAGAGAAACAATTGAATTTACAACCCTGGGTGATCTGCTCATCAAAACAGCGGATCGGAATCCAGATAGTGACCTGCTGATTTTTCCCGAACGACGCATAACCTATGGAGCGATGTGCGAGGCAGCCACAAGGCGTGCAGCTGCCCTCACCGCCCACGATATAGGTTCTGGCAGCCACATTGGCATTCTTATGGCCAACTGCATCGAGTACATGGAATGCCTTCTAGCCGCTCAACTGGTCGGCGCCATGGCCGTACCAATCAATGCCCGGTACAAGGCACCAGAGCTTGCCTACGTGCTCGATGATGCTGATATCGACATGGTTTTTACTCACGATCTCATTTCCGAGTACGCAAATTTCGCTGAGTTGTTAAATGATGCTATCGCTGAACGACGACCACCAAGACTAAAACACCTGGTTATGTTGGGAGACCCTGTACCCGGCTATATAACGGATGAAGCATTTCTCGCTACTGGTAGCGACATCGATACCGCCACTATTGACGAACTCAGACAGCAGGTCCGGGTACGCGACCCGGCCATCATGATGTACACATCCGGCACCACATCACACCCCAAGGGCTGCCCCTTGAATCATGAGGTGCTTGTCAGAAATGGTATCAACATGAACCAATCGCGGTATTTCCTGAAGGAAACCGATCGGTTCTGGGCACCTCTGCCAATGTTTCACATGGCATCCATTCTGCCTTTTATGTGCTGCATGGACGCCGGTGCTGCCATGCTGTCAATGACGCATGTTGAGGCCGGTCAGTCTCTTGAAATGATGGAAACAGAGGGCGCAACAATCGCATTCCCCTCCTTCCCGACGATCACACTCGACCTGATAAACCATCCCGATTTCAAAACCAGAGATCTTTCAAAAATCAGACGGATCAACAACGTCGCACCGCCCGATCTTCTCAAGCAATTCCAGGACACCTTCCCGCAGGCTGTCCAGACCGGCGCATATGGTCTCACTGAAGCCGGAGGTGTCATCGCCTTTAATCATCCCGATGAATCCCTGGAATCTCGCCTCAATACCTGTGGCAAACCCATGCCGGGTCTGCAGGCACGGGTAGTCGACCCGGATACCATGGAAGAAAAACCACCTGGAGAAAAAGGTGAAATACAGCTCAAGGGCTACGCCGTTTTTGATGGTTACTACAAATCACCTGACAAGAATGAGGAATCCTTTGTCGATGGTTGGTTTAGAACCGGCGACCTCTGTGCCATAAACGAGGATGGCAATATCGAATTCCATGGCAGAATCAAGGATATGCTGAAAGTCGGGGGAGAAAATGTCGCAGCAATAGAGATTGAGTCTCTGCTCGCAACCCATCCTGATGTATACCTTGCCCAGGTAATCGGAGTGTCAGATGAGCGTCTGTTTGAAGTTGCCTGCGCCTACATAGAGTTGAACGAAAACGCTGACCTTACTGCTGATGAGCTGATTGACTACTGCAAGGGCGAGATCGCCAGCTATAAGATCCCGAGGCATGTACGCTTTGTTACCGAATGGCCCATGTCATCAACAAAGGTTCAGAAGTTTGTGCTGAGAGAATGGTACGACGCCGAAACTAGTTCATAACCTCGCTGACCACAGCCTCCAGATCATTAAACCTGAAAGGCTTTGCCAGCCGTGCCTTGAATCCCAGTTCCTTGAATCTTGCCATTTCAGCACCAGCAGAATAGCCGCTTGTTACCACGAGTTTCGCGTCAGGATCGTGTTCAAGTATTTTCTGTGCCGTTTCCATACCACCCATACCACCAATCACGGTTAAATCGACTATTACGAGATCATAGGGTTTCGATTCACATTGCCTGCTTACATATGCCGTGACAGCTTCGGCACCATTTCTAGTTGCCGTAACCCGGTGACCGAGCGAATCCAGCACTTCAATGATAGCTTCAAGCACCGTCTCCTCATCGTCCATGACCAGGATTTCAAAAGAAGTATCCTCGGAATCCGAGATTGCGTAATCGCTTGTCGAGGAAACGCTCTGCTCATCAGCAGCAGGCAAGAGCAGTGTAAAACACGTGCCCTCGCCCCGTGTGGAATCAACAGAAATCGATCCGCCATGTTTGGTCACAATCGAATGGGTAGTCGCCAGACCAAGGCCGGTCCCAAGATCCTTCGTGGTAAAGTAGGGGTCGAATATTTTCTGCAACGCCCCGGAATCAATACCCGGCCCACCGTCGGCGATGGCAACCTCGACGTAACCCGCTAATTCGGGAACACGATCCCTGATTTCGATGGTTAGAAACCCCACATCGTTCATGGCCTGTTTCGCATTCAAAACAATATTGCTGATAGCCTGTTGCATCTGCCCTTCGTCGACTTCGACGGACCGCAAACCGGGACCGATCATATAGTCAACGGCGATACTGCTACCGCTCAAAACAAACTGGGTTGCCTCACGGACAAGTTTTTCGACATCGATAACACTGCGTACCGGGTCGCTACCGGTGGCAAAAGTCAGCAGTTGATTAGTGAGATTCGTTGCCGACTGGATGGACTCAGAACTTCGACCAAGCAGTTCCAGCACCTTTTCCGGATCGCCCACTGCTCGCTCAGCCAGCATCAGATTACCGTAGATCGCTGTCAGCAGATTATTGAAGTCATGAGCAATGCCGCCAGCCAATATGCCAACGGAGCTCATTTTGTCCATAGTCGCACGTTCCTGTTCCAGCAATATCTGGTCTCTAATATCCCGAAGGGTTACCACTTCTCCAAGTTTTACGCCCTGACTCCTGATCTCCGAGACGATCATTTCTATGTCAATGGAATCTTCGCCACGCGTTGTTAACTTACCCTGGCGAACCGGAGCTTCATCGCCCAGTCGGCGTGTATAGGATTCAGCCTCGTCTTCGACAAAACGCACAACCGATGTCAAAAGCTGACCCAAGGCATCTTCGGAAGAAAAACCCGTCATCGCCCTGGCGGTTGGATTGATCAACGTAATGCAGCCATTCTGATCAACTGTAACAATCCCCTCCAATACCGAATCAAGAATGGAATGCGCTCTTTCCTCACTATCTCTCAGCAGGTTTTCTGCCTGAATCCGCTCTGTGATATCGACGAAACTAGTCACGATTAACTGGCCATCTCCCCCACTCGGCAAAAAAGAATAGGCGTTCAACAGTATCCAGCGGATACCCCCCTCTTTCTGTCCAATACCAAAAACCTCGTTGTTGATCGGGTCACCTGAACGGGCAACTCTGGCAGCGGGTATCTTATCCAAAGGCAAAGGCTGACCATTTCTATCGAAAAGTCTCGATCCATCTGCACCAACGTCAATTCCACTGAGGTCCCTGTCACCAATACCTGTAATTTCTCTGGCTGCCGCGTTGGCAAAAAGGAATCGTGTTGCCTCGTCCATGACCAGAATCCCGGCCGGAACACCTTCCATCAGGTTTTGAAACGTAGATTCACCTGTGGCGATTTGCTTCTGACTCTCATTTAGCTGTTCGACTGTCATTTGGAGGTCAAACAACTGCGTCAACTGGCTGCGCCGCAACGTATGCAGGAAAACCGAAAACATCATGCCCATGACCATGGCAAAGCTATAGTGAATAATCTCCCCGGACCATTCGGCCCCTCTTGCGACCATCAGAATCCAGCCAATCCCCATAGCCAGCAGGGCTGGGTAGAAAAAGCGCGGCGTTGGTAGAACATATCCCGCGAACACCAACACGATCATGAAATTAGTCGTCTGTTTGATATCTGCAGTGAGCAAGAGATGGGCACAGGAGTTGATACCCATGGTGAGTACCACAATCAGCAGAACGGTTTCTGCATTTTCACGGATGAGTGCTCGATCTCGAAGGAACTGAATGCAGACACCAATCAGTACATTGGCAGCAGCAATCGCTGTCATCGGAACGGCAATAGAGTCGGCAAGCAGAAGGTAGTGTGAAGCGCCGAGAATGGCATAAACGAAGATGTAGATGCGTAGAACGACAGGCAGTAGTTCCCGACTGTGATCGCCCAGAACCTGCTGAAAAGTTTTCATGAACTAGTTTCCGTCTGAAAAATCCGTTTTCAAGATAAGTTGGTACTCCATTCCAAATGGTCTTAGTTCACCTTTCAGTAAGTTGTCAGGAAACTAGCACCACGGTGTCCATTTTTCGCACAAGAATAACCTAGAAGTTGATCGTACGCGTCCCTGCTGCGGGCGGATCTTCCGGTGGCCCGGCAAAGCACTGAGCGATCGCCATCCACTTTTCTGCCGGTTCACCAACGACTGTCAAATTCACATCTGCGATGTTCCGACCTTGCGTTACAACGTGGCAGAACTCTGCTGCATCACCCTCAACTCTATTACTATCATCAGGGTCGTTAAATTCCCAAACCTCACCGCCGGGGCTCGCCAACCTGACATAAGGAGCAGGTCCGGGTGGTTCCATACCTCGATTGACGAAAGTCCAGCCATAGGTTTTGACACCGATAACAGCAACATTCTTAAGCCGACTGGTATTAACCCGAGTCTGCCCAAACATGTCAAAAATATCCTGGCTGTGGGACCAGGTTTCCATCTGCCTGGCGGTGGTGAACATCATGACACCCATATCCGGACCAAACCACGGCACGCGGCGCTTGGGATCACTGTCACCAAGCAGATCGCACATCTCCGAAAAATAGGCCCACCAGGTATTGAGCAACGTCTCGGCCTCTTCGGTCGGATTCATCGCTACGTGGACAGCCGCCATGTCGGTTTTCGCCTCGGCGAATGCTACGGCATCTTTCAGTGCCAGCACCGCCATTTTGTCTGAACCGTGTAAATGCTGCACGACATGATTAATCGTCCAGTTCTTGAAAGGAGTCGTTTTCGCCCAGTCGTCAACGGACAGGTTATCGAGAATTTTTTTTAGTTCCGCGCCTTCCTCGCGCAGGTCTATCGCTTGCTGGAACATATCGCCTCCCTGACAATGCCCTTTATAAGTTTAGCGTCATAACTGACGATATTCTTTTTCAAGTTTTTTTACCTGCTTTTTCGATACACCACCGATGGCAGTCAGGGCATTTCTCACCCTGGCCCGGGTCATATCTGGCCCCAGGACCGCCATGGAATCGAACAGGGGCGGCGCAACTGGCTTACCGGAAATGGCAACGAACATCGGCGCCAACAGGTCCCGAATCTTGATCCCCATCTCCGCTGCCAGATCATTGAACAACTGATTTAGGGAATCCCGCTGCCAGTCCTGGTGAGCTTCGAGACGCCAGAGCGAAAACTGCAGGTATCGCTTCACATTCTCCATCTCTACTCCCTTCAGCTGGAAGCTTTCCTCCGATACGTCGGGTAGGCCCTCAGCAAAGAAGCCGATCATTGGTGCCAGTTCGGAGAAGACATCAACCCGTTCTTTCACCAACGGGATGATCCGGAGCAGGTTTTCTCGATTGTAGGCCCACTCCGCAATTCGGTCGGCAAAACCTTCTTCGTCCAGACTTTCGCGCAGCCATCTGCCGTTCAGCCACTTAAGCTTTTCGACATCGAATACCGGCGCACCGAGTGAAATCCGCATGATGTCGAAGTTCTCGATCATTTCATCCAACGTAAATTTCTCTTCACCATCGGGCATACTCCAGCCCAGCATGCCAAGATAATTCAGCACAGCCTCCGGCAAAAATCCCATCGCCTTGTAAAAGCCGATACTCGTTGGATTCTTACGCTTGGAAAGCTTGCTTTTATCGGGATTTCGCAGCAGCGGCATATGAATCAGTCGGGGCATGTCCCAACCAAGGTATTCATACAACAAAATATGCTTGGGTGCCGAGTTGATCCATTCCTCTCCACGGATGATGTCAGTAATTTCCATGAGGTGATCGTCGACCACGACAGCAAGATGGTAGGTTGGATAACCATCCGCCTTCAGCAGAACCTGCATATCGATCTGGCTCCAGGCGATGTTGATATCGCCACGAAGTTCATCCTGAACAATACATTCACCTTCATCCGGCACCTTCATCCGAACAACATGATTTTCCCCGGCGCCGAGACGTGAGTTGATTTCTTCCTGACTGAGACCCAGGCAGTGACCGTCATAACGTGCTGTCTCACCGGAACTCATTTGTTTCGCCCGCATTTCATCGAGCCGCTCTTTGCTGCAGAAGCAGCGGAACGCATGACCATCATCCATCAATTGCTGGGCGTATTTGGTGTAAATTTCCGATCTTTCGCTTTGCCGGTACGGACCGTGTGGACCGTCTACATCCGGGCCCTCATCCCAGTCAAGCCCCAGCCAGCGCAGGGAGTCGAGTATGACCTGTTCTGACTCGGGTGTACTTCGCTCCGCATCGGTATCTTCAATACGCAGGACAAACTCACCACCATTTTTCTTCGCATGGCAGTAGCTGAAGAGTGCCATATAGGCGGTACCGACATGGGGATCGCCAGTCGGTGAAGGTGCGACTCGAGTTCTGATTTTCATGGGGCTGGTATGCGAGTGAAACGGCACAGATGTTACACTATCGGCGTTCAAAGATTAATCTCGAGACTCTTCCTGACGCGTATGCATCGATTCCTGAGTGTTGCCCCAATGATGGGTTGCACAGACCGACACTGCCGGTCACTGCTGAGAATCCTATCCCCGAATGCCATGCTCTACAGCGAGATGGTAACAACGGGCGCGCTGATTCATGGTGATCGGAAACGGCTGCTGTCTCACGCTTCTGATGAACCTTGTGCCGTACAACTGGGCGGCAGCGACCCCGAAGCGCTCGCTCTCTCTGCAAAAATGGTGGAAGAAGCCGGTTATCAGGAAGTCAATCTCAACTGTGGCTGCCCCAGCGATCGCGTTCAGCAAGGCGGTATCGGTGCCTGCTTAATGGCGGAACCGAAGCTCATCTCCGATTGTTATGGCGCCATGGCGGACGCCACCAGTATTCCCATTACCATCAAGACGCGGATCGGCATTGACGACCGGGACGATTACACCTTCTTCCATGACTTTATCCGTGAACAGTACAGTGCAGGTTGCCGTGACTTTCAAATCCACGCACGTAAGGCGATCCTCAAGGGTCTTAGCCCGAAGCAAAATAGAGAAATCCCGCCGCTCAAATACGACTATGTCCGACAAATACAGGCTGACTTCCCTGCTGCAACATTTATTCTTAATGGTGGCATCAACACCGTGGAAGAAGTACGGAACCTGCTGTTGGATTTTCAAGGT
Organism: Gammaproteobacteria bacterium; assembly: GCA_018656865.1. GTDB lineage: Bacteria > Pseudomonadota > Gammaproteobacteria > Pseudomonadales > Azotimanducaceae > UBA9659. The sequence continues at coordinate 29,543 of JABHYO010000087.1, read as the reverse complement.
GTGATGCTGGGCCGGGCCCCCTATTCCAATCCGTATCTGATGGCGGAACTCGAACAGGAGCTATTCGGTAATCCACTACCCGACAAATTCGACGTTCTCGATCAGTACATCGCCTATATGAAAAACGAACAACGCGAGGGGACTCATATCAAACATATGGCCAAACACCTGCTTGGTCTGTTCACAGGCCTACCCGGCGCCAGAGCCTTCCGCAGATATCTGAGCAATCATATGTTCGCAAACGATGCCGACGTAGAAGTTGTCAGACAGGCTGCCGCTCATATCAGGCGCGATCTGATGGAAACAGGCACATGATCGACCGACTATTCCAGGTCTTTAGAGAACTCGTCGACGGTACGCCGGATGCCCCGGAAGACAAGGACGATGCTATCAGCCTCGCAGCAGCTGCTCTGATGTTCGAGGTGGCCAGATCAGATGCGGTGAAACAACCCATTGAAATGGAGACCATTGAGACAATTCTGACCTCGCGCTTCCAGGTCAATGTGGACCGACTGCATGATTTGATGGCGGCTGCTTCAGAAAGAGTGGAAGAGGCGCATGATCTCTACCAGTTTACGCAGGTTATCAACGAAGCTTACAGCTACGAACAGAAGCAACAATTGATTCTCGCTATGTGGTTTGTCGCCTATGCCGACAGTCACGTTGATGCCATTGAAGATCACGTTATCCGTCGTATTGCAGGTCTGCTACATATTGCTCACGGTGACTTCATTCGGCTAAAACTCGAGGCACGGGATACACAATGAGGCTCTTCACCTGCCTTCTTGTTCTGGCCATGCCAATCCTGGCGGAGGATACCAGCAGGTATGACCTTGGTCATGAGGCCACATCTGAAGATATCGCCAACATTGATATCGATGTCATGCCTGACGGTCGCGGTTTACCACCCGGAGAGGGGACAGTCACGAATGGAGAAGCTGTCTACCAGCAACAGTGTGCTGCCTGTCATGGTGTCTCCGGCGAGGGAGGACCCAACGATGCACTCGTCAGCACACCGGCCAACGCTGGCAAAAAAACTATCGGTAGTCACTGGCCCTACGCAACCACGGTCTTTGACTATATCAGGCGGTCAATGCCCTATGACCGGCCCGGTTCACTTTCCGACAATGACGTCTACGCATTGACCTCCTACCTGCTTTATCGCAACCAACTGATCGCCAGGGATGTAACCCTGGACGCTGACTCTCTTCACAGGATCGAAATGCCAGCTCGCGCCCTTTTTGTGCCGGATGATCGCAAGGGAGGAATGCCGATCAAATGACAGACTCAAAGAAACCTGATTTAAAACGACGAAATCTGATGGTCGGTGCTGCCATCGGCACAGGCGCATTGCTATCAATGAATTCAGTTCAGGCAAACGAGCGGCGCCCCGGCCCCGGCTCGTCGGCGGTTGGCACAAGAGCGGACACAGAGTCAGTTGAAAGGCTGCCCTTTGGTGGTGTTGTATCATTTACGCCGCTGCACGAACTCCATGGCACGATTACACCATCCGACCTCCACTTTGAACGGCACCATGGCGGCATCCCTCGCCTCGACCCGACCCAACATGAACTGGTCATCCACGGTATGGTCGCTCAACCACTCAAATTCACACTGGGTGATCTGAAGCGGTTCCCCTCAGTCACTCGCACCTGCTTTATAGAATGTTCAGGTAATTACGTTACCCGTTTTGGCAACCAGTCGACGCCTCAGATCACCTGTGGCCTGACCAGTCAGAGTGAGTGGACCGGTGTTCCACTGGCAACCCTGCTACATCAGGCAGGTGTGAAAGATAAGGCTACCTGGCTACTGGCCGAGGGCGGAGACGCACCACTGCTGTCTCGGAGTATCCCTATGGCGAAAGCCCTGGACGATGCACTTGTCGTCTATGCCCAGAACGGTGAGGCTATTCGGCCGGAACAGGGTTATCCATTCAGACTGCTGCTACCAGGCTGGGAGGGCAATACCAGCGTCAAGTGGCTCCGGCGTATCGCAGTAAGCGATGCCCCTTTTATGACTCGAGAAGAAACCTCGAAGTACACGGATAAGCTCGCTGACGGTAACTACCGTCAATTCAGTTTTACCATGGATGCGAGGTCCATCATCACGTACCCCACATATCCCGCAACCATCGAACCAGGTATGCACGAGATCCGCGGGCTGGCCTGGTCCGGTCGAGGCAGGATCATAGCGGTTGAAGTAAGCACAAACGGCGGCCAAAGCTGGCAGAAGGCAACACTACAGGGTCCTGTTCTCGACAAGGCACACACACGCTTCAATCTGCCGTGGCGGTGGAACGGGAAAGCTACAGAAATTCAGAGCCGGGCAATCGACGAGACCGGATATGTGCAGCCCACCTTAAAACAGCTACAGGCTGTTCGTGCAACAACCTCTACCAACTATCACTTTAATCCAATCGTCGGCTGGCACATAAAGGCAGATGGAAGTATTGAGATGACGGAGACCGGGTAACGGTAGAAGCCTACAGGCCGTTCCTCTTAGCTGGCCAGCCTGGACGGTGTTTCCAGCTTTTCCATCTCCAGGGCTTCAACCAGATCTTTAAACTTGTCCTGATTATCCTTGTTCAGAGACATGAGCGTACGGTGCGCGTCCAGCACCTGCTCTCTCAAGGCATCTTCGCTTGCAACTTCCCGGGGAAGTTCCGCCAAGTCGCTTGCTTCGGTCAGCGGGTCACTGGATATCATACAGACGTCCTGCATCGCCATACTTTTCAGGACTCGAGTAATATCATCGTTCGGCGAAATAATGCTGACAGTGTGAGCAAACTGTTCTCTGCAGCAGATTCCAACCTTGGCAACCAGACCGAGGGCGGTGCTGTCTATGGCCTTGGTTTCAGACATATCAATGATCATTGCCCGGAAGTTTTCCCGGTTTCTGAGTTTATCAAGGAAGGTTGAGATAGTCGGCCCCAGGGTAAGCCTTACATCACCCACAAACTTGAGGACGTAAATGCCATTTTGCTCTGCAAATAATATTTTCCCCATAGATTTAGCCCGAACTTTCGACGGTAAATACGGCAATGTCATCCGGGATCCTCCTCGCAGTTAGTACACCCAGATCGTCAACCAGAGCATCCAGGTCTTCCTGCCGATGAGATTTTACCAGTGATAGCAGGTGCGCTTCCTTATCCTCAAGGGTCTGTTGAGGAAGGATTTCAAACACTCCGTCGGAAAACATCACAATACTGTAGAGATCTGGCAGATGTACCTCGTGAGATTCATAAGAGGGTTCACTGAATAGACCGAGCGGTTGTCCGCCAATTTTCAGAAAGTTAGCGTCATTTTCGTGGCAGAGGATTGTACCCGGGAAATGCGCGGCGTTGCTGTACTCCAGGAGACTATTTTCCTGGTCGATTATGCCGAAAAACATCGCGACATGATGTTCCAGATTCCAATGCATCAGTTCTGAGTTGAACCAGGTCAGAATCTCGGCAGTAGTCTTTAAATCATGGTATTCATCCAGCAATCGGCGGGACATGCTCTTCAGTAGGACAGTAATAAAGGCGCTTGAAGCACCATGGCCAGAGACATCAGCAATATAAAAGGCCACCCTGCCGTCAAACAACTCAAAATAGTCAATAAAGTCACCGCTCATGATCATGGACGGATATAGCTGGTGGTCAAAGGTTAGACCGCGAATCGACATGGGTGATTTCGGCAACATCGCCTGTTGAACGCGAAAACCTGACTGCTGGTCGCGTTCCAGTTGTTCGAACATGGTAACTGTCTCTTCCTGTGCTTCTATCGCCAGAACCTTGAGTCTGTGTTCCAGGTTCTGTTGCACAACGAATGCCAACAATTCCTTTTCGGCACTAACATAGTAGATATAGTCGCAGGCACCAGCATCCAGGTGTTCCTGCACAACCTCTGCATTAATATCCGTGGCCACTATGACAATAGGGACCATGGGAAACTGGCGGCTAATTTTGCTGAGTATCAGGAGCGAAGACATGCCTGGCTGCTGGGTAAGCAGGATCAGATCGGGCAGGGATTGCCTGATATTCTCGATGACATTCGGGTAGGTAACGTTTTTGACTGCGGTAAAGCCGCTCTCCGCAAGGCGAAGCCGCATCTCATCGGCTGCCGCGGACGCTGAAACGATAAGTATTTGATACCTATCGTTGCCCATGTTCACTTCGTGAATTCATGTTGCGCTGCAACGTGCAGGAAATCGAAAGCAATTTAGCCCAAAAATCCTGTAACTACAACTATTTACGTCGATATCTTTACACTTGTAATGAAGGATCGGATGTAAATGACGACACAAAGTGGGGTCATCCCGAGCGAACTAGTGAGTCGAGGGATCTCGATGAGATCTCTCCGCTTCGCGCTTCGCGCTCCGGTCGAGATGACGGCTCAGTCGACGTCCGTTAAAAGTCATCGAAATCGTCTGCAAAAGGGTCGTCGTCTACTACACCATCCTTTTCCAGAAACTCCCTGCGCTGAACCCAGGCATCGCGAAAGAATATGTAACGATCCCCAAAGACAACACTATCCACTGCCAAAAGGTCAGCCCGCTGGTGCACCAGGCGCATGGCAAAAGTTGTGTTTCGGTGATCAACCGGGTGCAGGTAGATTAGCGGATCCAGTCGATTATTAGCCGAACGGCTAAAGACATCACGCAGGCTGCTCGGACCGAGAAAGGGGATCACCACATAGGGTCCACGCGGCACCCTCCATGTCGCCAGTGTCTGGGCGAAATCTTCTTCGTGGTCGGTCAGTCCAAGTCGGCTGGCAGGGTCAAACAGTCCTCCCAGACCAATGGTGCTGTTAATGCTGACGCGAAGCAGGTCACTGACAAATGCCCTGGGTTTGAGCTGCAACAAATTGTTGACCGCATCGCCAACATCTTCGAGATTACCAAAGACCCTGCCAATGGAATAACGGATCGGATCCGGCAAAATCTTGCCGTACCCCCTCGCAATTGGCCGCATGAAATGTTCATCGGCAAAGTCATTCAACCCCTGGGTTTTGCGATTCACAGGTTCAAATGGATCGTTGATATCCGCTAAGGCACCGCAGGAGAGAAACAACCATTGAACCACGATGAAATGCCTGATCATAAACGCATTCCCATAACTGCTTCCCACTCTTTACCTAAGCGCTTATCGGATACCCGCATGGTAGTCCCTATGGCCTGCGCGAACAAAGAAATCCTGTATTCTTCCAGCATCCAGCGAAACCGAGTAAGCCTGACCTGGTCCTCATCCCCGAGTTCGAAGTATCGGTCCTGCCAGACCTGAATCTGGTCCATCGCTTCACGATCTTTTGCCGAATTCAGCCTGTCGAGCCGATGCTCGATCGCCTTGAGATATCGAGGATATTGTCGCAGCCACTCAAACGGAATTCCTGCAGGAAAGTCCTCAGGGAAAAGTCTCGACAGCTGCACCTGAATATCTCCACTCGTATCCTTATTTCCCAGATCGGCAATCGCCGCTTCAATCTTTAGCGCCTGCTCCAATCCGCGCCCGGTAATCCTGGCAATCTGCTCCAGGCAGTCCGAGAGTCTGTCACGCTGTTGAAGACGAGATTCAAACACCTCCTTCGATCTAATATCTTCCTGCCCTTCAATCAGAACATCACTAAACGCGGAGCGAACGAGATTCTCTTTCAGTGCGCTGGCAGCTCCTCTGGTCGCAAAATACAATGAAAAACGATCAAATCCAGGAATGTTTTTCCCCAGATATTTCTCCTGGTCTTTTAATCGCAACAGAAACAGGCGAAGCAGACCCGCCTCTGACAGGCACCTTGCCCTGAAGGCTGTTTCCACCAGACGCACTGCCACATCTTCACCCTCGTCGACAATTGCAGGGTAGTAGGTGACCGTGACACCGCTTCTGATGATGTCAACTGACTCCGGCAGTGTACCGAAGGTCCAGTCGGTCTGGCCTTCCTGTTCCAGCTCATGGGTGTCCCGATCCTGGAGTTGGTCCGCCACCTGGTCTGCCAGTTCGTCAACCAGTTGTCCCAGATCTCTTCCTGCTGCGATCACCCTATTGTTTTCACCAAGAACTCTAATATTCAGTGCCAGGTGTCTGTCCAGGTTCTCAGACTGAAAATCCTTTGTCTCGACACGGTGGCCGGATATTCTGAACAGACGATCTGCCAGCGCTGTCGTTAACTCTCTGCCGTCATAGTCAAAGTCCTCGAGCACCTTGTCTACGTAGTCAGGTGCAGGGACAAAATTCTTGCGCAGTGTCTTCGGCAGTGACCTGATCAGTGCCAGGCACTTTTCTTTCAGGAGTCCCGGCACAATCCAGTCAAGTTGTGCTTTTGGAACCTGGTGCAGGAGCACGACCGGAATATCGACACTGACACCATCATCGCCACTACCAGGTTCGAATTTATACCGTAGAGGCAAAGCTGCCTGACCCACCTGCAGACGATCTGGATACAAAACCTCCGAGAGGTCCGCCTCCCGCTGCATCAGCTCTTCCTTTGTCAACTTCAGACGCTGTGCGTTCTCAGGTGAGCTGTTTATAAATGCTGTAAGTTCAAGCTCACTCGAGATATCCCTGGGCAACGCCTGGTCATAAAAATCAAACAACGCTCTGGTCTCAATAAGAATGTCGCGCTTTCGCTCCTTTGATTCCAGTTTCTCGATCTCTCTGATGACCCGTCGGTTGTGCTGAAAGAACTTGAGCTTCGAGCTGAGGGCTCCTTCTACAAGCCCTTTCTGTATAAAGATCTCTCTTGCTTCTGGACCATCTACGCTACCGAAATCGACGATCCTGTTGTTGACGAGGATAAGGCCATAGAGCGTGACTTCCTCGCGAGCGACAACCTGCCCTCTTTCCGGGTCGAATTGGGGATCGTGATAGGTGCGCTTTACCAGGTGACCGGCAAGCGGTTCGATCCAGCGCTGCTCAATTTCGGCCACTGTCCGCGCAAACAATCGCGTTGTCTCCGCCAGTTCTGCAGAGACAATCCATCTTGGCTTTCTTTTGAACTGTGATGACCCGGGGAATATGAACTGTTTTCGATTCCTTGCACCTGTGTACTCGTACTCACCGGTTTTCTCGGCAAGGTGTCCCAGCAGCCCAGTCAGCAAGGCCCTGTGCACCGCAGCATATTCGCCCGGAGTCTTATTCATGCTAAGCCCCTGGTCTTTGCAGATCAGCAGCAGTTGTCGGTGAATTTCCCGCCACTCGCGCATGCGCATATTAGAGAGATAGTTCTGTCTGCAATATTTTCGAAGCTGCCCCTGGCTCAGTGCCTGCCTCTTCTCTTCGAAACTATTCCAAAGGTTAATCAAAGCCTGGAAGTCTGACTTTTCATCCCAGTACTTGCGGTGAGTTTCATCCGACGCCTGCTGATGATCGAAGGGTCTTTCTCGTGGATCCTGAATGGTCAGGCCGCTGGCGATTATCAAAACCTCCTCGAGGCACCCCATCTGGGCGGCAGCGATGAGCATTCGCGCAAATCGCAGGTCAACAGGAAATAGGGACAACTGCTTACCGAGACGAGTGATGTTCCGCTGCCTGTCCACCGCACCAAGTTCAAAAAGCAGTGTAAAACCGTCATTGATCTGCTTCTGATCAGGACGCTCCACAAAGGGGAATTTACTGATATCCCCCAGCTTCAGGTGCAACATCTGCAATATCACTGCCGCGAGATTCGTTCTCAGGATTTCGGGTTCGGTAAAGGCCGGTCTCGCCTCAAAATCCTCTCCCGAGAACAAACGAAAACAGACACCATCGCTGATGCGCCCGCATCTGCCCATGCGTTGATTGGCACTTGCCTGAGAGACCGGCTCTATCGGCAACTGCTGGACCTTGGACCTGACACTGTAGCGGGAAACTCTCGCCAGCCCGGGATCGATGACATAACGAATGCCGGGGACCGTCAGAGACGTTTCAGCGACGTTGGTCGCCAGCACAACCCGCCGTCCCTTGTGGGTGGCAAATACCCGGTTCTGCTCGGCAATACCTAACCTGGAATAAAGTGGCAGCAGCTCATAACCCTTGGGCCCTTTACGTTTTATTTCCTGAGCGGTTTCTCGAATCTCTCTTTCTCCGGGCAGAAAGATCAATACATCGCCTTTCGTCAGTGAATCAATTTCCTCTAACACTTCAAGGATGCCCCGCATGACAGGCTCATTGTCATCCTCTGATTCCACAAGCGGACGATAATGCACTTCTACCGGATAGGTTCTACCACTGACTTCGACAATGGGCGCGTTATTGAAATGCCGGGAAAATCTTTCCAAATCGATTGTTGCCGATGTAATGACCAGCTTTAGATCAGGTCGTTTCGGCAGAATTCTTTTGAGATAACCCAGTAGAAAATCGATGTTGAGGCTTCGTTCATGGGCCTCGTCAATAATGATCGTGTCATAGCGTTCAAGGAATCGATCACTTTGGGTTTCAGCCAGAAGTACGCCGTCTGTCATAACCTTGATCAACGAGGAAACTTTCGATTCATCCTGGAATCTGATCTGAAAGCCAACTTCATTGCCAACCCGAACCCCCATCTCTTCTGCCAACCGGTGCGCAATCGTACGCGCCGCTACTCTACGGGGTTGTGTGTGTCCGATACGACCAAAGACTCCCCTGCCTGCTTCAAGACACAGCTTGGGTAACTGCGTGGTTTTTCCCGAGCCTGTTTCACCGGCGACGATAACTACTTGATTTGCCTCAATAGCATCACGGATCAACCCCGCATTCTGTGAAACTGGCAACGACTCTGGATAGGAGATTGTCGGTATGCTGGTTTTGCGCTGTTCGACCAGCTTCAGAGATTTTTCGATCCGGCCAACCAGCCGGCCGCGCTCACTTTTCTTTTTAAGATCGCGACGCAGACGAAAGCGATCGGCAATCATGCACCGATCGATCATGGCGTCGAGTTCTTCGTAGGATGGATTGGTCATGGGTTGGTGCCTACGCAGGCAGCAGGCGACCGAACCATGCCTTCAAATCCTGGTCGATGGCATACAGACAAGGCAGGAGTATCAGCGTTGAAATCCCTCCGAACATCACGCCCCAGGCCATCGCCATAACCATCGGGGTGATGTACGAATTTTCCCCCAGTATTCCATAGGCAGTTGGCAACAAACCTACAACTGTCGTAATAGAAGTGATCACAATGGGTCTGAACCGAAGCCGGGAGACCTCGGCAATTTTCGAAACGGTTAATGAACCACCATTTTCCTCGCGTGTGCGATTCAGAGTATGCACGAGCACCAGCGAGTCGTTAACCAGCACCCCAATCAGGCCAATAACCCCCATCATCGCCATCATACCCATTTCGAGTCCCTGGACTCCGAAGCCAATCACTACTCCCGTCATTCCAAATGGAACAACTATCATGATCAACAGAGGGTGAGACAGCGAATTAAACAAGACCACCAGCAGGGCGAATATGCTGAGAACACAGATCATGGTCGCCTGCCCCAGGTTGCCCAGCACCTCCGCCTGCTGCTCCAATTCACCTCCCTGCCATATACGCGCATCCGAATACTGACTGGTCAAACTCTGATCACTGATGAATTTCGCAAGACTTCCGTTGATCTCCTCCACACTGATCTTTTCCCGGTCTATTTCCGCATAGACGGTGACCGTTCTTTTGCCGAAGTAGTGTTTGATATCAGCTTCGCCTTTACGAAGCTTGAATTCAGCAATCGATTTGAGATAGATCGCCTCACCGCGACTGTTCACGATCGCAAGATTCTCCAATGTAGACAATGAACCGCTATGTACTGGAGGTAGCTGCAACCGATATCGCACACGTTCATCCAGTGTCTGTAATTCATCGATCAATTCGCCATCTATCGCAATCCTCACTGCGCGACTCACATCAGCAACCGTTAATCCCCTGGCGGCCATCAATGGATGATTGAATTGTAAGTCCAAAATATCTCTGCCTGCATGGTAGCTGGTCCAGTAACTTGTCACTGCCGGTTGCTCTGCAAGCCAATCGAGCAACTGCTCGGCGATGATGAAACGCTCCTCACCGTTACTGATGACTTCAACTTCAACAGGTTTACCCGTAACGGGAATGTCAGTGAGAGGAACGACTGTCAGGGCACTTGCATCCTCTTCCCCTAGCGCCCAGCCCCTCAATTCATCTGTCAGCTCATAGGTATCAGTATCACGCTGGCCAACAGGTTTCAGAAAAAGGGAAACCACAGCCCACGACCTGTTGCGGCCTTCCGTCGCTCCGTACATGTCAGTATCGTGATGACCGATCTGGCTGGTGACATTCAGAAGGTCTTCGCCATTGACCATAGTGCGAACATCACTTTCTATCCTCTTTACCCTGTCCACAGTCTCCTGAAAACTTGTGCCTGTGGGTAACTCGACCTTGATATTGATACTGTCGATGTCCGGTTTTGGATAAAGAACGAACCGTATGGTGGCGGCACCAAAAGCCAAAATACCAATCATCAGAACAATGAACAGCAGCAGTGAAAGGTATCGTCTCTCCACAGCGCCCGCGACAAAGCGATAATAACGATCTCTAAGACGGTCGAAGAATTGACTGTTCTGCTGGCTCTGGCTGCTTACAGTAATTCGAACATGTGAAAGGTGGGTGGGCAGCAGGTACAGGCATTCAAACAGTGAGGCCAAGAGCAGTACCACCACGGTGACCGGAAAGTCAGACATAAACGCAGCATCAGCGCCGGACATGAATAACAGGGGGGCAAAGGCAAGCATGGTCGTCAGTGCGCTGAACACGACCGGTTGTGCCACAAGCAGCGTACCATCCAGACTCGCCTTCATCCGATCGACACCCGCTTCTCGCAGTCGCTGGACGCTTTCACTGACAACGACAGCATCGTCCACGAGGATACCCATCAACAATATGATCGCGATCAGGCTGATGGCGTTTATGGTGATGTCGATGGAGGCCAGGAGCAGGAAGGTCAGACAAATTGCGAATGGAAGTCCCAGGGCAACCCATATGGCAAATCGGACATTGAGTAACAGGCACAACAGAATAAAGACCGCCATCAGACCAACCAGGGCGTTACCGACAAGAACATCCAGCATATTGGTGGTCAGGCGGGATATGTCGTTGACCTGTTTCAATTCGACTCCCTGGGGCATGGATACCTGACTCTGCTCGAGGAAGCTGCTGATGTTTCGGGCAGTATGTAGTTCATCTGCCAATTCCTTTTTGCGAACCAACAGGGCGATGCTCAACTGACCATCTGTTCGAGACTGGATTTCCCAATCCTCATACCCCTCGATGACTTCTGCAATATCGCGTACCCGTATGACATTCCCTTCCTCGATACTGCGTACGATCACCTCACTGACTTCACCCGGTTCTGTGAACTGCCCGACGGAAAGCACCTTCTTCTCTGCCACAAAGGATTCGAGAGAACCGCCGCTGTCGCGAACATTGTGGGAACGGATAGAGTTGATGATTTCTCCATGACTGATACCCAGAGCCGCCGCTTGACCAGCCTGAAGTTGAATTTTGATCTCCTGACGCCGATAACCGACCTTGCGGATACTTGCAACGCCTTTGACTTCGCGAAGTCCGTCTTCAACGCTGCGCGCCGCACTGCGTAGCAGACCTTCGCTTACATCACCGACTACATGGACCTCCATCACTGGAGTCAGTAGCGTCGACAATTCTTCAACCTGTGGTTTTTCAATCAGATCCACGGGCAGACGGGTAACCGCCCGGTCGACCGCTTTTTGAATCTCAGCGAGGGTCTTGCGTTTGTCGCCGGAGTCCACGTCTATGCGAACCGTAATGACCGAAAGTCCTTCCATGCTGTTGGAATAGATTTTCTTCAGGTTGTCGACTTTCAGAAGCTCTTCTTCGATGGGCAGAGTTAGTGCCAGTTCTGTTTCTTCGGGACTTGAACCCGCATCGAAGGTTGTGATGTTGACCACACCCAGATCCACTAGAGGGTTGTACTCGTATCTCATGTCCGCAATGGTGGCTAGTCCCAGCACGAATACGAACACCATGATCAGGTTGACCAGCAGAGGGCGGTTAAGGAAAAAACTGATCAGCGTATTCATAACTGGTCGCTCAGGGCCTGGCGACAACCCGGCTGCCGTCGATGACTTGCTCAAGGTTGCTAACGATGAGTTGATCTCCGGCTTTCAGGCCGCTGAGGATCACAATCTGATCCGATAAACCAACGTTCAACAGGGGTTCCACTTCCCTGGCAAATCCATCGTCCTGCAGGACATAAACGACCCTGCGTCTATTGCGATCAACCAGTGCGGCCTCAGGTAGCAGCAATACTTTAGGCGTAGTCAAACCCTGAATTTCCACCTTTGCTGTCATTCCAGGACGGGCAAGCTGGTCTCCATCCTCGATAACGACCTCAACGGGAAAATTACCGGTAGCTGGATGAGCACTGATCCCCACGGATTTGACCTTACCGTTAAAGATATTCGTGGGCCGACTGCTTAATTCGATTCGGGCACTGGCACCGTTACCGACTAATCCCACGTCTTTCTCGCTCACCCATGTCTTCACCTGAAGAGCGCGGGTGGCTTGTATGGTCATCAGGTTTGAACCGGCCGGGACACTCTGGCCTTTTTCCACAGCACGGACATCAACCACACCGACAACCGGACTGGTGATACGACTTTCAGCCAGTTCCTTTTCTGCCAGTCGCTTTGCGGCCAGAGACTGACGGTATGCTGCCTCAGAACTCTTTACAGCCAGTTTCGCCTTGTCCAGTATCTCTTTTGACACTGTTTCCATTTCTGCTAGTCGTCTTCGCCTTTGCAGATCGAGATAGGCATCGTCCAGGGCGGCCTTAGACCTCAGGGCAAACTCATTGGCTTGTTGGGAACGCAGTTGCGGCTTTTCCTGCTCCATGCTGATCAGCAGTTGCCCAACTTCTACAGGCTCGCCTTCATCGACAAGCACTTCGTCGACAGTAGCGGGAAAATCAAGGCTGAGCTGAATCTCTTCGGCAGCTTCGACACTACCGAAGGTGGTGATACTGCCGTGCCAATCCTGGAGCCGAAGGCGAGTCGTCTGTACCTGAACCGGATCACTCTGCGCCTGCCTGGCAGATCCGTTCTTGTTCAATTCAGAAGAGTCGGTACAGGCAGCTACAGCAAAGAGCACGCCCCAGCAGACGAGGTATTTGGATCTCCGGATGAGACTTCTCGGCATGATGGCTAGGGAACCTCTGAACAAGAATGTTATTTTGACAGGATATTCATTCCTTCTTCGATACCGGCGATAGTCAGCGGGTACATCCTATCTTCGACCAGTTTCTGTATGAGGGAAACGGAAGTTGAGTATTCCCAGGTATCCTGCGGCGTCGGATTGATCCAGATGACCTTTTCGAAGGTGTCCAGCATCCGCTGCATCCAGATAGCCCCTGCCTCTTCATTCCAGTGTTCGACAGATCCACCGGCGTGCGTAATTTCATAAGGCGCCATGGTGGCATCGCCAACAAAGATAACTTTGTAGTCATGTGTGTACTTGTGAAGGATATCGAATGTATCGATTCTTTCGTTCATGCGCCGGTTGTGTTCCTTCCACATGCCGTCATAGATGAAGTTGTGAAAATAGTAGGTTTCGAGGTGCTTAAATTCGCTCCGTGCCGCTGAGAAAAGCTCCTCACATACCTTCACATGGGCATCCATGGAACCACCATTATCGAGTATCAGCAGAACCTTGACGGTGTTACGTCGCTCCGGTCGCATGATGATATCAAGCAGCCCGCCGTTCCTGGCGGTCTTGCTGATCGTATTGTCGATATCGAATTCATCCTCGGCACCCTGGCGAGCCAATTTTCTCAGCCGCCTGAGTGAGATTTTCAGACCCCTTGTGCCAAGTTCGACATTGTCGTCGTAGGCCTTGTAGTCACGTTTGTCCCACTGCCTCTTGCCACGGCGCTTCTTGCCACCGCGGTCGCCTTCCCGACCGCGACCTTTCTCGCCTTTGCCTTCCTTTTCCTTGTCCTTACCCTCACCTCGGGCAGCTTCTTCAACTTCCTTTTTGAAAGCCTCGATCAGTTTTTCCAGACCACCGAGGGATTTGATTTTTTCCAATTCCTCGGGCGTCAGGCTTTTTTCGAACTCACGGCGCAGGTATTCGTCCGGAATCATAGATGCCAGCAGGCTTGAAAGATCTTCAAGGCCCTTGAAGTAGTTGCTGAATGCACGGTCGAACTTGTCATAGTGCCGCTCATCCTTCACCAGCGCCATTCGACTCAAATAGTAAAACTCGTCAACATCCGCATAAACCAGCCGGGCTTTCAGAATATCGAGCAGATGCAATAACTCGGTAATCGAAACCGGTATCCGGGCCTGCTTTAATGTGAAGAAGAAGTTGATCAGCATGTATTTTCTCTAGATTTCTGACAAACCTACGGTTTGTCAGAAACTGTTAGCTCCCGCAACAACAATTTTGTGTTGTGCAACACAAATTCACCATTGCTTCCGCTGCAGATTTTCGACTAACCGACGGCGTGTCGAAAGCTGCTAACCCCCGCTGCTCTGCCTGCGATTCATAAAGGCAAGACGCTCAAGCAACTGCACATCCTGCTCATTCTTGACGAGCGCTCCGTAGAGCGGAGGAATGGCCTTGGAAGTGTCGCGATTCGTCAGGATCTCATCGGGAATATCGTCTGCCATCAGCAGCTTCAGCCAGTCAATCAATTCGGACGTAGACGGCTTCTTTTTCAGACCTGGCACCTTGCGCACGTCGAAGAAGATCTCCATTGCTTCCTTAACCAGATCCTGTTTGATCTTCGGATGATGGACCTCGATGATATCTGCCATCGTGTCTCTATCTGGAAACTGAATATAGTGAAAGAAACAACGACGCAGGAAGGCATCTGGCAGTTCTTTCTCGTTGTTACTGGTAATCACGACTACAGGACGCTGCTTAGCTTTTACCGTCTCGCCTGTTTCATAAACGTGAAACTCCATACGATCGAGTTCTAAGAGCAAATCATTCGGGAATTCGATGTCAGCCTTGTCGATTTCATCAATCAGCAGCACGACCTTTTTGTCGGCGTCGAAGGCATCCCAGAGCTTGCCTCTTTCAATGTAGTTCTTGATATCGTGGACCTTCTCATCACCGAGCTGTGAGTCTCGGAGCCTGGATACGGCATCGTATTCATACAACCCCTGCTGCGCCTTGGTCGTTGATTTGATATGCCAGGGAATGAGTTCCATACCTAGCGAACTGGCGATTTCTTCCGCTAGCATGGTTTTACCGGTACCTGGTTCACCCTTGATCAGAAGTGGTCTTTCGAGCTCAACTGCAGCGTTCACAGCCATTTGCAGCTCTTCCGTCGCTATGTAGGTCGACGTACTGGAAAATTTCATTGATACAAATCCAAAAGCATAAAAGCACGGCAATATAACGTCTGGCCGACAATTATGCCAGCCAATTCCACCCGGCAATGACGCGCTCTCAATAGGTGTTATTGCCGCCCGGGTCTTCCCCGGAGCCGCCTGACAATCAACAGCATCAACATAATCGCTGTCGCCACCAGTAGCGCGAGTGAACCGGCAAGACCATTGTCAGTGCTACCCAGCATCAGATCCAAGGCAACCACTACCGCCGCCGGAGCTGCATGTTCACGGGCTGCGCTGACATACCAGGGTGTAAAGATAACGACTACCGTAATTCCCCTAAGCAGGTCCTTCCAACCGGCATGTCTGAAACCGGATGTTATCTTCCACCAGAACAGGCAAAACAGAAAACCAAAGCCGATGTAGATACCCCAGGCGATTAAATACTGATATTCGGTAATGAAGTCGTCCATCAATCGCTCCGGCAGGCTGCTAGTGCTCGACCCAGGTTATAACCTGGTCTTCCAGGCTGTCAGGGTGTACATGCAGTTCAGACACGCATTTATCCTGAATTGAGATGCCAGCCTCGTGCACAGTCTCCGTCGACCCGGAAACCAGCGGATGCCACCAGAGCAGTTCTCGTCCCTCGGCCACCGTGCGATAAGCACAGGTCTTAGGCAGCCATTTGTAGTCGAGGGCAGCAACTGGTGTCAGATGTACACAGTCGGGTACGAGCACCGACCTCTCTTTGTATTCGGTGCAATGACAATTCTCATCCATGTACCGGCAGACGACAGCAGTGTAGAAAATTTCGTCAGAATCTTCGTCTTCGAGTTTGTGCAGGCAACATCGAGCACAACCGTCACATAGCGATTCCCATTCCTCTACTGACATCTCCGTTAATGCTTTCTTTTTCCAGAAACTATTCACCGAATCGGTCATCCGCGGGAGGTAGCTGCAGGTGATAACCCTTTGCCTTGAGGTTTTCAATAACAATTACCGGGTCTTCCCTGGCAAGTCTTTTTTCCGGTGTCAGCAATAAAGAGAGCGCCCTTTCCGGTTCGCCAAACTGAACCATCAGCTCCTTCGGTACACGGTCGAATCCTTCACTGGCAGCGACATAAATGTAGAGATTTTCCTTCCTGCTGCTGCGGTAGACATGACAAAATATTTCGACAGTCATTCCGCCAGAGCCTCCAGCAAAGCCTGACCAATCGCCTGTTCACGCCAGCCAAGAAGTTCCTCCGGCAACTGATAGCCCGCGCTGCCATTTCCCGACCGAATCAGCTTTTCCAAATGGCGTCGTTTTGTCAGCAACTCCGGCGCAACTGTAAGCGCCTCCGCCCTTTGCTCAACGATTTGACGAAGGTGATTCAATTTTGTGCTGCTGACCGGCGTGTCTTCACGTTTAACTTTTGGAGGACATTCATTTTCGGGTACCAGGTTCGCCTCATCCATAAGAAACAAAATATTGTCCGCATACTTTCGAACCTGTCGCGGCGTCATCTTTGCCTCCTGCTGAAACCCCTGTCGATCGTCGATACCCTGGCGGACAATTGTCACCAGGGCTTTCTGATCAACGATCCGGTTCCTGGGTTTGTTTTCTGTTCTGGCTGTCTGTTCTCGCCAGGCACAAAGTGTCCTTAAAAGGTTGAGCTGCTTTCTATCAAGCTGCCACAATCCTTTGATTTTAATATAGTAAAGCTCAGGGTCGATCATGGTCGGAATATCCCTACCGAGTGCTAACGACTCCGCTTCAACCCAGGCTTGCTTCGATGACTCTTCCAGTGCCAAAAACTGCTTTTCGTATACCTGCAAGAGGTGGATAACATCGAGCGCGGCATAGTCAAGCTGATCGCTTGAAAGCGGACGTGCCAGCCAGTCCGATCGAGTCTGGTCTTTGGGTAGTGAAATATCCAGGTAGTGTTCCACCATGGCCTGGTACCCCATTGAAAAACCGACGCCCAGTACAGCACCCGATATTTGGGTATCAAATACTGGGGAGGGAACGATTCCGAGTGCGTGCTGAAAGACTTCCATATCTTCGGAGCAGGCATGAAAAACCTTCAGGATACTCTGATCCACCAGGAGCTCCGCCAGGGGACCAAGATCTTCAATATCCAGGGGATCGATCAGATAACAGGCCTTACCTGTGTAAATCTGAACCAGCCCGACGATGGGATAGTAGGTATTGAATCGTGCAAACTCAGTATCGACGGCAAGCACATCAACCACCCTGCAGGCTTGCGCCATTGCTTCCAGTTGATCGGTGCTATCGACATAAATGTAGTTGACGGATGACTTACTCAACTCGTAACCGTTTTCTTCCTTCGATGGCGTGGGTAAGCGTACCCCCATCAACATATTCGAGTTCACCGCCGAGCGGTATGCCCTGGGCAATTCGAGAAATGGACACGGGCAGCGTCTGCAGCGCTTCCGAGATGTAGTGTGCCGTGGCCTCGCCTTCAACCGTTGACGATATTGCCAAGATAACCTCTTTCACATTCGTGCTGCAGCGCTTCACCAGATGATCGACCCCGATTTCGTCGGGACCACGACCATCTATCGGCGAGAGTGTACCCATCAACACGAAGTAATAGCCGCGAAAGCTGCCAGACTGTTCTATCGCCATGACATCTGCCGAAGTCTCGACCACACAGAGTGTGTCAGGATCTCTGCGACGATCCTGACAGATCTCGCATTCCTCAGCCTCGGAAAAGTTACGACATGAACTGCAATGACCAATTTTTTCAACGGCACTAATCAGCAACCTACCCAGATTGCGCCCACCTTCCCGGTCTCTTTCCAACAGATAAAGCAGCATGCGCTGCGCGCTTTTTGGACCGACCCCCGGCAGACAACGGAAGGCATCAATGACCTCATCTATAAGTGATTGCTGTTTCATCTGCTTCTCGGAGGACTGGTTTAGGATGAAAAGGGAAATTTGAATCCGGGAGGCAGAGGAATACCTGCCGTCAAACTGGCCATCTTCTCCTGCTGTGCCTGTTCAGCCCGACGAACTGCATCATTCATGGCAGCAGCAATCAGGTCTTCCAACACTTCCTTAGATTCCGTCATCAGGCTGTCATCAATTTCCACGTTGCGGACATCATGTCTGCCGGTCATACGAATTTTTACGAGGCCCGCTCCAGACTCGCCAATCACTTCCATATTGGCGACTTCTTCCTGAAGCTTTTGTACCTTTTCCTGCATGTCCTGGGCTGTTTTCATCATACCGCCCAGACCACCAAGTCCGTCTCCCAATGCCATCAGGGTTCTGCCTGTCTTAAAGGTGAAATACTGTCAGGGTCTATTCGACCATTAAAATTTTCAACCAGTTGCTGCACATGCTCGTCGTTCTGAATCTCTTCAACCGCTTTTGCCTGCTCATCCTGCCGTTCCCGTTCATCCCTTTGGGCCGGTGTTTCCACATCTGTCTCGCCAACTTCTATGGCTACTTTGATCTTCCGACTATACAAACCAGCAAGCCCCGTAGCGATACGTTTTTCATGACTGACATTCCATAAACTCGCATGATGCTCAGCCAACCTCAGCAGACATTCTTTATCCCCCACCGATTCAAGTTGACAATTAGCAGCCAGCGTCCGTGTTACACCGGAGAGATCAAGCAGCTCAAGAATCCGAGCCCAGTTTGCCGGTTCAAGCGCTGGTAAGTCCCTGGAAATCTGTTCGTCTGTTGATACCGGCGGTGCTGATGCTTCTATCTGCTCAACCGGCTCTTTCTTTTCTACAGGCTTTTCTACCAGCACTTTCTTCTCTAGAGGCACTTTCTTCTCTTCCGGTACTTTCTTCGCCACCGGTACTTTCTTTTCTACTGGCTCTTTCTTTTCTGCCAGTACTTTCTTTTCTGCCAGTACTTTCTTTTCTGCCGGCTCTTTCTTCTCCACTGACACTTTTTTTTCTAACGACACTTCGTCAGGGCTGACCATATCCGCCTTTTCTGGCGATCCGTTAATCGCAGACATCAGCTCCGCAACGGGTGAAGCACTCGAACTGCCGGAGGCTGACTGCTGCGATGTTGTCCGTTCAACCACCGGCGATTCGTTCCCGGCTGAGCCACTGGGGTAAAAAGACAGCATTCTAAGCAGCACCATCTCAAACCCAACCCGCGGCATGGGCGCAAGCGGTAGATCCCGCTGTCCAATCAGACCAATCTGATAGAGCAATTGAACCTGTTCCGCCGGAATCTCCCTGGCTGCTGCCAATATCTGATCTCGATCGCCCTGGGCATTATCAACGGCATCAGCAACCGCATGAGCGACAGCCACCCTGTGCAAGACTGAAAGGATGTCATCAAGCAGAGCGGCGTAGTCTGGAGAAAAATCCGAGAGTTTCGCCACTGTTTCCAGTAACGCGGCGCCTTTGCCGGTGCTGATATGTTCAAGCAGTTCGAAAACAATCTGGCGATCGATACTCCCAAGCATCGTGCTGACCGATTCATCTCTTACTTCATTGTTACCGAACGAAATCGCCTGATCCGTAAGACTCAGAGCATCTCTCATGCTGCCATCTGCGGCATGACCCAGTTGCCACAAGCCAGAGTCGTCATAGGCGATGGATTCTCTGTCCAGCACCTGCACCAGGTAGTTCACGATCTGCTCCGGAGAGAGATTTTTTAGATTGAACTGCAGGCAGCGGGAAAGGACAGTAATTGGCAGCTTTTTCGGATCCGTGGTCGCGAACAGGAATTTGACATGTTCCGGCGGCTCTTCCAGCGTCTTCAACATAGCGTTAAAGCTGCTGCGAGAGAGCATATGAACCTCGTCGATGAGGTAAATCTTAAACCGACTAACACTCGGCATGTACTGGACGTTATCCAGTAACTCGCGCATGTCATCGACACCGGTCCTGGAGGCCGCGTCCACCTCAATCAAATCGACGCTACGACCTTCCGTGATTTCAACGCAGGTGCTGCAGGTACCGCAGGGCGTAGAGGTCACACCGGTTTCGCAGTTCAGGCAACGTGCCAAAATCCTGGCAATCGTAGTCTTGCCAACCCCACGGGTACCTGTAAACAGGTAGGCGTGATGCAGTCGTTCATTGTCCAGTGCATTGATCAATGCCTGGAGTACGTGTTCCTGCCCTTCCAACTCCTGGAAAGAGGCTGGGCGATACTTCCTGGCTAGAACCTGATAACTCATAAACCGATTGTACGGGGTATAGTTAATACATTGAAGACACGAACACTCGAATGAGCTCACCTTTATGTATTGGCCACCGTGGAGCCAGGGGATACTTACCCGAAAATACCCTGCCTTCCTTCCAGCATGCCATAGACCTTGGCTGTGACTGGATCGAGCTGGATGTTTATCTGGTAGAAAGCGAACTCATTGTGATACACGACAAGCGTGTTGATCGGACGACAGATGGTAGCGGGCTCCTTGCCGATCTCGGCATGGACTACATCCGTTCCCTTGATGCCGGTGGAGGAGCAGGTGTCCCGACATTGCGGGAAGTACTCGATCTGGTGGATGGCCGCTGCGGCATCAATGTCGAGCTGAAAGGAGACGGTACTGCCGGTCCCGTCTGCCGTCAGTTGGATGAATACTGCACCAACGGCAGGTCAAAGGATGCCTTTCTTTTGTCTTCATTCAACCATCGTGAACTCGGCCAGGCAAATCCGACCTACCGCCGTGGTGCACTCTTCAGCAGGCTGACCAGAGACATGTGGGAGCAAGCCGAAACCCTGGGTGCCTGGTCCGTTAATTTCGATATGCGCGATGTTACGCCGCAACTGGTGACTGAGGCGCACGAGCGTGGCTACAAGGTCCTCGTCTACACCGTAAACGAACCCCGTGACATCAAGAGAATGATCGCTTGTCAGGTGGATGGCATTTTCAGTGACTTCCCTGACCGCCTGCTGAAACAGCGCCAGCCATGATCGAACTGGCATCAATCGACGATAAGCCCATCATCGAGGACCTGATGCAGGATTATCTAGGCGGACTCTCCGCCTTCACGGATGATCTGTTATCGGTGAACGGTCGCTATCAATATCCATATCTTGACCACTATTGGAGTGACCCAGCGCGTCATCCCTTTCTGATTAAATCAGGCAAGACCGTCGTTGGATTTGTGCTTAGCCGTGAAGAAATAAATCCCGCGGGCGGATCAGTGGTGATGGAAATAGCGGAACTGTACGTCGTCCCAGAATATCGCCAGCAAGGATTGGGCCGCCGGACAGCTATCGAGATCTGGCAACAATCACCGGGTACCTGGCGAGTCTGTGTACTGAAGGATAACAAGGTAGCCTACAAATTCTGGCGAAAATTGATTCTGGATGTCGATCCTTGTTTTTCTGAAGAATCACCTTCGAAAAAAACCAATAACCAGACTGTTTTCCACTTGATTTCTAACTAGGTTCCGTCCGCATAAGGCCTTGTTCATGACGAACAGGCACGAAATTCCAAAGGTGCTAGTTTGTAAATCAACAAGTTGTCAGGAAACTAGCACCGCGGTGTTATGTTCTCGGATGAGGACTAATTAGGTTCCCGAAGCCAGGTCGTCGATCTGACGTCCCAGATCAAACTTCTGGTCAGTTACTATCTTTTCCAGAACCTCTATTCGCTGCCGTGCCTCTTCAATCTCGGCGCGAAGATCATGCATTTGCTCGTCCAGGTCGGCCGCTCTATCAGCTAATTTGCCGCCGCCTGATCTAGCCACGCGAACAATCTGGACGATACCATTGGTGACTAATCCGGTGACACAAATTATAGAGACTGCCAACCAGAAGCTGCTAGCCATGATCTTCTCCCTTTTTTGATTGGTCCTTTTCGCGACGACGACGTGTCAGTGAACCGGAGCCGGATATCGACTTCTCTATATCTGGAAAACCACCATAGACGACTTGACCGCTGCCGTTAATCACAACATTCAGCTCATCTGTAACAGATACGCCTATATTGCCGGAACCGTTAACGGTCACCTGGGCAAAATCACTTACCAGGTATTCCGCTTCGTAACGGCCGGAACCATTGACCACGACAGACTGAGTTTCAACATCACCCTGTACTCGAACGCCACCGGAACCATGAATCATTGTCCTGAGGTTATCAGCAGTCAGATGTTCAAGGCTTACCTTGCCAGACCCGTTGATCTCTATTCGTACTGTGTCATTGTCTAGATCCGGAACGATGACCGTACCACTTCCTGTAACCGTGATTGTTCGGATATCTTTCATAGACAGATCGAAGGAAATGACTTCCTTCATCGCCCGAAGGCGGGTGATCTTGGGAGTTTTATAACCCACATGAAGAGTGCCTTCCCTGACCTCTGAGATGACATCCCGCATGACGTAAGCAGGCGCGTGGATGGTGAGCGATTCCGACTCCGTCTGGGATATTTTCAGAGTGCCCGGGCCTCTGAATCTGACCTTGTCGAACCGTGAAACATCTCTGACTTCGATAGACATCAATCGTCACCTGATATTTTCTTCAGTTCTCGCTGAAGCTCAAATCGCGATGAAGTCACATGGGTTTCCATGTGTCGCAGTCGCTGTTCGATATTGGAGAACTTGTCCCTCGCCGTTTTCATCGCCTGGACATTATTCATCTGTGGTCCAGCAGATTCCCTGCCCATGGTTTTTCCCCGTGATTCGTCACTACCCAGCACCGAACCATCATCACTGGCCTTATGTCTTCTGTCCATACCTTCTTCAAAGCGGTCAGTGACACGACGATAGTAGGGTTTGTCGTCCATTAAGAAGTACATAATGAAGTAGGCCGGAATCACCACAGATGGAATAAACAGCACGCCGAGAACTGCGTAGACTCTGATTTCCCACACGGGCCTGCCAAAATAATCCGCAGTACCGGCACAGACGCCACAAATCTTCTTGCGCTGACGGTCTCTATAGAGATGCGCACTGCGCGGTCTTCTGAAGCGTCCGCCACGCCAATTCGCACGACGGGCTTTTCTGGCACGCCTCCGGGCACTTCGCTCCGCTTTTTTCCGTTCTTTACGAGACATCCCCACGCCGAGATCTTTATCCGATCCCTCATATTGTTGCCAACGACGTTCAGAATACTCGTAGGGATCATCAATGTATTCGTCGCCATGTAAGGATGCTTCGACCTCTGAGAGATCGTCCGCAGCTTTTCCCGCACGGCGGGCGTTTTCTCTCGCCTTTTCTGCTTCTTCCCGCGCTCGCTGCGCCTTGGTTTCTGCACGCCTGATCTCCCGATCATCGTCGGACGACTCAAACAAGCGCTGGGTCTGCTCATCAATCCAGGCCTCAGCTTTTTCTGTGACTTCATCAACCAGGTCTTCAATTGACTTGTCGATGTCTCGCTCTCTCTGTGGCCGCCTCTTCACCCGCTCGGCAAGCCTGTCCGCTCTTTCCGCCGCTCTTTGGGCATGGCGCTCCTTACGCTTGGCTCTTTCTTCAGCCCTTTCTGCAAGCCTCTTGGCCCTGCGTGCAGCACGCTCTGCTTCTCGCTTGTCTTTGCTCACAATCTGCGCCTCTTAGACCTCTGACTGTTTTTCACGCCAGTCAGGACTTTCAACATCCAGAATAGATTCAAGAGTTTCAATCCTGGCGGCCATCCTGTTGGCGACTTCGACCATCTCATCCAGCTCCGCTCTTTCGCTGGCTGTTAACCCGTTCACCATGTTGGCCTTGGACTTGTAGTGAAATACAATCCAGATCGGTGCCACGATGATCAGGAAGACAACGACTGGTACGAAAAATGCCACAACAATACCTTCCATCCTTCACCTCAACTTGATCAATCAGACTTGCCTTCCACTTTCGGCGGTACAGCAACTTCATTGGCTGCGCCCGCCTTGCCCATTTTAACTTTTAACTTGGCAAGCTCCTCATCTACTCTCTTGTCATCCTGTAGCTCAGAGATCTCGTCAGCCAATGTCTGCTGGCCCAGATCATAAGCTTCGATCTCACCTTCGAGATCGTCGATTCTGCGCTCATATCGATCAAAACGACTCATCGCTTCATCAATGTTCACATCATGAATCTGCCGCTTGACGCCCATTCTGCTCTGGGCTGTCTTGCCCCGTACAATCAGGGCCTTCTGACGGGCTTTGGCATCGTTAAGTTTCTGCTGAAGCTGAGCAATGTCACCGGAAAGTTTTTCGAGATTATGTTCAATAACCTCAAGATCAACCTCAATGGCTGCACCAGACTCTTCGGCACCCTGTTTTTCCTTGAGAGCAGCCTTTGCCAGATCTTCACGCCCTTTGGACAATGCAATCTCGGCCTTGCTCTCCCAGTCTTCGGCTTCATGGCTGATCCGATCGATCCGACGATTCAGCTCCTTTCTGTCCGCAATCAGCTTGGCTGACTGAGTTCTCACCTCCACCAGTGTTTCTTCCATTTCCTGGATAATCAACCGGACCATTTTTTCCGGATCTTCAGCCTTATCCAGAATGGCATTGATATTCGAGTTAATGATGTCTGTGAATCTCGAAAATATACCCATTGTGTCTTACCTCATCGTTGACAATATTCTGTATCTCACTTCCCTTAGTCCACATTCCGTGCCAACTTTTGCGCCTTTTCTAACTCATTGTATTTAAAGACTATTTTTGTACGGCTGTATATTTCACCAACATTTAGTATGATTTGGGTGGTGAAAATCACCAACAGTTAGTGAAATAATTTGCAGCCATGAATACCCTAGCCCACACAGACCGACTCCTGGGAGAGTCACGCGCTTTCCTCGAAGTACTGGATCATGTCTCTCAAATAGCGCCTCTGTCAAAACCGGTTCTGATCGTAGGTGAACGCGGAACCGGCAAGGAACTTATCGCAGCTCGCCTGCACTATTTATCGGGCCGCTGGGATCAGGAATACCTCAAGATGAATTGTGCCGCGATCAGTGAGAGCCTGCTCGAGACTGAGCTTTTCGGTCATGAGGCCGGCGCTTTCACCGGCGCGACGAAGATGCACCGGGGTCGTTTTGAGCGAGCTGACAAGGGGTCTCTGTTTCTCGACGAACTGGCAACAACTTCGGCACTGGTTCAGGAAAAACTGCTGAGGATTATCGAATATGGCGAATACGAGCGAGTCGGCGGCAGTAAAACTCTGACAACCGACGTGAGACTGATCGCCGCGACAAATGAGGATCTCCCTGCTCTGGCGGCCGAAGGCAAGTTCAGAGAAGATCTGCTCGACCGTCTGGCATTTGACGTCATTACCCTGCCCCCTCTCCGGGCAAGGCGGGACGATATTGTTCTGTTGGCGGAACAATTCGCCGTGAACATGGCGAGTGAAATGGGTTTTGAGTACTTTCCAGGCTTCTCCGAACAGGCCCTGGATGTACTTAACAATTACGAGTGGCCGGGTAATGTCCGAGAATTGAAGAATGTCGTTGAGCGAAGTGTCTATCGCACTGGCGAGGAAGACGGAGCCGTCGATATAATCACCCTGGATCCCTTCGAGTCAGCGTATAGACCCGTCACCCGGGCATCCACATCAGAAGCATCGACAGTCACGGCTCCGGCACCGACCTTCCCCATCGACTTTAAGCAGAAAGTCCAGGACTATGAAATTGATCTGATCAAAGCGGCACTTGCCCAGTCACAGTTCAATCAGAAGAAAACCGCGGATGCGCTCTCTGTGACCTACCATCAGCTCCGTGGTTACATGAAAAAATACGATCTCTTTGATAGCGAGTAGTTCATTGCGGCGTCATCTGTCACTTCTGTTATTGCTAATCAGCGCTCATACCCAGGCAAACGATGAAGTCCTGCATCTGATTTCGGAGCGGTTATCACTGATGCAGGCGGTCGCGGCTCACAAGTGGATTAATCGCCTGCAGATAGCAGACCTGGAACGGGAAGAGACCGTGATTCAGGCTGCAGTTCTGACGGGACTTAAACATCGCATCACCAAAGAGAGCAGTACGGCTTTCTATCGAGCACAGATCGAAGCCGCCAAGGACATTCAGCGATGCTGGTTCAATCGCTGGCAAAGTGGACATGAGCCATCTGAGGCAGCTGATCTCCATACTGTTATCAGACCCCGGTTACTGGAGCTCGGGGCACGCATCGCGGCGGGTCTGCTCGAGCCGACCTGGGATGTTAAATCGTTCAGATCTACCGTCGAGGTCGAATGCCTGTCAGAGAATTCCAGACAGTCAATCTTTAAGGGGTTGCAGGCTATCGAACGCTATGAGTCCCGATACAATCAGATCATTGAGGGAGGTGTGCTGAGAGTCGGCACAACCGGCGACTACGCACCGTTTTCCTTTTCCGGGGACAGCACAAAATTCTCAGGCATCGATATCGATCTATCCCGCGACCTCGCTGACTCGTTAGATGTGACTGTCGTATACATCCACACAACCTGGCCTTCACTCTCGAAGGATTTCAGCGCGGGTGAATTCGATATCGCCATGAGTGGCGTCTCCATTACCGACAAGAGGAAAGTCATCGCCAGCTTTTCGCTGCCATACCATGTCGGAGGGAAGACGCCTATCGCGCTTTGCAGCAGAACATCTGACTTCGACAGCCTGGAAAAAATCGATCGTAAGGGTATCAGGATTGTCGTCAATCCCGGTGGTACCAATGAGCGCTACCTGGATACCAACATTGTTCAAGCCACCAAAGTCCTCCATACCGACAATCGCAATATCTTCGATCAGATAGTCGCAGGCCGTGTGGATCTAATGATCACTGATGCAATCGAGGTAAGGTTACAGACCGCAAGAAACAAAAAACTGTGCGCAACCATGCCGGGCAAAACACTCACGCTTCAGAAGAAAGGAATCATGTTGCCAAAGGATGGCCAGCTACTGATTGCTGTGAATCAATGGCTTAAAAAGAGAATCGAAGATGGCACTGTAGCGAAAGTTTTCACGACCCATCTGAATCGATAGGGTCAATTTTTAACACCCGAATTCTTTAACGCCCGTACTATTTAGCGCCAGTGCTCTTTAGGTAGCGGGATAGGTCCCATATAAGTCTCTGCCATGGCGAGCGCCATCAGCGCCTGTTGCACAGCCACCCACAAAGGTCCCGTACCTTCGCTGCCACCCTGAGGCACACCGGCAGCTATCACCACATCGTCCAGCACCTTGAAATAGGTGGACCTTTGGTCCTGCGCACTTTCGGCGCTGTCCGCTGGTGGAGTATTCAGAACTTCCTGGATTGCATTACCGACGGCTTGCCATCGATCCGCATCCGACTCCGAAAGCGGCTGCAACTGTTCGTTTACCGCCTCCAGCGCCTGACTGACTCCAGCATTGCCCTCGATGACTTTCTGCATGGGTTCTTCGAGCCCATCCGCAAGCCAGTCGAGCGTAACCACGACCTGGCCGGCCTGGCCACGTGCGAAATTGTTTTCGAGTTCAGGGATAACATGCTCCTGGAGACTCGCCTTCAGGGTGCGTAATACAGTAGCTAAAGAAGGATTCATTGGTTACCTGCCTGAAGAAGTGCGCCCAGTAATCCGCCGGCCTGGACATGTGCTCCACCGGCTATGCTCATCGCCCGGCAGTCCTTCACCTTGCCTTTACTGACGGCATCGAGTCCCGCCAGACTGACAATGACAGTAATCTGAGCCTGCTTGAGCACCATGAAATAGTTGACCAGACTCTCGTCAATCTGGATACCTGAAACGCTCTCATAATGACTGATCTGCTCGCCATGAATACCAGCCCAGCCCGACAAGAAACGGCAGAAGGCAATATCTTCCATGGGGTGACCGATCAGTGCCATCTCAAAGTCCAGTAACGCAGTGATGCGACCGTCCTTCCAGAAAAAATTATCAAAACGGTAATCACCGTACACTAAACATTGGTCTTCATCGCGCATCGGTGGGCGGTTAGCACGCAACCATTGGAAGACTGCCCTCAAACCGGGGTTTGGTGGCAGCTGAAAACCAGCAACACGTTCTTCCATCCAGGCAATTTCACGCTCTATCGGATCCTCACCTGGCACATCACCTGGCGGTAGAAACTCATGGAGTTTTTCACCACGCCAATCCAGACGGTGTATCTTCGCCAGTGTCTCGGCAAACTCGAGGCCGTAACGTTGCTTCTCAGCCGGGTCCTCGAAACGAGGATCCTCCAATTCGGGTATTTCATCCCGAATCCACTCCATGACATAGAAGGGTTGCCCAAGGATTTCAGAATCCTGTTCGATCCAGTAGGTCTTCGGTACGGGCAGACCATTGCGACCGTACATGTCGATCAGACGGTACTCCAACGACGGATCATGTGGCTCCAGAATGCCTCCAGGAGGGGCGACCCGAAAAACATAACTCTCGCTTTTTTCTTTACCGCTTTCTTGCCAGCTAGCCTCGACACCGTAGACGTCCCAGGAACGACCACCCATGATACGCACCACGGTTGAAGTGAGATTATCGGCCTGGGGTAGCTGGCGACACAAATAGGCAACGATGCGTGCATTGAAATCGGCATCTTTGACGAGATTGGCAGGTGAATTCACGGCTTATTGGGTCCTTCTGAGATCGGCGAACACCAGCGCAATTGAGGCGCTATAAAATTGGCTACATGTCGCATGAATTACTCAACATGAAACATGTAGCAGCTGACCACTTTTTAACACCAATTGATGGTAACATCAATTAATGGACGTCTATACCGCCCGTTGATACTCTTGATTAGAACCCCTCTTCGAAACAGAGTATACAGCGATCAGGGAAACCCCTGAGATGTGCGATGTTGAACATTGCCCAATCTGTAACAGGTGCCAACGTAGGTTTGAGTACTCGTTCAAGTGGTCGACGTACAACCTGTATGAATAAAGTGAACCATAGGAGAACCCAGGCATGACAATGATGCGCTCAGCGACACTTGTCGCACCTCGAGAACTACAAATCGAGCAAGCCGAAAAACCTGTCGTTGACGGCGACGACATTGTCATTATCCGAGTTGAGTGCCTGGGAATCTGCGGTAGCAACCTGCATCTTTGGTACGGAGAAGGTTCGGCGGTACCCTTATCGATGTTCCCCATGCCTGGCGCACTCGGTCACGAACACGCCGGTGTCGTTGAGGAAGTGGGCAAGGGAGTGACGCTGGTAAAACCCGGCGATCGTGTAACCGTTGACCCATTCGAGAGTGCAAGCTGCGGCAAGTGTGCTTACTGTGCCAGCGGCTACTTCCATCATTGCGATAATCCTCGCTACTTCGGTGTCGGTGGATTCGCCGAATATATCAAGACCTCAGAAAAAGGCCTCTATATCCTGCCAGACGAGGTGGAGACTGAAGCAGCAGCCGTAGTAGAACCCATGGCCTGCTCCGTAGCAGGGATTCGTCGGGCCGGGATTCCCGGTGGCGAT
>JABHYO010000185.1 GCA_018656865.1 Gammaproteobacteria bacterium | reverse complement strand
TGTAACCATCCCTTAAGGTAGTCCCATTCAGATTTAGAGTTCTCCCGCGTAAACTGCAAGCAAGGAGAACAAAATGAAGAAGAGCCGATTCACTGAGACACAGATCATCAAAGTGTTGAAGGAAGTGGAAGCAGGCCGACTGGTAAAGGAGGTCTGTCGTGAAAACGATATCTCGGATGCGACCTATTACAACTGGAAGAGTAAATACGGCGGCATGGAGGCATCTGATGTGAAGAAGCTTAAAGCGCTGGAAGAAGAGAATCGCAGATTGAAGCAGATGTATGCGGATCTCAGCCTCGATCACAAGATATTGAAGGATGTGGTTGAAAAAAAGCTGTAAAGCCAGCGATTCGACGTGACCTGGTGAACTATGTTCGCCATACACATGAAGTCAGCGTTCGTCGAGCTTGTCGCATTGTTGGCATCAGTTGTTCGGTGTATCGATATCAACCAGATACATCACGTGATGATGAGGTGATCGCTGTTCTGCAGCTTGCGGTAGAACGCTACCCAGCACACGGTTTTGGCAAGTTGTTCAAGATCATGCGTCGCTGGGGACATGGCTTTAACCACAAGCGGGTGCATCGCATATATCGCCTGCTGGGACTGAATAAACGTAGAAGAGGGAAGAAGCGATTGCCGAACCGGGAGCGAGTAACGCTTCAAGTGCCGGAAGCGAAAAACCAGTGCTGGTCGATGGATTTTATGAGCGACAGCTTGTTCTGTGGTCGACGATATCGAACCTTCAATGTCGTTGATGACTTCAACCGTGAAGCGTTGGCCATAGAAGTTGATTTGAATCTACCGGCGCCCAGAATCATCAGAGTGCTTGATCGCGTTGCAGCATGGCGAGGCTACCCTTCGAAGGTTCGAATGGACAACGGTCCTGAGTTCATATCTACCGCTATAGCGGATTGGGCGGAAGAACATGACATTGATCTGGTATTTATCCAGCCAGGGAAGCCGACACAGAACTCATATGTCGAACGATTCAATCGGACCTACCGGAATGAGATCCTGAACATGTACGTCTTCAAGACGCTAAATGAAGTGAGAGAATTGACTGACAATTGGATCAGAGAATACAACGAAGAAAGACCTCACGACTCCCTTGAGGATCTGACCCCAATTGAATATCTAAATAAATATGACCCTGCGGGAAACTCTAATTGGATGTGAGACTAAAAGGGGGAGGTTTACATACCTTTTTCAACATAAGGGGCTAATGTGTCCAACAGAATGAACGGCCAGTGGCAGCTGATATCAAGACCCGTAGGCATGGTTAAGGAATCCGATTTTGGCTATGTCGAGGAACCGGTACCTGATATCGGGGACAACGAACTGCTCATTCGAAATCTTTATTTTGCTTTTGAGCCCGCAATGCGTGGTTGGATTACCGATGCAAAAAGCTATATAGCCCCCGTTCAACTTGGGGAAGTCATGCGGGCCAGTACCGTCGGGCAGGTTATTGAGTCCAACAATCCAGATTTCAAACCCGGAGACTTCGTCACTGGTATGGCTGGCTGGCAGGAATATTTCATCACTGATGGTTCTGCGGGCCTCATGGGGCGTGGCGCCAGCAAAATCCCGGACGGCATCGCACCGGAACTCATGATGAGTGCCCTCGGAGGCACAGGTTTGACCGCCTACTTCGGCATGCTCGACATCGGTAAACCCAAAACCGGCGACGTTGTTGTCGTTTCCGGTGCAGCCGGTGCAACCGGTTCTGTTGCCGGTCAGATCGCGAAAATCAAAGGGGCCTCAAAAGTTGTCGGTATCGCCGGAGGGTCGGAGAAGTGTCGCTGGCTGACCAGTGAATTAGGCTATGACGCAGCCATCGACTACAAGTCTGAGAATGTGGCAAAACGATTGCGACAAGAATGCCCTGATGGGATTAATATTTTCTTCGACAACGTCGGGGGCCAGATTCTTGATGATGCTCTGCTCAATATGGCCATGAACGGCCGTGTCGTTCTATGTGGCGGTATCTCATCTTACAATGAACTGGAACTGCCCCCCGGACCCAAAAACTACATGCAACTGGTCATCCAGCGCTGCACGATGGAGGGATTTATTCTGATCGACTACCTGGATCGCGCTGAAGAAGCCGTGAATGATCTCTCTAGCTGGATTCAGAGCGGGCAGCTCAAGCATGCCGAAGACATTCAGGAAGGTATAGAAAACACACCGAAAACCTTCCTTAGACTGTTCGAAGGCAAGAATATTGGGAAGCAGTTGTTAAAAATTGCAGAACCACCTCTGTAGTTCCTACAGGACGGAGAGCCGGATGTTACAAGACAGCTGTTGTAAGAAAATTGTCCTGGTGGCGGTTGTTTTCCTGCTCTGCCTACCTCGCCTTTCAGCAGCAGCGGGCTGCGCGGCGACAGAACCTGACGCCAGCGGAGTACAAGGTGCCCCACTGGCATACGGTCCAAGATGGTTTGGCAGCACTCATCTCGCTGCTCTGTTGCCAGCAAAGGGAAAATGGACTGGCAATGGGCCGGAGAACCACTACAAAGGCAAATTCTGGTGGTGGCGAGAAGGATTCGATGCAAAGATCGAACCCTTCCCCCAGCTCGAAGTCTCGGCCCACCTCAGGGATGACCCTGTCGTTACAGCACAGGTATCCCGAGCAGCCAGTTCGTCCAACAGCAAGTGGAATGCCATGCTGGTTATCATGCGATTCCCTGAGCACGGCTGCTGGCAGGTTTCCGGTCAATACGACGGAGAGGAACTCATTTTCATGCTATCAGTCGGGCAAGAACCCCCGAAATCTAACGATAGCTGGCCTCAGATTCGCGACTAGCCGGCGTCGCTGTAAAAACACTTCATTAAAGTCGTCATGCTACAATCAGACGTTGTTTTGCCGATGAGTTTTTCATGAGAATCTGCCTTGCCGCAGCACTTCTGATTTTCTTCCAAGCCGTCTTTCTACAGAGCAGTAGTGCGCAGGTCGATGCGACGTCAGCTAATTACGAAACACAGACCATCACCATTGCGCTCACTCAGGAACCTCCGCAACTGAACGGCATGAAAGCGACCGACCAGGTCAGCATCATGGTCTTGAGTCATGTTATGGAAGGTCTCGTTCGCTATGATCGCCGCGGTAATATCATCCCCGGTGTCGCTGAACGATGGGAGATCGACGAAAAAGGCGCAACATTCTGGCTGCGAGACGATGCGTTGTGGAGCGATGGTCAGCCAGTTACTGCTCATGATTTTGTTTTTGCCTGGCGAAATGCACTAAAGCCGGAAACGGCCTCCGAATATGCCTTTATCCTCTACCCAATAAAGAATGCCGAGGCGATCAACACAGAAAACATGGATGGAGACCAGTTGGGAGCTGTCGCCATCGACGATACCACTCTAAGAGTCGTTTTTGAGCGACCGGCGGCATATTTCATCAAGCTGACCGCATTTACAACCTACTTCCCTGTTCGGGAGGATTTCTGGAAATCACGGGGCACGACCTACGCGGCAGACGCAGACGACCTGCTCTACAACGGTCCTTTCACGATGACCGGATGGACTCACAGTGCTTCCCTGAAGATGACCAAGAACCAGAATTATTGGAACAAACAGACCATCAAGCTGAACGCAATCAATGCTGACTACATCACAGCAGACACCCGGGCGAGACTGAACCTTTTCATCGATGGCAAAATCGTCCATACACGGCTGGACGGTGAAACCTACAAGGATGCGCTGACCCAGCGCTTTAGAATCCGACGATTCAACACTGGCTCTGTTTTTTTCCTGGAGTACAACCATCGATCAGAGCGAGTCACCCGCAATTTAAATCTGCGCCGGGCAATTCAGCATGCCTTCGACCCAGACGAGTTGGTGAACAGAGTTCTGGCCACACCGGGCAACCTCAGGGGTGAAAGTCTCTTCCCCGTATGGATTAAAGGAGTCGACGACAAGTTTCGCCGCGAGTATCCGGCGCCTAAAGCACCCTATGACGTCACCAAAGCAATGGAGCATCTCAAGAAAGCCAAAGCAGAGCTTGGCATGGATATACCTCCCCTTGTTTTACTCGTTAGCGACAGCCCAACTTCAGCTAAACAGGCCGAATACATGCAGGGTATGCTCCGGGCCAGGCTCGGCCTCGATATCAAGATCGATATTCAGACTTTCAAACAGCGTCTGGCAAAAATGACCTCCGGTGATTTCGATATTGTCGCTTCCGGTTGGGGCCCCGATTTTGATGACATCATGACCTTTGGAGATCTATTCGCCTCATGGAACCTGAATAATCGCGGTCGTTACGTCAATTCGAATTACGACCGGTTGGTCCGAGTTGCCATGAACAATACCGATCCAAAAACTCGAATGAACGCCATGGGCGAACTGCAACAGATACTGTTCGACGAAGCCGTCATATTGCCCCAGTACGAACAGGGCGTAATTTACCTACTGCATCCTCGCGTCAAAGGCGTGGTCCGACGGGTCGTCGGCGCCGACCCCGACTATACCTATGCCAGCGTAGTTCCCTAGGAGACTCTGACAACCGATGTTCATGTACACCATCAAACGCCTTATCGCGGGTGTCATTACTGTCTGGTTTATCGCCACCGCCACTTTCGTCGCCATGCATCAGGTGCCCGGCGACCCGCTGATGAACGACAAAGCGGTGACAGCGGAAATTCGTGCAAATCTCGAGGCAAAGTACGGCCTCGATAAGTCTGTCAGTGAGCAGTACCTCATTTTTCTCGGCAACATGCTGAGTGGTGACTTTGGCATTTCCTTCACGCAGCAGAATCGACGGGTCAACGACATAATCCGCGATCACTTTCCCGTTTCTGCCACGCTTGGCGTACTCGCAATCCTATTTGCGGCAGCCGGAGGCGTTCTCTGGGGTGCCCTGACCGCGATATATCGTAATCGCATGCCCGACATCATCATCATGTTTCTGGTCATTCTCGGTATCTCTGTTCCTTCGTTCGTCTTTGCGGCTCTGGGTCAGCTGCTCCTCGTTAACATCAACAGTCTGATTGGTGAGTCAATCATCCCCGTCGCCGGATGGGGTACCATCTGGCACATGCTGATGCCAGCCCTGGTTCTGGGCCTTGGTACCATGGCATTTCTGACCAGGCTGATGCGATCCTCCATGCTTGAGGTCGTCAATGAGGAATACATCAAAACAGCCCGAGCTAAAGGACTCTCGCCAACTCGTATCTTCTTCCGACACCAGCTGCGCAACGCGATCCTGCCTGTGATAACAGTGCTTGGGCCACAGATCGCGGTGATCACAACCGGCGGTTTCGTTGTCGAGCTGGTCTTCGCCATTCCCGGACTGGGAAGATATTTTGTTCAGGCAGTTCAGCAGCTTGATTACACGGTCATCATGGGTACCACTGTTTTTTATGGCGCCTTTCTCGTACTCATGGTCATTCTTGTCGACATCCTTTACGGCTTTATTGATCCGAGGGTGCGATTGTCATGAGCACTGTGCAACCGACAGCAGCAGATTTCGAACCGGTCAAGGTCGAGTCTGATGTCGAGCAGATTTCGCGTCCGTCGCTCTCCTACTGGCAGGATGCCTGGGTCAGACTGAAGAAAAACACTCGGGCAATTGTCTCCCTCTGGATTATTATCCTGCTAACCGTTTTCACACTGATCGGCCCATTCATCTGGCAGGTCGACCCGGCGCTGCAGGATCTGAACCAGGTTTCTCAGTCACCATCCTGGCCAAAATCAGCAGTTGTCGTCGAAGCCTATTCAACCTGGGATGGCATCCGTATTGACGGCTACCAAAGCCCAGACAACTACCCGGAGCAGGTCGCGGCACCGACGGGTTTTAGAGCCGTTGGCGATGCAACAACCCAGCGAGTCAGGTTGAGCTGGGACGCTGTCGCTGGTGCAGATGGTTACAACATCTACCGGAACAATCGACAGCCACAGGATTTCAATGATCTCGGCCTGCCGCTCGGCTCCACCTACGGTGACGAACTCAGCTACGAGGATAGGCTGAGTCTTGAGGACCGTGAGTACTACTATGCCGTTGTACCCACCGACGGCATTGATGAGTACGAAAGCTACACTTTATTAACGGTCACCCCTCAGTTGGCATTGACACACGAAGAGGCTAATACAAGAGGGTTGGCCAAGAGCGGCGATCATCTTGCGGTCGGCGACCAAATCACAATTGAATTTCATCCAATGGGAACGGACTATCTCGGTCGGGATATGCTGGCTCGTCTTATGGAGGGTGCCCGGGTCTCCCTGTTCATCGGTATCGTTGCACCCTTCCTCTATGTTTTCATCGGTATCGTCTACGGTGGTTTTGCCGGTTATTTCAGCGGCAAGCTGGATGTGTTGCTGATGCGATTTGCTGACTTCGTAGTGGCGCTGCCTTTTCTGCTCTTTATGATTCTGTTCAAGATTGCATTTGGTATTGGCCCTGGCGAAAGCGGTATCTTCCCGATGCTCATCGCACTGGTACTCCTTGGCTGGCCTGCCACGGCAAGATTAGTTCGCGGCCAGGTATTGCAAATTCGTGAACAAGGATATATCGAAGCGGCAAGACTACTGGGGGCAAAGGATCACTACCTCATACTTCGCCATATCATTCCAAATACCATGGGTGTGATCCTGGTGACGCTGACCTTCGCCGTGCCCGCCGCAATCTTTACCGAAGCCTTCCTTTCCTTCATCGGTATGGGTGTGGCGCCACCAACACCGTCGTGGGGGTCCATGTGCAACGAGGGTGTCAAGACCATGCTCAGTCACCCCCATGAACTCATTTTCCCTGCTGTTCTTATCAGCATCACCGTACTGGCCTTTAATCTGCTTGGCGATGGTCTGACTGAAGCCCTGGATTCGAGAATGAGGTCCCGCGAATGAGCGAAGCCATTCTCAAAGTCGATGACATGGCCGTCGAATTCGATACCTACGGAGGTACCGTCAAGGCTGTGCGCGGTGTCAGCTTCGAAATCAGCCG
>JABHYO010000127.1 GCA_018656865.1 Gammaproteobacteria bacterium | reverse complement strand
TCCCCCGAGGCCGACCTCAAACATGGCGATGAATTCGGATTCGTATTCCACAGCATCAACATCAAGGGTCGCCAGGTCCGGTATTGAAAAACCCAGCTGTTGCGCACAGGCAAGCACATCCGATTGCCACTCACCGTCACTAAAAGACTTCAAAAGCTGTTCGGTGGGAAAGGTGAACAGCGCTGCCAGCTTCAAGTACATCGTGCGTCGCGGTCCGCCATCAACATCCGAGGCGATCAGAGCACTCACGATACATCTTTCTCCAGCGTGACAGGGTCGACGGTAAATTCGCCGAGTAGAGAGGTCCACTTGTAAGCAATCAGCATATCCATCAGCTCCGACTTACCGCCCTCTCTGGTTTTACTCATCTCTGTCTGCAGGGTGGCGAGTGCCTCATGTACATCAGGGCCAAACTGCTCTTCCAGTAGTTCATCCGGTATGCGATGACGGTTCTCATCGACAGATCCATCCTCGGCAATGGGATGCGGACCGATTGGCGGCACATAGAAAATATTGGGTTCCGTGCCGTACTCAGGATGCTGGGCTACAGCCACCTTCCACTCATTAACCAACTTGTGTACCGGGCCGTCTTTATCATCCAGAAAACCAACAAAGACTGCTCTACCCGGGCACTGCCGCGCACAGGCCGGCGCCACCCCATCCTCCAGACGAGGCAGGCAGAACATGCACTGCTGACTCACACCGCGCTGTTCATTGAAGTAGATTTTCTTGTAAGGACAGGCTGCTGCACACTGCCTGGAACCGGTGCAGACTGACTCATCTCTGACGACGATGCCGTCTTCCTGTCTCTTCTTCAGCGCACCCGACGGACACGCATCAACACAGGCAGGTTTGCTGCAGTGATTACAGGTTCTTGGTAAGTAATAGTAGTAATTATTGGGATACTGACCACCGCCCTGATCCTCATCCCAGTTGGGACCCCAGGTAGGCTGTTCGCCAACGACTCGCAGTGGAATTTTCTTGCCGGGAGGGCCTTCGCCGTAGAACACCTCGTTGTAGTTGAAGTCCCAGCCACCGCCAAAATCTTCACGATCTGGCGCTTTACCTAGAATCAGTTCGCCGTTCTCGTAACCACCACCCATTGACTCCCAGTCTTTGGGGCTACCCTTGCCAGGTACGGTATTGACGGTACACCACCACTGGTAGTCTGAGCCTTCGTCTCGTGTCCACAGCATTTTGCAGGCAACTGCACAGGTTTGACAGCCGATGCATTTGTTCAGGTCGAACACCATCGCCAGTTGTCTGGAGCCTTCAGGCATATCCCCTCCTAAGCATTTAGCCTAATGCGGTGTTAGTGATTCTCCTCCAATAGCAGCTCTCTCAATGCTAGTTGATATTTCTATTAATCCGGCAGGATGTAGATCATGCCGTTAGCGTCGGACGATGCGATAACCTTGGTTCGGAATCGCCCATCCACCAGATAATCGGTATCGTTTCTGTCCTCATATCCGGTCATCAACGCCGGCCCCTTGACGGTGACCTCCGCAGATTCCACCAGCTCCCAAAGTGTCTGGATGGCCGAACCATTTCGAGGGTCCGCCGGTACGACATGGGCATTGGTAATCGGAATGCCTACTGATTCGTCCAGGTACCATTGCGGGTGTGCTGCGAGTATGACACCGGTCTCTGCCATGCCGAATACCGTCAGTGCATGACAGCGATAAGACTTGCCGATCCGCTGTCTATCACCCGGGTCGAAGACCCCGTCGGTTTTCAGCAGCATGGCATCGAGAATCTCACGGGCTTTTTTCACCGGTCGCTTAGCTTCTCTGGTGGTGATAGCGGCGAGATCCAGATTGGTCATTGCATAGCCCGGTCTGTGCTGCACAATAGTTTCCGCAAACTCTTCAGGGTTGTCATCTCTACCGAGAATCACCGGAACACCGAGGTAAAGCGGCATCAGGAGTGACAAGAGACCTTCCCAGGTATGTAGTGGTCGACTCACGAACCATGACCGTTCAGGGTCAGGACCAAGAAAAGTCACCACAGAGACCACGTTCGCCAGCAGTGATTTGTGGCTGTGCGATACCAGACCACCAATACCCTGAATCGAAAGAATCGGCGCCAGCAGATCAGGCACCTCAACTTCTTCAATGTCTCCTGCTCCTTCCAGTTGAGGTGCTGATGCACCTTCCTGCAAGTTCAGTCGTTGTCCACGGAACAGCGCTGCGAGTACCGCGACAACACTGTCGACCGAAAGGTCTCCGCTCATTGACACGGGTCCACCGCCAGACGCAACCTGAGAGGTTCTGATTCTCTGTGCCAGTTCTGCCCATGTCAGCGTTTCATCACCTATCAGCGCTGGTTGATCCGCTTTATCACGCAGGTGTCGATTGACACAGATCTCCTGAATGGCAAACGGGGGGACACCGGCCACACGATCGACTGATTCAGGCCAGTACCAGGAAGGTGTAATTGCAATTGTCTTAGGCATGAATCATCTTCCTCTGTATTTCAGTAGAACGGGTCATTAGAACAGACCTCCCCGGAGCAGAGATGCTCCAAGCAGTACTGCGAGTATGGCCAGTCCCAGATCGATTCTGGTTAACCATTCAATCCAGGTGGCAGCACCCATCATGGAATCACGAGCATTCGAAGCCTGATTCTGGGACACACCAGCTGTCAACTTACCCGTCAATCGGGGACGGAACACCAACGTGATCAATGCGCCGTTGATAACCAGGATCACCCAGACGAGAAACAGGGCAAACACGGTCCTGCCATAGGTATAATCAAGCGTCAGTGGCGCAACAAAAAGTGTATCGCCGCCGATCATGCCCTTGAAATAGAGACGCAGTATGCCGGTCACAAAAATCAGGAACAGAGAAATCCAGACCATCAGCAAAAATCGCTCTGAGGTCTTCTCACCCATTACCTGAGCCTGAGCCGGTGGGATGGATTTTTGCGCAGGTGCCAGGATAAATTCCATGGCGACCGCACCACCAAAGTAGGTTGCTACCGCAAGATCGTGCACGAACGCAGTCAGCAGAATCATTATTTCCATATCAGCTTCCTATTGTTAATTATTCCGCGTTTGAATCCCATCTGCTAACCCTCATGCCAGTCATTGAAATGACTTTTAATCTGGTCGGTCAGCGGGAACGCACCTTCGTGGTACTGTTCGTAATAGTCCTCATCAACGTGGTGGACCTGCAATGAGAATTTGGCACGTACCGGGCTGATATTAGCCGGTGCGACGCCGTATTCTGCAACGATATAGTCGATGGTGTCTTTAGCAGCATCAATCACCCAATCCGGCATATGCACTCTTGGATGTTCGAGAATCTTTTCAAGAACTTCCTTCTTGAAGGGTCCGCCTGCGGAGTCAGCCCAGTTTGAATCTCTGGACAGAGTACCGCCACTCTCATAACGATTCTGCATAACATGGCGAATCGCCGAATCTGCATCCGGGAACCAGGGAGATGGCACGCAGACAGCCTCGAACAGGTCCTGCTTGCCGAGACAGGTTGCTGTTCGGGATGGGTTATTGTCGAGATCTCGATCCATGAAGCTGAACTCCAGCCCTTTCGCGACATCCGGATATCCCCCGAGCACCATATCATCCGCATAGGTACCCATGGACCATCCACCAAGCCCAAGCGCTTCACAAGCGAGACGCATGTTTTGCACAACGGCAGCTACCTGACTGGAGTGGGACATGAGGACCAGTTCATCGAAAACCGGCATGGGAAAGCCCACTTCGAGAAAACCGGGACGTATCCACTGGTCGACGCCCGCGGGTTTGTTGCCACGGGGATCTTCAATATAAAACCCTGAAAAGTGATACGAAGACAGCAGCAGGTTGACCCACTCCCGACCCAGATCGCCGATTGGCAGAAACCAGGTAGCTCCAGGACGATTCAGGTTGTACTGAAGCCCGCCCATGGGTTTGACATTGTGGGTACCCGGCGGCGCGACACTCCAGTCGAGATCCGGCCGACGATCCATAATGGTCTTCACCCCCTGACGGTACCAGGCCAGCACCTTCCAGTAGTCGTCAGGACCT
The DNA here is from genome assembly GCA_018656865.1 of Gammaproteobacteria bacterium. Lineage (GTDB taxonomy): Bacteria > Pseudomonadota > Gammaproteobacteria > Pseudomonadales > Azotimanducaceae > UBA9659. Next base: position 10,559 of record JABHYO010000127.1, on the reverse strand, counting down.
TCAATTTCAATGGGTTTAGTTCGATCAGTACCTGGCTGGTACAAGTGGACACCGCGATCATTGATGATGAGCAGGTCAACCGAATTATCGTTGCTCGAGCCTGGCGCTGTCCGCCCTGCCCATTGCATTAGTCCGGCGAGATCTCTCGATGCCGGAATATCTGCAGTGATGATGCCGTTCGGACCGAGTCCCGCCCAGGCAATAATAGCTTCCTCTATCTCCGTCAGAGGCACAGGCTCCCGGGAAGACTTAAAAGCCAGCGGCCCCTTTGGCTGAAGGGCGGCACCGCCGCTTGCCCAGTCAAAGTTTTCAGTTTCACCTGATTCACTGTGGTAACCAAGCCCTATGCGACGGGTTCTGACCGTCGACAACAATTGGAAAACTGTCGGCGTCGACTCGAAGGCTTTTGTCAGCGCAGCCTGTTCGGCGTCGGTGATATCAATTCTTTCGATCATGTATTTTAAGCTACCTTTTTAATATCGATGTAAACAGCCCGGTCAGCAGGAACGGGTTGCCAGCCAAATGGCAGATAACGAAGATGACCGTACCTGCTCACTAAGTGTAACCACTTCACCATGCCCGGTTCGACCTGATTGGGACCAATCCAGTCCTTGAACATGTGCGGTTCCCAGCCGTTGTAGACGATGACCTGGCCCGGATGAATCCGACCAGTCACCTTGGCTCGGATTTCAACCTCACCACGATCATTACTGAGTTGAATCAGATCGCCATCATTGATCCCCAGGTTATCGGCATCGCCCTGGTAAATAACTGCCAGGGGTTCCGCTCTGTGGGTTTCCGCTAAAATGGAGTTCCCCATTGAGCTGGCATGGACCGACCATCTGGAGTGTCCACTGGTAAGAAGGAAGGGATAGTCACCACCTTGTTTTGGTGGGTTCTTGTGACGGACCATGTCCTCATCTGCCTCGGCAAACCAGGGATGATCGATCAGGAACTGGGCGCGGCGCGTCAACGTTGGAAACGGTACGCCCTTATCGACATGCCAGGTGTAGGCTGTTACAGGCTCATCTTCCTTGACGTCGGTCGCAAGCGACAGACCTGGCGCAAACAAACCCAGCCCACTGAAGCGCATGGTTCCATTCTCTTTCATATAGGCAAGACTGGCACCCTGCGGCAGCGTGCCTGCTTCAGCGCTGTCCTGCAGAAACTCGTCGATAATGTCTTCCTCTTTCTCATAGAGGTCGTTCAAAGTATAGCGGGCGCCGAGGCCAACAAAAGACCTGGTCTGCTTGCGGCCGTCCTGATATTCCTCACAGTCCATCTCGATGGCTTTTGCTTCAACTGCCTTTGACAGCAACTCGAAGATTTCCCACTCGGTTTTAGCATCGCCCTGAGGCTTCACGGCCTGTTCGGAATATCCAATGCTGAAGCTGTGCGTGATCGCGTACTGCAGATTGGGTCGCTCATACTGCATGGCTGCCGGCAGCACAATATCTGCCTGCAGTGCGGTCGCACTCATGCGGTTTTCAACAACAACTATCTTTTCAAGGTTGGGCCAGAGTGTCTCCAGAAGCCCCGAAGCACCACCTCTTTGGCGTCTGATGGGGTTTGTGGCAACGGAAAAGAAGACTGTCGGGTCAGTGCCGGGGCCTGGTTTTACGAGCCCACCCCACCAACCTCGCCTGACAGAATCCTGCAGGTATTCGTCGAAGCTCTTGGCCATGGTCGGATCAGACCACTCTTCATTGTTCCAGGTTTCGTCGTAACCGCAGTGATAATAATGGAAGAAGGCGGGTGGTGACGCTGTACCGGCAACAAGACCGCGCTGCAACAGATCGTATCCCAGCATCTCATCGGTCATGTCCGGGTTCATTTCACGCAGTTGCTCCATGGCACCATCGATACCATCGATTACACGCGTCGTCTCCTGGATACCCCTTTTCTGCTTCATGCCGAATATCTGGTAACCATCGAGGCCAGCCAGGGCGAGACCTTGAATGCCAGTTCCCGGACGACCCCAGTTGCTGGTCAAAGCCAGAACCAGGCACATGGCGCGTTCCATCAGGTCGCCATGATAATACTTGGCCGTATTAAAGCCCTCGACGATCTTGGTTCGCTTGGAAGCAATCTGTCTCGCTAAATTTCTGATTGTGTCGGGGTTTACACCACAAATTTCGCTGGCCTTCTCCGGTGTATAGTCCTCGAGGCGATCGAGGAGGAGCTGGTACACGGTCGTCGCCTTGATGTCATCATAGTCACGGGTCTTCAAATCAAATGTGCCCGTCAGTGCCGGCACATGATCATTCAGGAACAACGTTTCTCTCGGTGCTGCAGTCAGAGAATCTGTCTTTTCATCCCACCAGTAGAACTGATCTTCCGGTGCTTCCTCGTCAATATCGGTCCCGCGGATGAAACGCCGGGTCTCGGCATTCACCAGAAGAGGCATGTCAGTCTGTGATTGGACAAAGGATGTGTGAACCAGGTCTTCTTCAATAATGACCTGACACATGGCCAGCGCAAAAGCTGCATCCGTTCCAATATTAATCGGCACATATTCATCGGAGACAACGGCAGAAGCACTGTAGTCTGGCGCGATGGTGACAACATCAGATCCGTTATAACGTGCCTCGGTAATAAAGTGCGCATACGGAATGGCGGTATAAACAGGGTTTGAATGCCAGATCAAAATCAGTTCAGAGTTAAACGTATCATCCTGACTGCTGGCACAGGAAAACTTACCAAAGGTGATGTGGTGCCCGGACGGAAAGTCATTGATAAGACCGTTGGCATCCAGCGTTACTCCGCCGATTAGGCTTGCGAAGCGCAGATATGACATCTGCGTCAGCAGACCGCCTTCTACTGTTTCTTCGAAGACGACCGATTCCGGGCCTTCCATATCGATGGCTTCGACAACAGACTCGGCGACTTCTTCAATAGCTTCTTCCCAGGAGATTTCCTCCCATTTGCCCTCACCTCGTTCCCCGGCTCTTCTAAGCGGTTTGGTAAGTCTGTCTGGACCCGTCAGCTGCAGGCTCCAGGCACTGCCTTTCTGACAGGACATGGGATTCATGTCCGGAACATTCGGATTTACTTGATCGAAGACTGCTGCAGGTTCTTCAAACTGCACGCCATCTTCCGTTGAATAGACCCTGTATGGGCATGTCGCCAAGCAATTCAGACAATGTGTGCCAAACGTTACGCGATCCCAGGACCAGCGATCCCTGTATGCATTATCTCCTGCCATATTTACTGCCTCTTTAAGAACTGAGGTAATCCAGATCGGACTGTGTGAATGCGCTCACAGCCTGACTGGCCCATACCCAGATCGGCAAAGCGTCAACCGCTTCCACTCGATCCGCAAATTCAGGCAACCATCTGATTAGATGGCGCTCTAGAAACTCTTCTTGTGCCCGGTGGAATGATCCAGCGAGACGTGGCGAAGCTGAAGCAGCTTCCTTGAATGCAAGATACTGCATGAATTCAAGCCCTGTTGCCAGATGATCAGGAGAACGTGCAGCATCATTCGATGCCTTCAAGCCGAAGTATTCAAATATCCGTTTGATTTCATCCACTCTGGTCTGTCGATCCCCATCCCCATATTCACCACTCAATATCGCAGCCGGCGCATTTTCTGCCTCGAAAATACTTTGATAGCCTGCGGCGTATTCGTCCTGACTAACCGACTCAGAAAGAGCCGCTACGCCAAAGTCTGTATCAAACGCCAACAACGCCGCTACCTCACGCAGTTGCGCTGGCCACGCGCCATTGACTGAAACTGTGTAGGATTCGTCGTTAGGTAGTGTAAAAATTTTGCTGAAAACGCCGTAAACACCTGATCGGGCCGTAATCTCATTATCTTCAATCTCAATATCTTGGGCCTGATCGCCGTCAATTTCCAAGCCGTCAAGTGTATAAACGAACATCGGCCCTCCTCACCCCTGCTGACCAACAGCCTTGGGGCGGCCATTGTAACGTGTTCCAGCAACAATACGCGAACCCTGTATCGCGGCAATGACCCAGGTCAATTGTTGACTAACTAGAATGTCGATTCTATTTTCAGCCTTCTAGGCCACAGTATGCAACGAAGCGCCCGTTAACATCGCCAGTACTGCTACCGCCAGTTCAATTCTCACGGTTGCGGCCATCCGTACGATGGCAACCCCCACACGAGCCCTCTCCCGTTTCATTTCTTCCTGTGTCATCGAGGTATCAAGCCTTGCGTGCATATCCGGGTGAAAACGAAACGTCAGCAATCCAAGTGTGGTCATCTGAGTGATCCAGAACACCACCAGTAAAATGACCGCCACACCCTGTGTTGAATCCAGAGACCAGCCGGCCCGCAAAGCCATCAGGCTTCCTGTCGCCAGCAGCGCCAGGAGACACAAAAACGACCACCAGCGATAGCGCTTGCCGGAGAATTCACAAACGACCGCTGTTTGCGACGGTTTCATGGACTGCTGCGCATAGTTCAAGACGAACTCCATGCAGATTGCCCCACCCACATATATGCTCCAGGCAAATACATGCACAACGGACAGAAAGACATCCAGATAGGTGTCAGTCAGTGGCAATGATCTTCCCTGGATCAGCTGTAAATGGTCCCAGCAGCTCGTTCCAGTTGTAGGCGATCAATGTTTTCATCAACTCTGATTTACCGCCGTCTTTGACCACCTGCCTTTCTGATTTCAGTTTCTCCAGCGCACCGTGCACATCTGGACCAAACAGAGACTCCAGGTATTCGGGTGGAATGCGTGTTCCATCAGGATTGACCGACTTATCTTCGTTCAGAGGCGGTGGTGCCATCGGCGGCACATAGTAAACATTAGGTTTGGTGCCGTATTCCGGGTGTAATGGTAATGCGACCTCCCACTCTTTAACCAGTCGATTAACCGGCGTGTCTTTTTCATTCAGCCAGCCGACGAACATGGCTCGACCGGGGCACTGCCGCACACAAGCCGGCGCAACGCCTTTCTCTATTCTGGGGAAACAGCCAATGCACTGCTGTCCCACATTGCGTTCTTCATTGAAATAAATTTTCTTGTAAGGACATGCAGCCATACATTTCTTGGCACCTTTGCAGACACTTTCGTCTCGCAGGACCAGCCCGTCCGAACCTTTTGTTAGCGCCCCCGATGGGCAGGCGTCTGCGCAGGCAGGCTTGGTGCAATGGTTGCAGATCCTCGGCATGTAAAAATAATAGGAGTTGGGCCAGTCTCCGGCACCTTCGTCTTCATCCCAGTTCATTGCCCAACGATCTTCTCGATCGCCCTGTGGCTCAAGGTACTGTTCTCCTTTGCCCCCGCCGTAGAAGACCTCTTTATGGTTGAAGTTAAAACCACCGCCAAACTCTTTATCGGTTGGTATATGTCCTTCCTGAAGATTGCCGCTGGCATCATAGCCGCCGCCCATCTGTTCCCAGTCCTTGGGGGTACCTTTGCCAGGAAGGGTATTAACAGAACACCACCACTGGACCTTTTCACTCTCTTCCCGGGTCCAAAGCATCTTGCAGGCGACAGAGCAGGTCTGACAACCGATGCATTTGTTCAGGTCGATGACCCAGGCCATTTGTTTGTTTTCGCTCATAACCTAATCCAGTTTCTAAACAGCGTGAGAATGCACCGCATTGCACAATACCTCATTGATTTGTGTCAACCACGGTGTTCTGAAGAAAACGCCGGTTTTGAACCGGCGTTTGAATGAATAGTTTAACGCGTATCAAAGATTATTTCGACATACTACCACCGGCGACTTACAGCAAACTGGCGTGAAATGATCTTACATAGGCGAACTAGAACAGATATTCGAATTCTATTCCTATGCTAGACTTCCAATTAATGTAACAGAACCCAATATGAATCAAGCATCTTCAAAACCAACTCGGCCACAGGCTTCGACCAAGCGTGAGATCTGGGATCTGAAATGGATCCGCGAACCGCAGCAGACACGTAGCGCCAAGACTCGAGCCAAACTGCTCGATGCCGCAGAAGAACTTATCGAAAAAGAAGGCATGCAGGGCATCACAGTCGCCAAAGTGACGAAACTTGCCAGTTCATCCGTGGGCAGCTTCTACCACTACTTTCAAGACAAAGAGGCATTGGTTTATGCGGTTTTTGAACGCATTAACGCCGAGGCATTAGCTACCGCGAAACAGGGTCTGGATCCTGAAGACTGGGCCGATGTTCCATTGACAGACATCATCGAGGGATACGTCAGATTTTCGCTGAAAAGAGGCAAACTCAGTCCCGGCATCATGCAAGCTCAACAGAAACTTGAAATCGAGGACCCATTCCTCGCCGAACGGATTCAGAAGTTTAGGCAAGAAATCCAGGCTGCGCTCATGGCACTGCTGAAACCAAAATTTCACCAGGTGGATCATGAGAACCCGCTAAAAGCGGTGGAACTGATGTTAGAAGTCGTGCGCAACATGGTCAGTAAGCGCTTGGAGAGTTATGTACCCGGCAACCCCCCGGCCGTACCAAAACTCTCCGATGAGGATTTCATTCAGGAGTTGTGCAGACTTGCCGCAGCTTATCTGCAGGCCAGCTCAACAGATTAGTTTTGCGGCCCCGGCCTACAGCCCCGCTGGCACACCCGGTGTTTGTACCTGCTGCAACGATTTCATCATCGCTAGCGTCCTGGCTTTCTGGTCATCCGACTCTGTCGCCATTCTGAAGCCCATGTGAGAAGCATACTCGCGTTTCGATGCGACGAATGCCGGATAGTCGTCGTAGGTGCAGGTCTCAGTCAGCGCCCTGAGGTCATCCAGGGTAATAATGTCCTGCATCTCCTGCCAGCGACCATCCAGTGACAGCTTGTGAAGTCGCATGCCGAGTTCTTCCAGACCGTGCAGGCGCAACACGTGATGATAACTTCTGGTTGAACCATAAAACGAAAGCGGCACTCGATACTGTTCGAGCGATTTTTCGATCGCTTCCTCGTTTTCGCCCAGCGCAAGGTAACCACTGCTGGCAATATCGATGTCATCCCAGGTCCGACCGGAACGATCGAGCCCGATCTTGACGTTAGGCAGCAATACTTCGCGCATATACTTGTCGGTCATGATGCCACCGTGCGGCAGAACACCATCGGCCACCTCACCGGCAACCCTGGCCATGGCATCCCCTACGACCGCGAGATAGATTTTGGGTCTGGGGAAGTCAATGGGTCCCGGATTGAAATTCGGTGTCATCAGCGTGTAGCGATAATCCTTACCGATAAAGTCAGCGGGTGCACCGTCCTGCCAACTGTCCCAGACGGCCTTCATCATCTGGACATATTCTTTCATGCGAGGTGCAGCAGCACTCCACGTGCCGCCGAAACGCCGCTCGTTGTGGCCTTTAACCTGGGAGCCCAGGCCAATGACGAAACGGCCTTTCGACATGCGTTGAATATCCCAGGCTTCCATTGCCAGAACCATCGGACTTCGCGGGAAAGCAATCGTCACGGAAGTATGCAGTTCGATTTTCTCGCTCTGTGTTGCCGCCATCGCCATCGTCAGGATGGAGTCATGGGAAAGCTCGCCGCAGCTGACAATGTCATACCCATCAGCTTCGGCTTTCTTTGCCTGCTCACCCGCCGTCTCCGGCCAGCCGCCTATACCCGTTGCTATTTTCATCTAATGGTCTCTTTAGGAAGACGCCGAAGTCGGCACTTCAGTAAACGGTATGCCCTTATCGAGTCGGACATCCTGCGGCAGACCCAGAACCCTCTCGGCGATAATATTTGCCATAATTTCATCGGTGCCACCGGCAATTCGACCTCCGGGTGCTGCCATGTAGCCCATCTGATACAGACCTGCTGCTTCCGAGAGTTCCTTATCCCAGATAGCTCCGGCCCCCTCGAGCAGATCCAGCGCAAATGTAGACATTTCCTGTCGCATGGGTGCTGCAACCAGTTTACCGATTGAGTTTTCCGGACCGGGCACATCACCTCTGGACATCGCACTCATCGAACGATAGCCGACAAACTTCAAACCGGCTTCTTTGACGTACCAGTCGGCCAGCTTCGCCTGAACAGCACCGTCTTCAATCGCCGCGCTTCCGTCCAGATTAACCTTTTCGAACAACTCCACGAGGCGGGTACAGTTAACAATACCGCGACCGCTACCGCCGCCGCCGATGGAGGCACGCTCGTTCATCAGCGTCGTCAGCGCGACCTGCCAACCCTGCCCGACCGCGCCCAACCTCTGAGCATCGGGGATCCTGACGTCGGTAAAGTAAACCTCGTTAAATCCTGCATCCCCGGATATCTGCTTGATGGGTTTTACTTCGACACCGGGCGATTTCATATCGAGGAAGAAATAGCTAAGCCCCTGGTGCTTCGGCACCGTTGGGTCTGTTCTGACCACTAAGATCCCATAGTCGGAATGTTGCGCACCCGAAGTCCAGATTTTCTGGCCGTTAACAATCCAGTCATCGCCATCCCGCACGGCGCTGGTGCGAAGTGCCGCCAGGTCCGAGCCACCGGCCGGTTCACTGAAGAGCTGGCACCAGACCTCCTCGCCACTGGCAATCTTCGGCATGTAACGGCGGTTCTGCTCATCGGTTGCCCAGGCAATCATGGTGGGTCCACACATGCCGTGACCGATCGCAAAAACGGCCGGCTCGACATCATGTTTCGCTTCTTCCTCATTAAAGATGACCTGCTCAACGACCGATGCATCCCGACCGCCGAATTCCTTCGGCCAGCGCAGGCAGGCCCAGCCTGCATCGTATTTTCGCTTCTGCCAGAACTTGGCCCGCTCCAGCGGTGTCATGCCTGCGAATTCTTTTTCCGCGGGTACATTTGCCTCGAGCCAGGTACTAACCTCGGCCCTGAATTCTGCTTCCGCAGCTGTGTCATTAAAGTCCATTGTTCTCTCCTTATGCTGCGGTTCGCAATGCTGCGACCAGTTTCTTCTGCCAGGTCAGCTCACCACCAATCGTCATGGCAAGAAGCTTGGCTCGCCGGTACAGAAACTGGCAATCGAATTCCCAGGTAAAGCCCATGCCTCCGTGAGTCTGGATATTTTCAGCGGTGGCAAAGTGATATGCCTGAATGCCAGCTACTCTTGCAGTCGCTGCGGCGAGTGGTAGTTCCGGGGCATTAGTTGAAAGTGCCCAGGCTCCGTAGTAGCTATTGGATTCAGCGAGTGTGGTTTTGACATAGATATTGGCCAACTTGTGTTTGATGGCCTGATACCCGGCAATCGGCCGGCCAAAAGCGTAACGCTCCATGGCATAGTCTTTGGCCATATCGAGCGCGGTTTTCGATCCGCCAACCTGTTCCCAGGCGAACAGCACCGCCGCCCTGTCGTGGATGACAGCAACCTGATCCCAACCGGCACCGGCATTACCCAGAAGTGTTGCGTCGGCGCCTGAGAAGACCAGATTCGCATGAGACCGGCTTGGGTCGATCGTGTCCACTGTCTGCCGTTCAACACCGGAGCCATTCAGGTCAACCAGATACTGGCTGACGCTGTCGCCTTCCGACGCGGTGACAATGGCGAAATCTGCCAGATCCCCATCGACAACCGCAATTTTGGTGCCGGACAAACCGTTCGCTCCAACGCTGCAGCCTGTCTTATTCGATGCTGCATGACCGGCCTGTTCTGCGGTCGCAAAACAACCGATAACCGAACCTTCGGCCAGCATGGGCAGCCACTTTCCTTTTTGCTCTTCTGAGCCATAGACCAGCACCGCTTCTGTCGCCAGATACACAGATGACGAGAATGGTACAGGTGCTACCACCCGACCCAGTTCTTCTGCGATAACACAGAGCTCCAGATAAGAAAGTCCGAGCCCCCCGTACTGTTCCGGTATGGCCGTTGCCGTCCAACCCATTTCGACAATCTTTTGCCAGAGCCCTCTATCAAATGGCTCATCGCTGGTAAGAATATTTCGGACAACGCTCATCGAACAGTTGTCCCGCAGAAATGCACCCGCCTGTTCGCGCAGCATGTTCTGCTCATCTGAAAACTCAAAGTTCACGTATTGCTCCTTTTTCTTTGCATGCCATTAAGTACCATAGATTTCGGTTAGATACGAATCTATGTTCTATTTGTTCCTATGTATTACTTGCGCCGAAGACACGATTAACCGTGATCGATTTCCGCTATCGCATCCTCGGCAATATCCAGTGCCCGCATGGCAGTCGCTTCATCGATGACAATCGGCGGACAGAATCGGACCACATGACCACCGCCGGATGTGACGAGTCCACGCTCCAGACAATTTCGATAGAACGCCTGGCCTGCTGCCATATCAGGTTCTCTCGACTCCTTATCCTTGACGAAATCAAAAGCCATCAACAATCCCTTGGCCCGGACATCGCCAACGCAGTCATACTTCTGACGAATCTGTTCCATGCGGCGAAGGCAGGCTTCACCAACGGCCGTGGCATGTACCAGCAGGCCCTCGTCTTCAATAGTATTGATCACCGCCAATGCCGCAGCACAGGCCACCGGCTGGCCGCCATGGGTTGATGACGGTTGTGTTTGCTGCAGCGTATCCTTCAAGCCTTCGCGCACCGCAATCGCCGATATCGGAATGCCATTACCCAGCATTTTGCCGAAGATCACTACATCCGGAACAACATCGTAATGCTCTGCAGCAAACCAC
>JABHYO010000152.1 GCA_018656865.1 Gammaproteobacteria bacterium | reverse complement strand
TTCAAAAGTTCCCCCGCCTGTTCAGGTGTGTGCGAGGGAGAGGCTAACCAGGCATCACCAACGCGGGCGGTACGCTCAATAGCGGCATCAACCACGGAGCCTATCCAGACTTCGACGGGCTCTGCCGGTACCGGGGAAATCACCGCATTGGAAATATTCCAGTATTTATCTTCGGTTGCAGCCTCACCACGCCAGAGAGTTCGCATGGTTCTAAGGCTCGCGAGGAACATGCCGACCTTCTTCGACATATCTATTCCCATGGCCGCAGCCTGTCGTTCATCACCGAGCCCACACTGCATGATAAATCTACCCGGCGCCAACGACGCCAGGGTGCCGATCTGCTCAGCCAGTATTACTGGATGCCAAAGCGGCAGCAGGTAAAGCGCACCGAAGGGTTTATCCCCCCATTCAGCGAGCATGCGACCAAGCACAACATTGTTCTGATAGTAAGGAAACGGCAGAACGTGATGATCACCAACAAAGAGCGTGTCGAGATCGGCATTCCGGGCGGCTCGTGCCCGCTCGACCATGTGACGTGCACCTTCGCGGGGATCTTCAACCATATGAGATGAGGTGACCGAAATACCGATTTTGATCATGACATTCCTCCGTCTATGACACGTGCTTGACTAACTTTCATCACTCGCCGTCCTCTGCCGCGAACTGCGCATAGGCAGCAGCGGTGCCTGCAGCCATCTTGTCACCGTCAAACGGGATCGACAGCTCGGGCGTGAATTCCAGAACAACCCGCTCCGGCGTATCCAGAAACCTCACAAAGAGCTCGGGTTTCAGATTCTTGGTGAACTCATTACCGTCATCCGGACGACCTGCCATCCCCTGTGCCAGAAGGTTGTAAAACCACTTCTTGGTTTTGTCATCGTCGTGAATCACCGTATTCCCTTTATAGGTCACCGTCTTGCCACCACCCATGTGCGTACCCTTGCTGGTGAACACACAGGAAGACCTACCGTCGCGGGCAATGGCCTTGATTCGGACCCGTTCTCTGGTCGCAGTCATCCAGATTTTCCCATCGACGGGTACATAGGCAGTAATAACGCCAATAGGATGCCCTGCCTTGTTTGACCAGATGAACACGCATTCACCCGCACTATTGATTAGTTCCTGTTCGCGGTCCGCGTCAAGCCGGTATTGTTTTACATCGTCATAGTTGGTGGATTGATCTGTCATGCATGCTCTCCTTCACTTTATGAGCTGCAAGCCTGCACGAGCGCATCGAGTTCATCAAATCGTTTTTTCGCAGCCTCTGGCGTCGGATCGAAAATCAAAGGTATCAGCCGGTCAACACCCATATCTTCATAGACCGGAATGTCTTCCGGCGAAATCTCGCCGGGAGTAATGACAATCTCGAAATCATCCAGTGATCGGCCCTCGGCAGAAAGCGCAGCCTCAACACCACCGATGGCTGCCCTGGTAAATTCCGTGTTCAATCCGAATCCCAGCCAGCCGTCGCCATACTTTGCACATCGACGCATAGCAGCCGGGCTGAAACCACCAATGATCAAAGGGATATGTGGCGTCTGAACAGGCTTGGGGTCCATGCGCAGATCCTTGAACTGAAAATGCTTGCCCTCGTGGGTAACCACATCTTCTGTCCAGACACGCTTCATAATTTCGAGGATTTCATCGCAGCGTTCTCCGCGATCCTTAAAATCATAGCCGCAGGCTTCAACTTCTTCTTTGCACCAGCCGACACCAATGCCGAGGTCCACGCGACCATTGGTCAGGTAATCCAGTGTCGCAAATTCATTCGCTGTATAAATCGGATTCCTCTGGGGAATCAGGGTTACACCGGTACCGAATCTTAGTTTTTTAGTATGTGACGCGAGAAAGCTCAGGGCGACGACGGTATCCGGCAAGCCGCCCCCCGGTGGAACAGGAAGTTTACCGTCCGCTGAACCCGGATAGGGGAATTCCATCTCGTCGAACAGGACGACATGCTCTCCCATCCAAAGGGAATCCAGCCCAAGCTCCTCCGCCGACGTCGCTACCTGAATCATATTGTCCGGGGTACATACCGGCGTCTGGAATGAAGCGAATACTCCGATTTTCATTTAGCCTTCCTTACTTCAGCGTACGTGAATACATTTCAAAGACGCGATCCCAGACTTTTTGGGCTGCCTCCTCATGATAAGCGGGTCGCTCCCCGAAACAGAAACCATGTTCAGTGCCTGGATGAATCTCACACTGGTAGGCAACCCCCTGCTCGTCCAGCGCCCCCGTGAGGTCAGGGATAACAAAATCCTCTACGTACGGGTCGTGCTCGGCAAAGCCAAGATAAAGCTCCGCCTGAATCCTATCCGCCAGCAGATGTGGTGAATCAGGGTTCTCAGTGACGATACGGGTGCCATAGAGAGACGCAGCCGCCTTGATGTCATCTGGAAAGTTTCCGGCAGCGGCAACAACAAACTGTCCGCTCATGCAGTAACCAATACAACCGACTTTCTCTGTGATGAGATCGCTCTGACGGCAATAGTCGATCAAGCCGCTTGTATCCCTGGCGACCATCTCCACGGATAGTTTCGAACCCATGGCAAACATTCGCTGCAACTCTTCCTGGCCTTTCGAAAGGTCGAAACGAACCTTCCCATCCCGATAATAGAGATCCGGCAAAATAGCCACATATCCCTGATCGGCGATATGCCGACACATTTCCCGAAGCTCTTCTCTGATCCCCGGAACATCCATATAGAAAAGCACTGCCGGTCGCGGCCCTTCATCGGGATGACAGACAAAACAGTCCATCTCTCCGTCAGGGGTCCGGACATCCACTTGAAACTCGTTCATAAATTCAAACTTGTACGACAAAAGAACTGTGCATTATGCACAATCTTTATCAAAGTAACACGCGTGATACTTTTTTCCGGAGGGGATTCTTTCGGATCAGAAAAGGCGTTCAGACTTTTGGCTTTGCGCCAAGGTGCCGATTGATATCACCGCCATAGTTTGCATCCTCTGCCCTGGCGTCTTCATTGTTGAGAAACTCCGGCACTTCTCCACTGCTCAATTCGACATCCTCCCTCAACTTATCCAGTTCCTCCTCACTGTAGGAATAGGACATTTCTGCACTGAGGACATGATCCATTGTCTGAATTTCTCTCAGTTTCTCCGTCTCCACCCCAACGTTTTCACCTTCTATCGTCACAATGATGGTTTTCTCGCCGTCATTGAAGTGAACCTCCGCAAGAGTTGAACGTTCAAGCCCATCGAGCACTGTTTCAAAATGTTCAGGTGTGGCAATGACAACAATGCCGGAAATATTCATTCGAGACTCCAGATAAGAATTTCGTTATAAGTGGCACCGAGTACCCGTTTATCGCTAACGAATGTCAACATATTAAGGGATTTCCCTGCACCGTCCAGGCTGTGCGTTATTTTCTCTCCGTCGAGATTCATCACTATTGCCTCGGCGTTGTTAAAAAGCGGAAAAGCCGCACGATCGGCCTTCTGATTCAACGCTACAGCATAAATTTGATGCCCGGCATCGAATTTGCGCACTGCATTCCGGTCAAGCGTGTATACCGATGCACTTCTATCCTTACCGCCCGTCAATATGGTACTTCCACGGATATCGATATCGTAAATCCGATCGAAGTTGCCACCGCGAATCACGAAGAGCGTTTCACCGCTATTCGGATCGAACACAGGCACGGTACCCGATTCATCAGCAATTACCGCCCGCCCTGCATCCATGGCGAGATCCGAAAAGGACGACAGGCTCTGCTGACGCTTATAGACCTGACCGCCAGCAGACCTGTCATATAGAAGCACTTCACTTTCAAGGGTTGCGAGAAGCAGTTTCGTTGCATCGATGTAGCGAATCTTTCGCAGCGCAAGTTTCGATTCACCGGAGATCAGTCTTGTCTTCTGACCATCGCTGATCACACCGACTTCTGTGTTTCCATCGGCAGTTTCGAGGACGAAAGCGATTTCGTTCCCACCCGGCGAAAAATCGACCGAGTAGACCCTGGGATCACGCAGGTCGCCATAGTGATTGGTGATCGGTTTAAACGTCAGTCGCCTGATCCTCTCCAAATTAGAGAGGTCATACTCGTCGATGAAACCGTGGCTCGCAACCAGTAGGCTCTCACCTGATAAAGCAATGTCGAGAATATCGCTACTGACGAGTAGTCTACTGACAGGTTGCTGGCGCTTCAGATTGTAATTCTCAACCGCCAGCCTAACCCTCGTCAGCTCAGGACTGCGTTCGTCAACCCTTGTCTTATCAACACGAGCCTTATCAACACGAGCCTTATCAACCAGAGCCTCTGGCTCTACCGTTATCTTTTCGCTGCCCCAATCATCGCAACCGACAATCAGGATGAGTAGCGGAAAATACCGGCAGATCGCCATGACCAGCCTGAGCAAACCCTTCATATGTCAGAAGGTGTTTTCTACGATTGCCTCAACATTGGCCTGAGTGACATGACACTGGCTGCAGTTGAATCTTGCATTATCAAGATCACCACCTTCAAGGTGGGATTCCGGTACGGCCGTAGCGTTCAACGCCGCTGCAACAGATGGCATATGACAACCCGTGCAGGCGTTGTTATCCGTCTTGATTGGCAGTAAGCCTTCGGTTGAATGAGGAATCTGCGGTGGTGCAGATGAGAATGCCCGCTCAATCACTTCCGTACTCCCGGGAGCCGCAGTCGGGAAAGACGACTCCGGTGGCTCAACACCAGCTTCAATAAACAGAGTTTCCTCGCGAATGCCAAGCCCGGCGTCGTCATAGTACGTGCCGGCAGCGGCAGTACTTGCCTCAGCAGGCTTATCAGCAACGACGCCGGTTTCCGCCGGTTTCGAGCAGCCTGTGACAAGATAGATGGCAAATACCATCACGGACAATAGCTTAATGTTATGCGGCTTCATGGTTTCTCCTCAGATTGCTTTCATGAGTCAGATTAGGTTCTTTCTTGTAACGCCTGAAGTCCGCCGGTTTCGTTCGAAGAACGAAACCGAGCGAACTGTCAGGACATACATCTATACACCGCCCGCAGTTAGTGCAGGCAGATTTGGTGACGACAGCCGATTGATGACCAATCATGTCGAGCACCTGTCGTTCGGGACAGACAACCTTGCAGTCCATGCAGTCCGAACAGCTATCACGGTCATAGCGAATACGTACAAGGTTGATTCGAGTGGTTAAAGTGTAAAAAGCACCAAGCGGACATATATGGCCACAGAAGCCATTCCTCTGGATCAGCAAATCAAAGAGGAAGATCGCACCCAGTACGATGATCCCCATGACACCAAATCCATAAACAAGTCCACGATGCATTAGCGAAACGGGGCTCACGGCCTCAAAAGCAGCCATGCCAAATACAGCCGATAAAATCAGAGAAAGCCCCAATACCCAGAATCGAAAATCACGGTTGATATGAACAGTCTGTCTGCCACCTTTGTTTAGCATGGGTACCCGGCGTTTTATCCAGGCAGCGAGATCAGTCAGCATGTTGACCGGGCAGACCCAGGAACAAAAAGAGCGACCTGCTATCAATGCATAGAACGCCAGAATGATCGTTGCACCGATCAGTGTTCTTTCATCCAGTTCGATACCGGCAAGCAGCATCTGCAAAACAGCAAAGGGGTCTGCAAGGATGACCTTGTCAAAGAGGGATGAAGCACTCAGGTTGCCAACTAGAACCTGTTGGTTCCAGCTGAACGCAGATACATAGAGCAATATCAGCCCTAGTTGAGTTGCGCGCCTGAGCAAAAGGAAAGTCACAGCGACTCCCCCTCAAACTCCAGCTCTTCGTTAAGATAACTTTCAGCGGTACCCTCTTCCGACCGATTAGGCCCATCAAACTCAGCCTGATTGGACAACCCGCTACCAGTCCTGGTCTCAGGCTGCTCTTTCAACCAGCCGCGATGATAATGATCACC
>JABHYO010000073.1 GCA_018656865.1 Gammaproteobacteria bacterium | reverse complement strand
CCTGCATGTGCTGGCTTACAACTTGAAGCGAGCCATGAATATCATAGGAGTTCGACAATTAGTGGAAGCGATGTGATATATCACCTTCGACTGAAATGAATTTGTGTGCTGAAAATCGATTTATCACACAGCCTGGGTCGGCAGCGGAAGTTCTAACCTACCTGGGATCAACGTCTGCTTTGCGCGGTGGCCCAAATTTGAAAGAACATCAGCAATTACCGTACCTGCCCATTCTTTGAAAAAATGTGGTTTATAACGCCTATCCTCAGAACGTAACATCGGCTTCGTAAAAGATGTAAATTTACGAAGATGCTAAACAAGGCTATAGATCCGGAGATTGTGGAGATGATTAAGGTAATACGTAGGTTGCTGTATGTAGCGCTGTCCATTGTTGCGGTAGCGGCTGTCGCAGCAGAAGAGCGTCCGGCTGACTGGAGGGTAAAACTTTCCAAGCCGGAAATGATGTCGTTCGATAGAAGTGAAACGATCTATTGGATAATGAAAACCAATAAAGGAGATATGAAGTTTAAGCTGCTTCCCAAAATTGCTCCGATGCATGTTACCAGCACCATTTATCTGACTGAGCAGGGTTTTTATGACGGGTTGGCTTTTCATCGAATCATCCCGAAATTCATGGCCCAGGGAGGAGACCCACTGGGTAACGGGTCCGGTGGGCCAGGCTATGAGTACGGTGGCGAGTTTCACCCGAACGTCCAGCATGTTCGAAGTGGGTTCCTCAGTATGGCGAATAGAGGTTCGGGCACCGACGGCAGTCAGTTTTTTATCACGTTTGCCGCCACGCCATGGCTGGATGGTAAACACACCATTTTTGGTGAGATTGTTAGCGGCTATCCTGTACTAGATGTTATGGAGCGTCTGGGCACGCGTTCAGGCAGGACGAAGGAAAAGGTCTTTATCGAGACAGCAACGATTGAGCGGGTCAAGAATTAGCATGCTGTCAATTCGGGGGACAGTTTGTCTAATTTCTTTCTTCGAGATTTGAGAAAACGTGGATAGACGTCTCCTTTGGGCTGTGAGCTTTCCCGTTGTGCACTGCATCAGGCAGTAGTCGGGTAGAAGCCATCACTCAAGGGTCCCTTTTAACCCGATGTATTTACAGGGTTATGATCCTCAAACCAGTGACCCGTGCGATTGACAATCGCTACAAGCGATAGCATCACAGGAACCTCTACAAGGACGCCCACGACGGTGGCCAATGCAGCCCCCGAATTCAAACCAAAGAGCGATATTGCGACTGCAACGGCCAGCTCAAAGAAGTTTGATGTACCAATTAAACAGGCTGGTGCCGCAATATTGTGGGGTAATTTCAACGCTTTTGCTGCGGCATAGGCAACCGCAAAGATGCCGTACGTTTGAATCAGCAGCGGTATCGCGATCAGGATGATTATCAGCGGCTCATTGATAATCTTTTCGGCTTGAAACCCGAATAGAAGTACAACGGTCGCAAGCAATCCAACCACCGACCAAGGCTTCAATGCACCGACAAACGAATCGACCTGACCGCTAACACCATTCCTTTCAAGTCGGCGGCGGGTTAATGCACCCGCGATCAGTGGCAACAGCACATACAAAACCACTGAAAGCAGCAATGTCTCCCAGGGCACAGCAATATCGGTTACGCCCAGGAGCAGAGCAGCGAGCGGTGCAAAAGCAAACACCATAATGATGTCATTGACTGAGACCTGCACCAATGTGTAGTTCGGGTCACCTTTGGTTAGCTGGCTCCAGACGAACACCATGGCCGTGCAAGGCGCAACACCCAGCAATATCATGCCCGCGATGTACTCTGTAGCAGCTTCTGGATCTACCCATCCTGCAAAAAGCACCTTGAAAAAGAGCCAGCCTAGCGCTGCCATGGTGAATGGCTTGATCAGCCAATTCACAACAAGTGTCAGAAACAGCCCCTTCGGCTTCTTACCCACATCTTTGATGGCCGAAAAATCGATCTGCACCATCATCGGATAGATCATCACCCAAATGAGAACGGCAACCACCAAATTGACGTGAGCGTACTCAATTTGTGCAATTTCCTGAAATAAGCCGGGCAATGTGTTGCCCAATAAAACCCCTGCCACAATGCAAAGACTTACCCAGACAGACAGGTAGCGTTCAAACAACCCCATGATTTTTCTCTCCGATGCGCTTCTATTGTTGCCAGCTTCTGGCCAAATACTTCCAACGGGAAAGTGAAATACCGCAATGGCGAACTAACTTCTGGCTAAAAAAACCTGACTCCCCATTCGTGTCTCAGGTCCGGTAGTCCGCATTGATACTGACATAATCGTGTGACAGATCAGAAGTCCAGACAGTTTCGGCTGAGTCACCGGCATTCAGGTCAACCGTGATGGTGATCTCTTCTTCCTTCATTACCGCTGCACCCGCCTCTTCACGGTAGTCCGGGTCCTTACCGCCTTGAAGCATCAGGCGAACATCACCGACATAGACATCAATCTTGCTGATATCCATCGGAACACCTGCCTTACCAATTGCCATGACAATTCGTCCCCAATTGGCATCGCTGGCGAATAGAGCTGTCTTTATCAGCGGTGAATTAGCAATGGAATAGGCGATCTTCAAGCAGTCTTCCTCGGAAGCACAACCTTTGACTTCAACAGCGACGAACTTGGTCGCACCTTCAGCGTCTCGAACGATCCCGTGCGCCAGTTCCTGCATCAGCGAGTCCAGGGCGGCCTGAAATGTGATCGCTGCGTTACCTGTATCAATGTCGATACCCGTGGCACCGGTTGCCGTCAGCATGCAGGAATCGTTGGTGGAGGTATCTCCATCAACGGTAATACGATTGAAGGACTGTTCAGCGCTTGCGAGCAGTGCCGCATTCAGAAACTCGCTGTTCGCTCTGCCATCCGTCGCAATATAGGACAGCATGGTCGCCATGTTGGGCTGTATCATACCCGCGCCCTTGGCAATACCTGTGATAGTCACCGTTTGACCTTCGATTTCAAACTGCCGGCTGCAGATTTTAGGCCGGGTGTCCGTGGTCATGATGCCAGTCGCAGCCTGAAGCCAATTGCCTTCATCCAAACCTGCTGCGACATCAGGCAGCGCATTGGTTATCTGCTCCACCTGGAGTTTTTCGCCAATAACACCGGTAGAGAAAGGAATGACTTCTTCGGGTCTGGCGCCGGTCCGCTGAGACAACGCCTTGCAGCAGCCTTCTGCATCGGAAACACCTTCATCGCCGGTTGCCGCGTTGGCGTTCCCCGAATTAATCAGAAAGTATCGGCTATTTGCCATCTGCAGGTGGCGTCTGCCAACCAGAACGGGCGCTGCGGCAAAGGCGGACTGAGTAAAGATACCAGCGGTGACGCTACCCTCGGCAAATTCAAACAGTACCAGGTCGAGCTGATCGTCACCCTTGATGCCGCAGGCAGCACAGGCAAGTCTTACACCGCCAACATTTTTAAATTCCGTTGATGAAGGACCAACTGCCATTAGGCCAGCTTCCCGTGACAAGCCTTGTACTTCTTGCCCGAACCACAGGGGCAGGGTTCATTACGGCCAACTTTGCGATCACGCCTGACAAAAGGAGTCTGGGATTCGGGTTCGCCCAGGGCTCCGTCTTCTTGCATGGCAGATCCCGAAGCCTTCTCAAAGTTGAGCCTTGCCCTCGCTTCTTCTTCCCTTCGCCTTTGCTCAAGCGCTTCAGGATCCTCGTGGGTCTGAAACTCCACCCTGGAAAGGAACCGGATGGCTTCAAATCGGACATCTCTGAGCAGATTTTCGAAGAGCTCGAAAGCCTCACGCTTGTACTCGTTCTTTGGCTGCTTCTGCGCATAGGCTCTCAGGTGAATGCCCTGACGCAAAAAATCCATGGAGGCAAGATGCTCTTTCCAGAGGCTGTCGAGAATATCCAGCATAATACGTTTTTCGAAGAGCCTAATATCGTCACCAACCAGTTCTTCCTTCTTGGAATATTCGATGCGAACTTCACTCACGATCTTTTCCCGAAGCGTGTCCTCATAAAGTGAATCATCGTCATCGAGCCACTGCTTTATCGGCAGATGCTTGTTGAACTCCGTCTGAACTGCCTGTTCGAGGCCCGGAATATCCCACTGCTCTTCAAGACTCTGGGGCGGAACGAATCCATCAACCACCTGGTTGACGACATCTTCCCAGAGCGCATTAATGGTGTCTGAAATGTCGTCAGATTCCATCAGTTCATTGCGTTGACCGTAGATCATCTGACGCTGGTCGTTGGCAACGTCATCGTATTCCAGTAGCTGTTTTCTGATGTCGAAGTTACGACCCTCGACTTTCTTCTGGGCTTTTTCGATGGCGTTAGTCACCATCTTATGTTCAATCGCTTCACCTTTTTCCATACCCAGGTTCTGCATGAGGCCGCGAACCCGGTCAGAGGCGAAAATCCTCATCAGGTCGTCTTCAAGAGACAGATAAAAACGGGAATATCCTAGGTCTCCTTGGCGTCCGGCCCGACCCCTTAGCTGGTTGTCGATCCTGCGGCTTTCATGTCGTTCGGTTCCGATTACATGAAGACCTCCGGCATCCAGAACCTGTTGATGGCTCTCATCCCACGCTGACTTTATTTTTTCAATCTGGTCATCAGACGGCTCGCCTAGCTTCGCAATTTCCGCCTCCCAGTTACCGCCAAGAATAATATCTGTTCCACGACCCGCCATAT
>JABHYO010000136.1 GCA_018656865.1 Gammaproteobacteria bacterium | reverse complement strand
GGGTCATGCCCATGGTCACCTGGAATATCTGGAAGAGACCGGCGACCCGGCAACCGGTATGCCCATCGGTAGCACTGAGGCTAATCTTCAAGCCTCTGTCGCAGGAGAAACCCATGAATATTCGGACATGTACCCGGGTATGGCGGCAATGGCGCGTGATGAGGGGTTTGACGAAATTGCGGACTGGTTTGAAACCTTAGCCAAGGCAGAGCGAAGTCACGCTAATCGATTCCAGAAAGCACTGGATACACTGGATGCGTGAAGGCAGTCTTGAGGCACCGACCCGGCATCCCATTGAGTGGAAGTCGGACGAGTTCTGGGACAGGGGCGACCTTCTCTCGGAACTCGAGCGTGTCTATGACATCTGCCATGGATGTCGCCGCTGTGTCAGTTTGTGCGATGCCTTCCCGACCTTGTTCGATCTGGTCGATGAAAGTGACACCATGGAGGTCGATGGCGTAGACAAGGGCGACTACTTCAAGGTGGTCGACCAGTGCTACCTATGCGATCTCTGTTACATGACCAAGTGCCCCTATGTGCCACCTCATGAATGGGAAGTCGATTTCCCGCATCTGATGCTTCGTGCCAAGGCGCAACGTTTTAAGCAGGAAGGTGCATCCTTCCGCGACACAGTCATGACCAGTACTGACACGGTGGGTAAGCTGTTGAGCATCCCGGTGGTCGATGTCACGGCAAATGCTTTCAATAACAACGGGCTGTTTCGAAACGCCCTTGAAGGCACGCTGGATATTCATCGGGATGCGCCGCTGCCTGTTTACCATTCGAAGACTCTTCGGAAACAGTTTCAGAATACGCCTATCGAGCCGAAACCAGTCGGCGAGACGAGCGGCAAAGTGGCGTTCTACGCAACCTGTTATGGCAACTACAATAATCCGCATCTTGGCGAGGATTTTGTCAGTGTGTTCGAGCACAATGGCATTCATATCGAACTTGTCCCGAAGGAAGCCTGTTGCGGCATGCCAAAGCTCGAACTGGGTGATCTGGCTGCTGTCGACGCACTAAAGGAAAAGAATATCCCGATATTGGCGAAACTGGTGGACGAGGGTTTTGACCTAATTGCACCTGTCCCTTCCTGTGTGCTGATGTACAAGCAGGAACTGCCGCTGATGTACCCCGATGACGAGGATGTCAGGAAGGTGCAGCGAGCCTTTTTTGATCCTTTCGAATACCTGTTTCTCAGGCACAGGGAAGGGGAACTGAAGACCGATTTCAAAGCTGGGCTTGGTGACATCAGTTACCAGGTGGCATGTCACTTGCGCGTGCAGAATATCGGTATCAAAACCCGGGATGTACTGAACCTGATCCCTGACACCGAAGTGCATGCCATTGAGCGCTGCTCAGGTCACGATGGCACCTATGCGGTAAAGAAAGAGACAAGAGATAAGTCTCTAAAAATAGCTCGCCCGGTGGTCAGACAGGTGGACCAGAAAGAACCGGCGCATTTTGCCTCAGACTGTCCGATGGCCGCAGTTCACATAGCCAATCTGGCGGAAAGTGTGGATAAACCCGAACATCCAATGAGCCTTCTGCGACAGGCCTACGGACTATAGCGAGACATGTCATCCTGAACCCGTAGGGTGAAGGATCTGGCCGCAAAAGGAACACGTATGTTAGAAAGAAAAGACCTCTTGAGTCTTGAAGATTACGCGGAGAGCCGCGACAAGTTCAGGACACAGGTGCTAGCGCACAAGGAACATCGTCGGGTGCAGCTCGGCGATCATGTTCTGCTGATCTTCGAGAACGAGATGACCATTAAGTACCAAATCCAGGAGATGTTGCGCATCGAGAAGGTCTTCGAAGTTGCCGGAATCCAGGATGAACTGGATGCCTATAATCCGCTGATACCCGATGGCGACAACTGGAAATGCAGCATGCTGATTCAGTATTCGGATGCGGAAGAGCGGAAGGTCAGGCTCACCGAACTGCTTGATATTGAAAACAGAGTCTGGGTAAAGATCGGCGATGGCGAGAAGAATTTTGCGATTGCCGATGAGGATCTTGAGCGAGCTAACGACGATAAGACGTCAGCCGTGCACTTTTTGAGATTTCAGTTGAGCGGGTCAGATGTTGAATGTATTCGTGGTGGTGCTGCCATTGTCTTTGGCGTCGATCACGAAAAATATGATACCGAGGAGGTCACAGTGCTCAAGGAAACCCGTGCGGCACTGGTGGCCGATTTAGCTGATGCGTGAACTCCGAGCGGCACTGGCAGCGGATATAGCTGATGCGTGAACTCCGAGCGTCATTCTGAGCGCAGCGAAGAATCTGGTCAATTTGCTGACTTCAATCCAAGCCGTTCCTGCTCATAGCCTCCCGAGACGGCCTCACACCAATCGCCATTTTCAAGATACCACTCGACGGTTTTTCGGAGACCCGATTCAAAAGTCTCCTGTGGCAGCCAACCCAGTTCTCTGTTGATTTTTCTGGTGTCGATCGCATAGCGGAAGTCATGCCCAGGCCTGTCGGCAACGTGGGTAATTAGATTGTGATAGCTGAGGTTCTGTCCGGGCGGGCGAAGTTCTGTCAATACATCGCAGATGGTGCTTACCACATCCAGATTGGTTTTTTCGTTGTTGCCACCGATGTTGTAGGTTTCGCCAGGTACACCGCTGGTCGCGACGAGATAGAGGGCCCGCGCATGATCGTCAACGTGTAGCCAGTCTCTGACGTTGCTGCCGTCACCGTAAATCGGCAGTGATTTCTGTTCGAAGGCGCTCATGATGATGAGAGGAATCAGTTTTTCCGGGAACTGATAGTGACCATAGTTGTTGGAACAATTAGTGACGACGATGGGCAGGCCGTAGGTTTCGCCCCATGCCCTGACCAGGTGATCGGACGATGCCTTGCTGGCCGAGTAGGGTGAATTCGGCGAATAGGGTGTCTCTTCCGTAAAAAAATCTTCCTCGCCAAGGCTGCCGTAAACTTCATCGGTCGAGACATGATGAAACAGAAAGTTATCGTTTTCATCTCGCTCGTAGAGTGTTCTGGCAGCATTCAGAAGATTAAAAGTCCCGATGATATTGGTTTGAATGAACTCACCTGGCGCATCGACGGATCTGTCAACATGTGACTCAGCCGCCAGGTGCATAATTCTGTCGGGTCCGAACGAAGCTACAATCTCATTGATACTGGCGGTGTCGCAGATGTCAGCCTGTATGAATGAATATCGAGGGTTGTCTGCGATTGGTGCCAGCGACTCGAGGTTACCGGCATAGGTCAGTTTGTCCAGATTAAGGACATCATGATCTGTCTCATTGATCAAAAAACGGATTAGGGCTGAACCAATAAAACCGGCGCCGCCAGTAACAAGAATTTTCATAAGCTGAGGGGTGTAGGACTTGGGACAGTATAACTCACGGATTTGTCGTTGGACTATTCCAGTTGCTGGTTGTTCTGTGCCCCCAGGCAATAAAGGGACGCTCAATAAACTGGTAGCTGACCCAGCTTAGGGGAAAGGTGATTGCCAGCACCAGTAGAAACTGAAGGGAGGCATGGATTTCGACGTCCCGACTGATCAATTGAACAACCAGGTAGTGCCAGAGATAGACGCTAAAGCTGACCCTGCCGACGAATCTGCATGCTTTTAGTTCAAAGAATGCGGCGAATAGCCTGCTCCCCTTTGTGGCTGCCGTGACTGATACGCACCAGAGGAGACCGTAAAAAAGAAAGTCCCTGTGAAAAACCTGGTTAGTTGCGTCCGGATCGACCACCAGACGCCAGAAAGATGGAACTGTCATCAGTCCCACGAAGATCGAAAGCCAGCCCGCAACCGCCAGGGGTTTCGCGTACCTGGAAACTACCGGCTCGGTCGTCCCTGAGCACAGCAATGCGGTCAGGCTTCCGAGTAGGAAGATACCGAGGTAGGGACCTAGCTGAATCGAGTTGGCATTGGTCTCTGAGGGTGGCCAGACGATGTGAATAGCGAAAATCGCTAGTAGTGTCGCAGCGACAGGGGCGAATGGATTGAGCTTATTGAGCCAGTAGAGAGAGATGGTTGCAACCGGTAGCAGGGCATAGTATTTGAATTCAACCGGAATCGCCCAGTAGATACTTTCACCTTCCAGAAGCATCAGGTGTCTCAGCAATTCGGTGACATTGTCGATACGTGGACTGTAGCCAGGTGCAAATTGCGTGATCAGAAGTGAGACCAGAATTGTGATCAGGTACAGCGGATAGATGCGACAGATTCGTCGTGTCAGGTATCCCCCCCCAATATTGAGGATACATGAGCGTTTCTCCGCCTTCATGAATTGCCTGCCAGGTGAGCAGGAAAGCGCTTAATGTAAAGAACAGATAGACGCCTGCTTTGCCGGTTCCTGAGAAATCCAGAAATGGCACGACGTTGATACCTTCCAGGCTCATGTGGCTCAGAAGTACCAGAAGAACGGCGAAGCCTCTGAGTCCGTCCAGTGATTTGATCGTCAACTACAAATTCGCCTTGTTTTGGAACGTCGCCTTCGTAGTGAAAGCAGGATGAAATTGTTAGGCTATGTTAACACGAAGCATAAGGGTCGAAATGGGTCGGTCGCCAGTTGCCATAGGTGGTATAGGTGGGAGTGGGACCCGTCTTATTGCATCTGTTCTGCGTGACATTGGTTTCTTCCTGGGCGCTGATCTTAATGAAGCAAGTGACAATCTGTGGTTTACGTTGCTGTTTAAACGAATGGAACTGTGGCCGCTCGAAGAGAACAAAGAGGAAATCTCCCGGGCACTCGCCATCTTTCTAAATCTGATGAACCGTCAGCCTCTGGCGACAGAGGATGTAATATATGTTCGTCAATTAACCCGTCAGAGTCGTCCCAAACATCCGGTCGAATGGCTGGAAGATCGTGTTGAGTCGATTATCGATTCTGGGTCGACGGAAGCGATCTCGACTGTTGATGGTCGTTGGGGCTGGAAAGAACCAAACACACACATCTTGCTCCCTGCACTGCTGCAGGAAGTTGACGACCTTAAGTACATTCATGTGATGCGGCACGGCGTCGACATGGCTTTCAGTCGCAATCAGAATCAGCTTGAATTCTGGGGTGAGCTTTTGCTCGGCAGAACCGTCAATCTCAATGATCCTGTCGATTCTCTTGACTACTGGTGCGCGGTGCATCGGCGGGTTCTTGAATTGACGGCCGAAATGGGAGAACGATTTATGATGCTTAATTACGATGAATTCTGTCAGTCGCCAGACCGTGAATTGCCTCGTCTTTTGGCGTTTTTAGGTGTCACCACTGAAGAGATCCAGTTGGAAGATGTTATCGGAAACAATTTAATGCCCAGATCCCTGGAGAGGCACAAGCAGTTCGATATCTCCATATTTCCTCAAAGCGATCTCGACTATGTGAAATTACTGGGATTTTCTATCTGACCTTCAGTCGTAGACGCGAGCATCCTTGAGTTGGGGTGCTTGCTGATCCTTTGTTGATAGTGTTGGCGGCAGCAACTCATCTGGCCAGCTGATCGCGAGGTCAGGGTCATCCCAACGGACACCGTATTCGTCACCCGGCGCATAGTAGTCAGTACATTTGTAGACGAATTCGGCCTCATCGCTTAGTACCAGGAAGCCGTGGGCAAAGCCCGGTGGAACCCAGAAAATTTCACGATTATCAGCGCTGAGTACGCGGGCGATCCAGTTGCCGAAATGCGGAGAAGATCGCCGGATGTCAACTGCAACATCGTAGACGCAACCGGAGATGACGCGAACGAGCTTTCCCTGAGGATGTTCTAGCTGGTAGTGCAGTCCGCGAAGTGTGCCTTTCGCAGACCGGCTGTGATTGTCCTGGACGAAGTCCAGATCAGGTAACCAGGAAGACCTGAATGATTCAAAGAAAAAACCACGCTCGTCTCCGAGTACATCGGGCGTGAATACCTTGACGCCAGGAATTTCGAGTTGAATCTCGTTCATGGTTTAGCAGTATCCAGAATTTGAAGCAGGTACTGGCCATATCCACTTTTGGTCAGTGCTTCCCCCAGACTTCGAAGCTGATCGGCCGAAATGAATCCCATCTTGTAGGCGATCTCTTCAGGGCAGGCAATTTTAAGACCCTGCCTTTCCTCGACGATACGGACAAAGTTACCGGCATCGAGCAGATGTGAGTGCTGGCCTGTATCGAGCCAGGCCGTGCCCCGTGAAAAGACTTCAACATTGAGCTTGCCTGCGTTGAGATAGTAGTTGTTGACGTCCGTAATCTCGAGTTCGCCCCGGACGGAGGGTTTCAGGCCTTTAGCGATACCAATGACATCATTGTCGTAGAAGTAGAGGCCGGTTACGGCGTAGTTTGATCCGGGTTCATCGGGTTTTTCCTCAATGGAGACGGCCTTGCCAGCATCGTTGAAAGTTACGACACCGTAGTCTGCCGGGTTGCTGACGTAGTAACCGAATACGGTAGCACCGGTCTCCTGTGTCGCGACGCTACCTAGGAGATCAGTCATACCCTGAGCATAGAAAATATTGTCCCCAAGAATCAGTGTGACATTGTCATCGCCGATAAAGTCTTCGCCGATAATGAACGCCTGGGCGAGGCCGTCCGGAGAGGGTTGTTCGGCGTAGCTGAGTTCGAGTCCCCATTGCCTGCCATCACCGAGCAGATCCTTGAAGAAAGGCAGGTCTCTTGGTGTCGAGATAATCAAGATCTGGCGGATGCCAGCCAGCATCAACGTAGACAGCGGGTAGTAGATCATCGGCTTGTCGTAGACAGGCAGCAGTTGTTTGCTCACCGACATGGTCAGTGGATGCAGGCGTGTGCCGGAGCCGCCAGCGAGGATGATACCTTTACGAGACAAATCAAACTCCATATTCACAAAGTGAGTGAGATTATACCGTTACATGTGGGAACTATGGTTTAGAATATTTGTCAATGAACTCTGTTGACTTGTCTACGATTCTGGATTGTTAAATGTGTAAGTTTCTTCTTTTGATGAGCGCCTGTTCCCTGTTCTTTATTTCGTTAGCCTATGGCGATAAGAGCATGCTGGACGAACAGTTTGAGTACGCCATTCGAGACAACGGCGGCAGATTTGTACTCGACGGATCGCTTAACGATTATGTATCGAGGGTTGGTGAAAGCGTGGCGCAGGCGACCGATAAAGAGCGGCGATACACGTTCGTTGTATTAAATAGTCCTGAACCGCAGACGTGGTCATTACCTGGCGGGAAAGTGGCATTAACACGAGGCCTGTTCTCTCTGATTGATAATGAGGCTGAACTTGCGGTGGTGCTTGCGCACGAACTACAGCATGCCCAATCCATTTATGATGTGTCATCCAGTGATCGATTATTTGCGCATCACGGCTTTATTTTGAAAATGGCAGATGGAGCGAATTATAGCAGTCTTAATTCTGGCTCGATATATTTTAAAAGGTCCTGAATGCCAAATTGGTGCTAAACCGCGCCAGATAATTCGTTAGCGTCGGTGCCGGGTAAAAAAGCGAAATGCTGATCTTGAAAAGTACCAGATATGCCTAAATCCCTTTCGGGCGCTGTTGCCGCCATAGTGAGTGATGCGCGCCAGAGGCTGATAGGCAATTTCCCCCAGACGAGAAGCGCGGATACAAAGGTCAAAATCCTCAAAATACAGAAAATACCCCACATCGAACCCTTCGAGTTGCTTCAACACTGAGGTTCTTGCCAAAGTGCAACAACCACTTATCAATTCCACGCCGATGGTTGGTGTTTTCTGATCCAGATCGCGACATTCATAATGTGCTAGCGGTTGGGTAAACATCGCCTGGACTGCTGAAGGCATGAATCCTCGAAGCAGAAGCACAAAGAGGGAAGGAAAGCGCTTGCACAAGTAAGCGTTCTCCCCTTCTCCAGTTTCACCCCTTGGACCCACCATGACTACCTGGGGATTATTAATGAGCAGCTTCAACAGCGCCTCGAGACTGTCTTTCGCTAAGATCACATCGGGATTCAGGATCAGGTGCAGCTCAGATTCGGCTGCCGCGATAACCTGATTATGTGCAGCACCGAACCCAACATTTGACTGATTGTGGGTAACGGTAACATTAGAATTGATGAAGGTATTGAGTCGGACCTGATTTGATCCGTTGTCGACCAGAGTCAGATGCCAGTCAATCGGGATTCCAATTTCCCGGCTACGTTGGATGGATTCCTCCAGCGAACCAATGCATTCCCTTAGTTCCTGTTCGTTTAGGTCATAAACTACGAGGGAAACAGAAAGAGAGAGTTGAGTACCCATGATTTAAGGTAGGTTATTGAACATCCTCTAGCCAGGAAGCAGGTCTGGAGAAACCAGATTTTTCGGGTAGTCGAACGCAGTCTGACTTTGTCGCACCGGCCAATAGCCTTCCATTTTGACGTACTCTTAACGACACCGAGTCTGCAGGGAAGCCTGCATCTACCAGCCAGCGACCAAATGCATCTCTCGTGGGAGCGTACCAGTTCCAACCTTTTTCCAGGGTGCCAGCGTACTCACAGTAGCTGCCATCCAGGCTGCTGGCCTTTGTTTCAACAATAATACTACCGCCAGGCTTAAGGTAGCTAAAGCAGATACGCAGTGCGAGTAGAGGATCAGTCACGTGATAGATCACGCCTGAGATATAAACAATATCAAATGTCTGTTTCCAGTTTTGGTTCTCTTGATACAAGCTCGTAGAGGAGATTGGAATCTCAGCGCCAACGATTTCACAAAGCTTCTTGGCTGCGGCAGCTGAAGTTTTGTGTTCTTCGATCGCTTCGAGGCTGCCGCCCATGCCAGCTAGTGCAAGTAGATCTCCACCGGTCCAGCAACCTACATTCAACACCTTTTGTCCTGACAATTCAGGAGGCAAGAGCCCATACTGAATGCATTCAGAAACAATCTCGATATGGCGAGTACTCATAGCGCCATTTCTTTTCTGACCGAATCCGAAGTTGTGGTCATGACCCCAGGTAAAGAAATCGACGAAATCCTGTTCAGTTTCCTCATGCCAATAGCCTGTTGGCGAGGCCTGGTCTGGAAATTCCTTTTCCATGGTATCCAAGTTGGCTTTGGCCTGGCCTTCATCAGTGGCTTCCCATTGAGCTAACGCCGTTTTGACTATTTCCAATGCTTGGTCAGCTTGAACAACTTCGTCTGCAGTTCTAAAAGTGTAGTCTTTGGTCCTGTTTTTGTTTGCAGGAATCGTCGACTGAACCTGTGGAGTTGTCCGGTTCTTGTTCCAGGTGAGAAATGCGAGTCCTCTGCCAGGACGAGTATCGTCGGTTTCAATGTGTAGAGACTCAAATCTGAGCCCTGGATCTGCTAACAATGAATCCCTGATTCCTTCGTAAACACTCATTACATCCGCATTGTCGAGAATGACGACTGCATCGTCAGCAAGATGCCTTTTTACAATCGAGATCGCGGTCATAGTGCTTCTACGATCAACGTTCCCAGAATAAATTATGCCATTTAGGGGTGCGGTTACAGCTGAGGACAAATTTTCCGCAAATGTCGAGCCAAGGCTCGTCGGGTCCAAGGGAGCATCGTTCATGAGTATGTTTTCGTTTGAAACGAATTCGATGATCGTTTTTGCTGCATCTAATTGCAGACAAGCGAGCCAGAAGATGGATTCAGTGTTGTCAGTGTTTAGGTGTTGCTTGATGTCTAGCACTTGCGTTTTAGTCCGATTGTGTTGATGTTCATGTCTTCCCCGCGAAAGGGCCCGAGATTCTAACAGATGTGCGCTTTGCCCGGTTGTTAGATATTGGGTGGGTTACCAGAACCATATAGGCCACCTGTACGTCATGCAAAAAAAGACATGCAGATGACCGAGTTGCACCCTGCAATTACTGGCGCCCTGAACAGGAGTCGAACCTGTGACCCTCCGCTTAGGAGGCGGATGCTCTATCCGGCTGAGCTACCAGGGCGTGGCGGCGATTTTATCAGAATTAGATGTAGCAAGGTTGTTAAGATGCGGCTGATCTAGGCAATGCGTATCGATGCATGACTTCGTCATATAGAATTCAAATATTCTGCCGTATTCCCGAGGCAGGCAGAGCTAAAACCCGCCTGGTGCCTGTGCTGGGAGAAGATGGGGCGGCAAATCTAGCCGCTGATTTGATCCGCCGGTTGGTACACAGCCTTTCTGAGTTCAATATGGAATCACTTGAGCTTTGGTATGCGGGTGAGGACACTGACGATTTTCTTGCTGAATTCGAAGGAATCAGGTGCAGAAGGCAGCAGGGTGCGGATCTTGGTGAACGCATGCAGCATGCTTTACATGACGGATTAGAGTCAGCTGAGAGAGCTATCCTCATCGGCACAGACTGTCCGCCCATCGATTATAGTTACATTGTGGCCGCCGTTGAGGCACTTAACGATCACCATGTTGTGCTGGGACCGGCAGAAGACGGCGGCTACGGCCTGATCGGGGTTCGGAACCATGTGCCAGATATCTTTTCGGGTATTGAGTGGAGTACAGAGCAGGTGCTTGTTCAGACCTGTAGAAAATTAGACGAGCAAAAACTAAGTTACACGCTCTTGCCGTTAATTTGGGACGTGGACCGACCGGAGGACCTGCACCGATACTACGCTTGGCTAGACCAGTCCTAGCTCGTCCAGGCTGCGAGCGCCACTGACGATCGCCTCTTCAGGCGATCGCGGTTTCCAACCGATACGCTTCGCCGGTTCATTGTCGAGCTGTTTAACGAGATCCAGGTCACTAACGAATGTACCGATTTCCTTAACGAAGAAACCTACTATTCGAGTCAGCCAATTGGGCATTTCTCTTTGAGGAATCCTGTAGTCTGGGAACTCATTCTGGACAATTTCCGCAATTTCCCGGAACCACAGAAAATCGCTGGAGGCGATATAGCGCTGACCGATGGCCTCCTTGTTTTCAAAAGCAAGGCGATGCAGGTCGGCAACGTCCCGGACATCGACAATACCGAACCCGAATCGGGGCAGCATTGGCACTTCACGTCTCATCAGTTTTGCCAGTGCTTCGAGTGAAGAACCATAGTCTGTTTCCAGTGCTGGCCCGAGGACTACCGCCGGAGCAATTGTCGTGAGTTCGATGTCGTTGGCTGTACAGAAATCCCAGGCAGCTCTTTCTGCCAGGGTTTTGCTTCTGGCATAGGGGACTATAAAAGGGGCATCAGGGTCGCTCCAGTCATCGGCAGTGTAAAGGCGATTTTCCGGGGCGGAACCTAGAACGGCCGAAATAGAGGATGTCAGAACCACCCGACTAATAGAGTTCTTTGATGCCGCTTCAAGCACGTTAAGTGTGCCTTCCTTTGCGGATTTCAGAAGTTCTGTTGGGTCTTTCGGTTGGATCGTGGGTACGGGTGAAGCCACATGAAATATTGTGGTGCAATTCCCCGCCGCGTCTGTCCAGCTATCTCTGTCATTCAGGTCTGCTTTGACGAATTCGAGAGAGGTGATGTCTGCCCCTTGCTTCTCGAACATTTGTCGAAGACTGTCTGCCCTGTCGAGATCCCGTATCGAGCCTCTGACTTTGTAGTCATGGGAGAGCAGATTCAAAATGCAGTGACTACCGATAAAACCGGATGCACCGGTCACCAGAATTCGATTCATATCAATGATCGTTTGACCTCAGTCGAGCAGTTTACTTGATTCGGGTTAGTGATAGGATGGCCCGGTTGATTTTTGAGAGGGAGATCACCGTGAATCCATTTTTTGAACCTGTCTCGGAATCCGGTATTCCGGCTTTCGACCGTATCGAGTTTGAACACTATCGAGAGGCGTTTGAGAAAGGTTTTGCCGAGCATGACTCGGAAATTAAGGCAATCGTGGATAACCCCGAACCGCCGACTTTCCTCAATACTCTGGAGGCATTGGAGAGAAGCGGGCATCAGTTAAAACGGGTTGCTACTGTCTTCTTTAATCTGACTTCGTCGGATACCACAGACGAGCTACAGTCACTTGAATTGGAAATCGTGCCAGCGTATACGGCACACCATAGCCGGATTACCTCCAACGCCGCACTCTTTTCAAGAATCAGGGCTGTGGTTGAAGGTGAGGAAACTCTGCAGGCAGAGCAATTGCAACTGCTGAATGAGACCGATAAATCCTTTGTTCGTGCTGGTGCGAAACTAAGTGATAACGAACGGCATCGCGTAAATGATATCGGTGAGGAATTGGCCGGTCTTGTCACGGTCTTTGGCCAGAATGTCCTGAAGGATACTAATGAGTACGAACTGGTTCTGGAGAACGGGGAAGACCTGCTCGGGCTGCCGGATTTTGTGCTGAACGCAGCGATGGCAGAAGCTGAAGCAAAAGAAAAGCCCGGAAAGTATGTGTTTACGATTTCAAGGTCCTCCATCACTCCATTTCTGCAGTACGCCGAAAAACGGGAATTGAGGGAAGAGATCTACAACGCTTATACCCAATGCGGCGCGAACAGCACCGACAATCATGCAATTATTCAGAAGATTGTCCGTCTTCGTGCAGAAAGAGCCAGATTGCTTGGGTTCGATACCCATGGGGACTACATGTTGGATGATCGGATGGCGAAGACTCCGGCTGCGGTTACGGATTTACTTGATCGCGTCTGGAAACCCTGCCAGAAAAAAGTCGAAGAGGAGGCGGAAGATCTGCAGAACATGATCCAGGCGGAGGGTGGTAATTTTGAACTGGAACCCTGGGACTGGTGGTACTACACCGAGAAGGTTCGCAAGGCACGATTCGACCTCGATGAAGAGCTACTAAAACCCTACTTCAAGTTGGAGAACGTGTGCGATGGTGCGTTCGAAGTGGCACGAAGACTCTACGGAATCAGCTTCAGGCGGCGTGACGATTTGCCGGTCTACCATCCCGATGTTGTCGCCTACGAGGCTATAGAGGCCGATGGTTCGCTGATCGGATACTTTCTGTTCGACTTTTACATGCGTCAGTCCAAGCGCGGTGGAGCCTGGATGTCCACGTTCCGGGATCAGTCCAACCTGGGTGACTCTATAAAACCAGTGATCATTAACTGCTGTAATTTTCCGAAATCCGATCCCTGTCTGCTGGGAATGGAGGAGGTTCGCACCTTGTTCCACGAGTTCGGTCACGGGCTGCATGGGCTTCTGAGTGATGTTCGTTACGAGAGCCTTTCTGGGACAAACGTCAAACAGGATTTCGTTGAGTTGCCATCCCAGATCATGGAGCACTGGGCGGTTGAACCAGAAGTGTTGAAGTCCTATGCGCGCCATATCGACTCGGATAAGCCAATACCAGATGACCTGATTGAAAAGATAAAGGCGACAGAAACCTTTAATCAGGGATTTGCAACAACGGAGTATCTGGCGGCCTGTTACCTAGATCTTGCCTGGCATGGTGCTGACGGCGAATCTGCTGAAGATGTGAAGGATTTTGAGGCAAGTGCAATGGAGAAGATTGAAAAAATCAGGATAGTTGATCCTCGATATAAGTCTTCTTACTTCCAGCATATCTTCACGGGCGACCACTACTCTGCCGGATACTATGTTTATATGTGGGCGGAAGTTCTGGACGCTGATGGCTACGAGGCGTTCAAGGAAAACGGGCTGTTTGACGAAGCTACTGCCAGGTCGTTCCGTGAAAACATCCTGGAAAAGGGTGGGACTGTTGATCCCATGACGCTGTATAAAACTTTTCGCGGGCGAGAACCTGCGGTGGAGCCTCTGCTCAACAATCGGGGTCTGTCATCCTGAGGCGAAGCCGAAGGAACGCGACGAGATACTTCAGTCGTGCGCGACCCCGGTACGTTCAGTATGACAATTGATAACTTGGAGAAATAGCAATGGCTGAACTACCCGAATACCTGCCAGATTGGATCAAGCAGCATATCGAGCTTTACCACACCGACCCTGAAAAGGCGCATATGTGGGATTCTACGCCGGCTGGTGGTAGCGGCATCCTACCTGCGCTGCTCTTAATGACAATCGGTCGAAAAAGCGGAGAAGAAAAACTGCTGCCGCTCATCTACAAGAAGGTTGGTGATGCATGGGTCATCATTGCGTCCAAAGGTGGTGCACCAACTCACCCCGCCTGGTACCTGAACCTGGTGGCTGAGCCGAAGTGCCGGATTCAAGTTGCCGCGGATAGTTTTGACGTGTCAGCGCGTGTGGCTGAGGGCGAAGAAAGAGAGGATCTGTGGAACCAGTTGGCAGAAGTCTACCCGCCCTACAACGACTATCAGAAATTTGCTGGTGACAGACAAATCCCGGTGATTGTTTTAGAGGCTCGATAGCTTTCTGAGCCGTGGATCTTCAGCTGCCCGATACGTCGGACCGTCACAGCTTGCAGACCACTAATCGAAGTTGGGTACCAGGTTAATAGCGCTGGTATCTGGCTCCTTCGGTGTCGGAGCGGGCGGTTTCTCGTCCTCCTCCAACATGTCAGAACCCGTCATGGCAAGTGTCATTCCCATGGTGTTGGGATTGAGAAGTTCCTTCTCTTCCTGGATGGTATCGAGGACAGCGCCGGGTTCGTCCAACCCGAAGTCAGGCACATCGATTTCCGGGGTATCTTCTTCCTGTGCCTCGAACAGGTCACTGCCATCGTTCTCGGCAACACTGAAATCCGAGAGGTCCAGTTCGACAACAACTTCTTCTGCCGGTTCTACCAGCAGTGATCCATCATTTTCAGCCAAATCGTATTCACTGAGATCTAGTTCAGGCGATTCCACTTCTGGCTGTGAATCAAACAGGTCGCCCTCGTTTGGTGCCAGACTGATGCCGGAAGTGTCTACGGTCGGGGCTTCTGCCTCTGTGGGCTTCTCTTGAGTTGTCGGTTCGGCCTTGGCAGCGGGTGCCGGTGGGGATTCTTCTTCGGCTTTCTGGAAGGCTGGTGGTGGTGCATCGTCGGCTGCCTGAAAAACAGGCGTTTCGGCTTTTTGGAAAGCGGGGGCAACTGGTTTTGGCGCCGGAGCATCTGTCTTGATGACACGAATCTTGACGTCGGCACCGGCTTTCTTCAGAACCTTGCCGTACTTGGCTGCTTCAGCCTTATCTGCTGTTTTTTTCAGGACAATCTGTTTGCCTGAGAAAAGTGCACTGACTTTCTTTGCGTCGAGTTTCAGCAGCTTTGCCAGTTGTGCCTGGACTGCTGCTGCCTCATGTCCTTCGACAATGCCACCCTTGAAAACAATGGCGTAAGTTTCAGTGCTCATATGAGCGCCTTTCCATGCCGGTTTACAACCATGGTAATCAATTTTCCGGCGTTGTACAGGTCCTGGTATCCGGTGAAATTGGCCGTTTGTCGTCCGTTCACGAATTCCTGAAGGTGGCACAGTAATAGAGGATAACGGTAAGATTCGGTAACTATGGAACAATTCATCTACGTGCTCAGACCTGTGCGACTGGAGATGCTCACGGAAGGGCCAACAGCAACGGAAAGCGAGGCAGTAAGCGCACACGTCGCCTATCTGGAAGAGAATGCTGCCGCCGGTACTGTTTTGCTGGCAGGCCGCAGTCAGACAGCCGACGAGGATACCTTTGGTATTGTCATTCTCAAAGCCGCTTCCTTAGAAGCAGCGGCAGAGTTCATGGCGAACGATCCTGCGATAAAGGGTGATGCCATGTCTGCCCGGCTCTTCCCCTACAGTATCGCAGCTGTTTCGCCTGCCATCCTTGAGTGAGTCAGTCGATCGATACGACATATCCCTGGTCTGGCGGTGCGCCGTTTAGCACGGTTTTGTAGGCGGCCAGCAGAGCCTCGCGGCCACTGGATTCGTTAATGGTGATCCAATCATCCACTTTGGCCAGGAAGCCATCCCAGGCGCTTGCCAGTTCCGTCTGAAACTTTTCTGGCCCCCACTCCTGGCTGCGCTTCTGAATCTGGGTGGGTGCAAAGAACCCGGTGGGAGTGGCACCGGGCAGGGTTGACGGGTCTTCGCCGTCTCTATTTTCCCGATGCGTAATACCAACGCTGCAACTGCAAACAATATTGTCATTAAAATGATGATGCAGCCGCGACAGGACATCACGATTGCCTGCCATATCGACATAGGCCACTTTCTGACCGGCATCGAGGTTTGCTAAGTCATCGTAGGTTACAACTTCATCGTAAAGCCCGAGAGAGGAGACGAATCCTGCGTTGCCTGATGAAGTAAGCCCGGTCAGTTTCGACCCACGCTTTTTCTGCAGAGACGCGAGGCTGATAGATGTCTTACTGGATGCGCTCGAAAGAATGACCCGCTCTGCGCCAAAGGAGTCATTGTCAAAAAGATAGTCATCGAGCGCGAAACCCGTGACAAATAGTGGGTAGTAGACCATGCGATAGTTGTCGTAGCGGCGATCAAAACCGTTCTCTGCCGACATCAGGGTGTACTGATTGTAAGCAGGAGGCAGAGCAGCACGATGAGCCGCGGCATCGACAAAGCCTCTTGGGGATACCTTCTCGGGCTTAATGACAAGGGAACTCGACATCGGGTAGTACCCGTAATATTCATCGCCAACGGTAAGGTCTGTGTCGCCAGCATTGACAACCGTCCCTTTACCCCAGACCGGAATCCTGCCCCAGTCGCCTGTCGCCGGGAAGAACTGCCAGTATCCGATCATGTCACCGGCGACGGCGTAGGTGATGTTGTTCGCGGTCAGTGCAAATCGATCAACGCGGATTACAGCGTCGCCTGAACCGGGAGCAGATTCATCTGCGAGTTCGGTAAATCTTGTTGTATCCAGATTGTCCTTAATGACTTCCAGGCTGTAACCGGTCATTGAATAGCCTCCCAGGCAGTGTCCAGTTGGGAAAAGAGTGCGGCCTCGGCTTTGTCATTGTAGATGATCAAATCCGCTTTGTTGGCTCGTTCTTCATTGCTGAGTTGTGAATCGAGGCGGCTCTCAACCGCTTCTCTGGGGGCGCTGTCTCGCTCCATGGAACGGCGGATGGCTGTTTCTCGATCTACGGAGATAACCCAGACCTCGTCGCCGATGTCTTCCCAGCCGGCTTCAAATAATACTGCTGCTTCCAGCACGACGATCTTGTTCGGTTGTGTGGTCTGAACTTTCTCTATCTCCTTCTCAGCCAGTCTGCGAATCTCCGGCCAGACGATGTCCGTCAGCTTTTTCAGTTGATCCGGCTTTCCGAAAACCTTGCCTCCCAGGGCTTTCCGGTCAATCTGGTCGCCCGGGGAACGAACGTCCTCACCGAATGCCTCAATGACGGACCGATGAGCACCTGTTCCAGGCTCATAGGCGCGGTGTCCGAGAATATCGGCATCGATAATATGAGCACCCTTGTCCTCGAGATATCGGACGGCTGTTGATTTACCGGAGGCGAGTCCTCCGGTCAGACAGATGATTTTCACGACTAACTCCTTGTTGAAGCGCCAAATCTGCCATAGATAGCAATCAATCACCAATTTGCTGAATCCCCGATCATGGGTAAACTGAACATCCAGACGGGATCTGGAGTAGAGCATGTTATCCAAGTTGGTAAAGACAGCGGTTTTTTCAGTAATTTTTTACTGGACTCAAGTCGCTAGTGCCATCGTTTTCGTAGACTTGCCTCAACCCTTTGTATACATTCCCGCTGCCAATTTTACTGGCGCTGCAATTCCTGATACATCAGATGTTGTTACCGATGGTACTGCGGGATCGACGGATGATACGGTTGCCGGTGACCTTGATATCACCGGCGTCTTCACACCTGACCCACTGGCAGGTAGCCTCGATCTTGAGCTGAAACTTGAACTTACTGGTGGTGCCAAATTTACCGCGTCTCCAGTGATGGGTGATCTGTGGGATGGTGACTCCAGTGTGAGCTTCGCCGAGTTCGGGAGTGCTACCGGTAACACCACGGCAACATTTCGAGGCAACTCTGAAGATGGTTTTACGGTAACGAATGTCTTTGCCATTGATATGAGGGGTGTGACCATTGTTGATGAGAGTCCGGTAGACGTTCTGATCACCATTAAATGGGCGGACAATTTCGGAGAGACAATAATCAGGTCGATCAGATCTCCATATATCAGATTTGCCGGTAACGCACCGATTGAGGTCGACTCGACCACTGGTCCCCTCATTTACGCGGCCGAGAACGATACTTCTGTCAATGCAGTGATCTCTGACACTGTTGATGGTGTAACCGACAGGACGGCTCAATCCAATGACGACCTGGTCTCAGGTGTGATGGACATTACTGGTGAGTTGGGTGCAGCGGTGGCCAAGGATATCGATCTGCATTTCCTATACACATTGTCAGATGGTGCGCAATTCAGCGTGAGCCCGGTTATGGGCGATTTGTGGGATGGAAACTCAAGCCAATCTTTTGTCATGACAACCGGCGGAATAGGTCAGTCCTTCTCGACATTTAGTGTCGATACAGGGGACGGGTTCAGCGCGACGAATAAATTCACAATGGATGTAAAAAGGATCATCGTTACCGCCCAGACTGATGTATATCTGTCGATAGAAATTCAGACAGACGACGGCACTGATGTAACGACGATCAAAGAGTTAACGATTCCTTACATCAGGTTCCAGGATGCCATCGAAGTCGACTACATGCCCAATTCTGACGTGGACAGGATTGACCAGGATCAGAATTCGATCTTTTTTGATGGAGCAGTCGGTGACAGCTCGACGGAAGTCGGCACCGTCAGTATTACCAGTGACCCGTACCTGAATACCCAGGGTAGTTGGAAGCTGGCGCCGAATGACATTTTGATAAATATGGATATCAGACTTGAAGCTTCTGGTGGACTGACGGCATTTTCTCAGTCAGGATCGTCGATACAGATTGGCGGCAGTGAAGCCGCGATAAGCGGCAGTTCTGCCATTGTGTCGGGGCTCTTTCCCGGTGCGCAGGACGCGAGCATCGTCCTGAGCATCCCGGATGAAAATGAATTGACGATCGATAGCACCTCGATCCTGGCTGCCACGGCAGGCACGGCAAGGTCAGGGTTTTCGACTCAATCAATTACAACATCGGGAGCACTGGCGGTCATTGGGTTCTCGGATATGGACAATGACGGCACCGCCAATCAAAATGATAACTGCCCAACAGTAGCAAACGAGAATCAAACTGATCTGGACGGGGATGGTGCGGGCGATCTCTGTGATTCTGATAAGGACGGAGACGGGGTCGCGAATTCAGATGACAATTGTCCAACTGTTTCAAATAGTGATCAGACTCCAAGTAATACCGCATCTGATTTAGGCGATGCCTGTGATGTCGATAGCGACATGGATGGTGTCTACGATGCCGACGATGCCTTTCCAGGCGACAGTTCAGAGTGGGTGGATACGGACGAAGACGGCACAGGTGATAATGAAGACACGGATGCGGTGTCAAATGGAACAACGTTCCTGATGACAACCTCCACCAGTCAGAATGTCACTAGTCTACATATCATTAATACCTCAAGTGTGCCGCAACGGTTTAGCGGAACACTTTATAACAGAGACGGAGATCAGCTTGGTCAGGCTGATACGGACTTGCACTCTGGGGTTGTCGCCTCCCAGGGCCGAACCGTTCTTACGTCTGCTGACCTGGAGACACTTTTCTCCACCGTGGCCTGGCAGGGGCCGGCAATGCTGGAGGTACGGGGTACCGCTGAATTTGATCTGATGACCAAACTCACCAGTCCCAGTGGATTGATATCTAATACCAATTGTGTGACGGAAAGGCGGGTACACAATGTTGAAGGATTCGACAGTAGTGCACGGACGTTTGTCAGGCTAATTAATACTGGTGATTCTTCTATTCAAACCATCCGTGGTGAACTTCGAGATAAGAATGGAGATTTGTTGGGGGCTTCTGGGGCCATTTTAACTTCTCAGCTCGATCCCAAAGAAGCCATTTGGTTGACGCGGGAGGATATTAGCGACCTGTTCGGTGAGACCTGGGATGGAGCGGCATCCCTTGAAATTGTCAGCACTGCTGATGATTTGAAGCTGCTGAACCTGAACTTTGTCAATGAGGAAACCTTTTTTAACTTCTCCTGCTTTGAATCGTCAGACAGCGGGCGTGTCTATCTCATGACCAATTCCCAGAGCCAGAATGTTAGCGAGACCCATATCGTTAATGTTTCCGGCGGCGCGTTGGCGTTCACCGGGACGCTTTATACAGGAGCGGGTGCGCGACTGGGCACGGCGGGAGCCTCATTGCACGATGGTTCTGTCGCCTCCGGAGGTCGTATTCAAATATCAGCAACAGACCTTGAACAACGCTTCAGCGTTTCATCGTGGTCGGGACCTGCACTTCTAGAAGTTTCAGCTGGTGGGGACTTTGAACTCATGACCCGGTTAACGAGTCCGAGTGGGCTGATTAGTAATACTAATTGTGTCCGTTCTGGAACCGTCCAGAATGTGGAAGGACAAGACTCTGATGTTGTCACGTATATTCGATTCATTAACGAGGGTGCAGATGAGATAACTGATCTTACTGGTACGCTCTATGATTCGAATGGCTCGATCCTTGGTGCTGAAGATTCAGTACTTCTTTCCAGCCTTGGATCAAAGGAAGCCGTTTGGATCAACAGGAATACACTGGCTTCCATGTTCGAGCAATGGTCGGGAGAGGCCAGCCTTGTTGTTAACGCAGACCACCTCCCGGGTTTGAAATTGCTAAACCTCAATTTTGTTAATAATGAGACCTTTTTCAATTTCTCCTGTTACGAAAGTGGAAGCTAGGTCGGCAGACGAATAACTGCGGTACCGAAGACCCGGGTTTCGTCTTTATCATTGGTGACCGTGAGATCAATCTCGACCTTGCCATCTTCCTCATCGATATCCGTGACGACACCTGTGATGCTGTGGGAATCGTCGGCGATGACCGGGGCTCGGAATACAGTATCTACTGAAACGACTTCTGCCGGAGGCGCCCAGTTGTGAATCATGGCGACAAGGTAGCCCTGGTTTAGGATGCCGGGAATTATCGCCCCCTGGAATCCTTCTTTTTTCGCGCCTTCGTGATCTCTGAACCTGACCCCATCCCAGCTGATCAGATCAGCGAATCGGGTACCGGTCGCGAGCGACGTGTCTGGTTCAAAAGTCGGCAGTTCAATACCGAATTCGACGTCACCGATTGTAGCAATAGTCACTGGCTTTTCTCCCTCTGTACACTTCGACTGTCGGCGTTAGCAAGATGATTCCCGTCTTGATCGTAGAACTCGATACGCATGACAACGAATACCATCCTGCCGGAGCGGCCAGTCTTGGTAAAGATATCGTGGATATGGGACCTGCCGGTAATGGGCTTGCCGGGTCGTACAGGCTGGAAACACTCGATGGCTTTGCCTGCATCCATGCCGATGCCGAACCGGGGAAAGTCCTTGGGCAGCATTCGCCTGCCGGAAAGACTGGCGATATAGGTAGGGGAGGCCTGAAAGTCGGGGTGCTCCGGATCAAGGAATCGCTCGGCGGTTTCACCGCAAAGTCGGGCATATTCAGTGGTTATGGCCGGGTCGATGAAGAATTCATTTTCGTCGAAATCCAGGTTTAGATATTTTCCCCGAACAGCTTCAATATCGGCGTCCAAAAAACTCTCCTCTCAGTGTTTAAATGTTACGGCGTTGAATTCACCTGCCTGCAGGGCGGAGACCAGCGCTGCCATATCGCGAATATCGGCCGAAAATTCGGTCGCACATCGACCGACGTGGCTGACGATATGAGAATCGCTACCACCGGTACCGCGGTAACCCAGCTTCTCTGCATTGTCGATGGCAATCTGGTCTTCGTTTTCCCGACTGCCGCCATTGTAGATTTCGACAGTTTTTACTCCAGCGGGGATGCCCAGCTCTTCAGTATGAGCGAACATGCCGACTCGCGGGCGCCCGGGATGGCAGGGCACCGGGACGGCGCCGTGAGCTTCACAGGTTTCAATGACCATGGCGAGAGGCAGGTCGATTCGACTGAAATCGAAGGCCCTGGTTAGTGCTTCGGTAACACCAAAGACAAGGACGTGACCGTATTCGGTTTCAACCTCGCTGCCTTTCAAAATTACCAGACCATTCTTCTCAGCCAGTGTCGAATAGTCGGATTCGACATCGTATTGGCGGTGTTCGGTAAGGACGAAGCCATCAATGGGTAGCTCCTTGGAGCGTATCCACTGACAGTAGTTTTCGACTTTCGCCCGGCCATCGTCAGACTTGATCGAATGAGTGTGTAGATCCAGTATCACTTGGTATCAGGGTTGGCAATAGCGGGCAAGTATAGCAATAGTTCACAGGACTTACTCTGCTCCGTCGTCGAATCAATTTGATGAATTTTGGCCCTCGGAATTGTCGTATTGCCAGTGGTGAACGACGGGAGTAGTGTTTGACACGATAGGGAAGAGGGAGCCCAGCCATATGAAAAAGGTTAAACGACGATCGCTGCTTCAATTAGGCGCACTTTCTGGTGTTACAACGGGTCTTACCATGAGTACAACGGGCCTTTCAATGACGCCAGACCCCGTACATGGAGCGATTGATGGAGGCGTCAAGGAATATGTCCGTCTGGGTCGCACGGGTTTCCAGGTGTCGGACGTGTCTTTCGGGTCTTTTCCTCTGCAGCATGGTGACGAACGTGTAGTCCTCCATGCCATGGACAGGGGTATCAATTACTTCGATACAGCTGAGAGCTACGGCGAGGGTGTCTCGGAAGAGGTGATGGGCAAGGCATTGAAAGGTGGAAGACGCAAGTCCGTCAAACTTGCGACCAAGATATTTGCAGGCGGCAGTACGTCCGCATCGTCAATGATGGCCCGACTGGATGCGTGTCTCAAACGACTGCAGACTGACTATATCGATGTCTTTTTCAACCATGCTGTCAATGACATCAGGCGGCTTCAGAATCCAGAGTGGCTTGAGTTCACGGACAAGGCGAGGTCGCTCGGTAAAGTTCGCTATTTTGGTATGTCCGGCCACGCCGGTCGGCTGACCGACTGTATTGAATATGCGCTGGATAAGGACATGTTCGATGTTATGTTGCTAGCGATGAATTTTGGCGACGATCCGGCTTTTTACGAGCGCTTTACCCGCTCAACAGACCTGGTGGCGAATCAGCAGGGTCTACCGAAATTATTAGCAAAGGCCAAGCAGCAGGATGTTGGTATCGTGGCCATGAAGGTGCTGAGGGGAGCCCGCCTCAATGATATGCGCCCATACGAACGGGAAGGCTCGACCTATGCCCAGGCAGCATGTCGCTGGATATTGAATAATCCGGATGTTGATAATCTCATCATTACCATGCGCAATCGCGATGAAGTGGATGAATATCTCGGCGCTTCAGGTTCAAGTGCGGTAAGCCGAGTGGATATGGAGCTGCTTCAGCAGTACGCCCGCCAGACGGAAGCCAGTTACTGCCGGAATGTCTGTAACGACTGTGAGGGCAGTTGCCCCTATGACGTCCCCATACCAGATATACTCCGCATGCATATGTATGCAACGGACTACGGTGACTATTCGGTGGCAAGAAATGAGTACGCAAGATTGGAGCACAATGCCAGTGCCTGTCTCAGTTGTGACGGCAGCCCGTGTCAGGATGCCTGCACATTTAACATTCCTGTCGCTGATCTCTGTGGGCCAACCCATCAGCTCTTAAGTTAGCCATGCGACATTTACACTTGGATCTGGTCGGGGGACTTTCCGGTGATATGTTCATCGGCGCAGTTCTGGACGCCTTTCCAGAACTTGGCGTTAAGCTTGAGACGCTGATCGAGGATGCCGGATTCCCGGATTTGGTGACGCTTTCCAGGGTAGACCACAATGACGGGGTGCT
The DNA here is from genome assembly GCA_018656865.1 of Gammaproteobacteria bacterium. Lineage (GTDB taxonomy): Bacteria > Pseudomonadota > Gammaproteobacteria > Pseudomonadales > Azotimanducaceae > UBA9659. The sequence continues at coordinate 15,386 of JABHYO010000136.1, read as the reverse complement.
GACAGGCTGTCGATTCAAAGTTGAAGCAGGGTCACAGGGCGATCATCACCACCGACACTACGCCGATATCCGTGAAAGGCTGGATTTATCAAAGCTGTCTCTATCGACAAAAGCGGTAGCACAGGAGATATTCCGTCTGATCGCGGAAGTTGAAGCTGAGATCCACGGAAAGTCCGTGGAGGAAGTCGCATTTCATGAAGTCGGTGCCTGGGATTCAATCGCAGACATCGTTATTGCTGCACATCTTATTGCTTCGCTCGATGCCACCTGGAGCGTTTCAGAAGTGCCGCTTGGTAGCGGTTTTGTCGAAACTGCTCACGGACGATTGCCGGTGCCTGTCCCGGCAACGGCCCGGCTGCTCGAAGGTTTCACTGTAGTAGATGATGGGCTCCCTGGTGAAAGAGTGACGCCTACCGGGGCGGCAATTCTCAAGTATCTGTCACCCGACGAGAAGGTGCCCAGAGGTCACCGGCTCACTGGTTCGGGTTATGGATACGGTGAGAAGCAGTTTCCGGGTATTTCGAATGTGGCTCGAATCACCTGTTACGAAAAAGAAGTCACCGGATCGGCTTGGCAGAATGATTCGGTCATGAGACTTTCTTTTGAAATCGATGATATGACACCTGAGCAGCTTTCTGCCTCAGTGGAGAGGCTTCGAGGGGAGGCGGGTGTGCTCGATGTGATTCAACAGCCCTATTTTGGGAAGAAGCAGCGTCAGGGGGTATCGGTCACTGTTCTGTCTCAGCCTGAAGTTGCCGATACCGTGACCGGCAGCTGTTTCACCTTGACGACAACACTGGGAATCAGGCGTGAAATAATTTCTCGGACAATACTTCGGCGCGAAGAGGTTGTGGTCCATGTGAATGAGAGGCCATATCGGGTTAAAGTCGCTCATCGTCCCGGTGGAAAGACAGCGAAAATCGAAATGGACGATCTCGCCACCAGTGACCTGACACCTGCAGAGCAGGAGGAAGTCAGGGTACAGGCGGAATCGCTGGCAATAAAGCAGGTGCAGGATTGAGCAACCTCGAGACCCTACAAAACTACTTCATGTCGAAACCAGCGATGGCCATTGCCGTCAGTGGTGGGGTGGACAGTATGACGCTCGCCTTTGTGGCTCATCGGGCCAATCCTGGTCCCCAGGTCTTTCATGCCATTTCCCCGGCGGTTCCTGTCGAAGCGACGGCGCGGGTGGAACGATATGCCGGCACAGAAAACTGGCATTTGAACCTGATTGATGCCGGTGAGATGCATGACGAGGAATACCTCGCCAATCCAGTCAATCGCTGTTACTTCTGCAAAACAAATCTTTACGATACCGTCTGTATCGCAACGTCGCTTGTCGTGGCATCAGGCACTAACATGGATGACCTCGGTGATTATCGTCCCGGCCTTGTTGCAGCCGAAGAACACAAAGTTTGTCATCCATATGTTGAGCTTGGTATCAGCAAATCCGATCTGAGAAAAATAGCCGGGCGATTAGGGTTGGACGATCTGAAGGATTTACCGGCAGCACCTTGTCTCTCGAGCCGGGTCACTACGGGAATCGCCATTGATGGTGCATTGCTGCCGGTGATCGACGAGGCCGAGCGAGGCGTTCGCGAAAGGCTTCAGGGCTACCTGGATCTCAAGGCGGTACGCTGCAGAATCCGGCAGACGGAAGTCGCGATCCAGATAGAGTCGGCCCAAGAATTCGATCCGCATGCAGCCTGCTTCATCAAGTCGATTGACTACGTTCGCCGGCTTTTCGAAGAAAAAGGATTCGGTGCTCGTGTTTCCACAATCGTCGTTGAACCCTATCGTATGGGTAGTGCATTTCTGATCGACACACTGGAAGTTGCCTCGTGACTGAATCGAAAGACGTGAACCTGGATTTTGACCGGGAAAACCGCACGGGCCTGGCCGAAGCGGTATTTTGTGAAGGCAAGAGTGACCCACAGCTGAAAACTATCTGTGACACGGTCGTTCTTGAAAACAAATCCATGCTGTTTACACGGCTATCAACGGAAAAATTCGAAATTCTGAATTCAGCACATCCCCAGGTTCTGGAGTACGACGAGGTGTCAGGAACCGCGTTTCATCTGCCAAAGGGCAGCGAACCGACGGTGCCGCTGGCAGTTGTCACCGGTGGTAGTTCTGATCTGCCAGTGGCCCGCGAAGCATCGCGGACGCTTGAGTTCTACGGGCACGAGGCGTTGGAGATTCACGATGTCGGCGTCGCAGGTCTCTGGCGCATAACGGAACGCCTCGATGAGCTGAAGAGATGCAAGATCATTATTTGTGTCGCAGGTATGGATGCAGCCTTGCCAACGGTGCTGGGAGGGCTTGTCTCTGCGGCGATTATTGCCGTGCCCACCTCCGTTGGTTATGGCATGGTAAAAGAAGGTGAAACCGCGCTGCGATCACTGCTTGTCAGTTGCGCGCCCGGTCTGACCGTTACCAACATCGACAACGGCTATGGTGCTGCCTGTGCCGCCATTCGCATCATTAATAACTTTGCAGACCTGGAGGAATAACATGATTCCGACTTATCCATTTGGCAACACTGGTCATGACAGTACGCGGATTCTTTTTGGAGCGGCAGCACTGGGCGGAATGCGCCAGGAAAAGGCGGACAGTACGCTCGATCTGATCCGCTCGGCTGGTATCAATCACATTGATACCGCCCCCGTCTACGGTGATTCGGAGCTGCGACTGGCAGACTTTCTAAAGAGCCACCGCGATGAATTTTTCCTGGCAACCAAAACCGCAGATCGAATTGGTGATGACGCTCGCCGCAGCCTCGAGACATCTCTCGAGAGAATGCAGGTAGATCAGGTTGACCTGATCCAGTTCCATAATCTCGCCCAGGATGCTGACTGGAATACGGTCATGTCACCGGGTGGAGCGCTGGAAGCCGCGATAAAGGCACGAGAAGAAGGGCTGGTTCGATTCATCGGAGTTACCGGTCATGGCACCCGCATAGCAGAAATGCACCTCAAAAGTCTGGCTCGATTCGACTTCGCCTCAGTGCTACTGCCTTACAATTTTTTCATGATTCAGGATGAAAGGTACGCCGAGGAGTTCGAGACGTTGTACAAACTGTGCCAGGAGAAAGGCGTCGCCATGCAGACGATCAAGTCAATCGCCAAACGTCGCTGGCGGGAAGACGATGAATCACCCCGGCGTAGTTGGTACGAACCCCATAGGGACGATGATGTCATCGAGCGGGCTGTTCACTTTGTGTTGCGCCGTGAGGGGCTTTTCCTCAACTCAACCAGCGATGCGACGCTATTGCCCAGGATTATCGCTGCGGTTGAATCCTTCACCGAAGGTGTTGCCGAAGATCTGGACAACCTGGTGGCTGAAGACAACACTGAAGGCGAACCGCTGTTTGTACGCGGTGTTTCCGATGATGTTCGTGTATAGAGAATCTCTTGGAAGGGTTTGGGTACGGTCGTTGCCGTCCGGTACATGGTCTCAGCAACGCTCGAGCGGCAAGCCGCTCGACACATCCATGTGTTGCTGACTTTCGGGCATCCATGCCCTCGAGTCTGCTGAGACCATGCACCTGCTAGTACTCCCTATCGCGGTGTTCAGCTTCGATGAGTTCTCGGTGATGATGGAGTGGCAGAGGGCTGGGGGTATACCGAAAAGTGTATCTGCTGAGCGCCGACTGAGGGAAGCCGGGAGGGCGGCGAAGCACACTATTCGGTATATCCCCAGTTCTCAGCATGCCTGGACGCAGTTAGCCTTCATCAACCAGCCGAAGAAAGTCGACACAGGCATCCACGCACCAGTCCACCCGATGTGGCGCCGTAATATCTCCAGCGAAAACATGCTGCGGATTCTCCCGATCAATGGTCACCTCCAGCAACTCCTTGGTACTGGCATCCCATGCATGATGGAAATTCACCGCCGCTTCGTGACTGATCGTAGGGTCACCGGTCATATAAATAGTGGCAAGCGGAATATTGTGCGATATGGGAGGGTTGTGCTTCACCCAGTCAACGACTTTCTGCATCTCGATGACGGCATGGATACTATATCGGGAGGTCCAGTATCGGTCTGCCAGTTCGTTTTCCGGCTCCCAACTGCGTTCCCGGCCGAGGAGGAGCGGTACCCAGTAGCGTGACCAGGGCCATGTGAGAATAAACCCGAAAGGACTTCTGACTCTGAAATTGGGGGAAAGGAAGACAAGGCTATGGACCAGCTCGCGATTCGTGACGAGTTGACTCAGCCAGACAGCGAGCGGGGCCCCGGTTGAAACGGCAACGATAACCACACGTCGACCTATTCGGGAAGCGATCTCCCAGGAATCGGTTACAGACTGTAGCCAGTCTTCCGCTGCGGCTTCCATGCCATCGGATTCGAGACCATGACCGGCAAGGCGCGTGTAGACCACATTGGCATTCAGGCCGGCTCCAACCCGTTCAGTGACCGGTGCGGTTTCCTGTCTCGAAGCAGAGAAACCGTGAATATAGAGCAGGCAGATATCGGTGACCGCAGGTTCGTCGGCCCAGTGGATCTTCGCCTCGGCACCGCCAATAATACCCTGATGGGCTTCTTCATATTCGGTGAGCCAGGAGGCCAATTCCGCAGGTGCCAGGTTTTGTGGAACGAGGGTCGTCTGTACAGTGGGATTCAGTTTTGGCCTTGGTCCGAAAACGAAGAGAACGGCGACAATCAGCCCAAAAAGGAGTAATGATCCAGTGATTTCCATGTCTAATTCAAAACCTGACCCTTAAAGTCTAATTTTTTGTTGTTTTCACTACAGTCGCGGCAAGAATTTTTATAAGATAATCGTTTTCCACCGGTACTTGCCGGGCCGGTGTTGTGGAGTAAAACAAATTTATGCGATTGCAGGCAATTAAGCTCGCCGGTTTCAAATCCTTTGTAGATCCTACAACAGTCCCATTCCCCTCAAATCTTTGCGCAGTCGTCGGACCGAACGGCTGTGGTAAGTCGAACATTATTGACGCTGTTCGCTGGGTTATGGGTGAATCTTCCGCGAAGACACTGCGCGGTGAATCGATGACAGATGTCATCTTTAATGGATCTAATACGCGTAAACCCGTTGGTCAGGCGAGCATCGAATTGCTCTTTGACAATGCCGAGGGCCGGCTCAGCGGTGAATTCGCGGCCTACACGGAGATTTCAGTCAAGCGCCAGGTGACCCGAGATGGTCAGTCCAACTACTTCCTTAATGGTCAGAAGTGTCGCCGAAAAGATATAACAGACCTATTCCTGGGTACGGGCCTGGGGCCGCGTAGTTACTCCATCATCGAGCAGGGCATGATCTCAGATCTGATCGAAGCCAAGCCTGAGGAGCTGAGATCCTATCTAGAGGAAGCGGCTGGTATATCCAAATACAAGGAGCGACGTCGGGAGACAGAAAGACGAATCCGGCACACCAAGGACAATCTTGATCGTCTCAGCGATCTGCGTGAAGAACTCGAACGTCAGCTGGCGCATCTTGAGCGGCAGGCCAAGGCGGCTGAACGCTACAAAGGGCTAAAGGCGGAAGAGCGTGAACTCAAAGCCGGGCTGCACGCTTTGCGGTGGAAGTCGCTCACTTCCGAGCTAAAAGCACGGGACGACGAAATTAACAGGCTGACCATCGAACAGGATGCACGGGTCGCCGACCAGCGTCATATTGATGCCGAAGTGGAAACCAAGCGCTCGAGTCTGACGGATCTCTCTGATCAGCTGAACGAAGTACAGAAGCGTTACTACGATTACGGGACTGAGATCGCCCGGATCGAAGACAGCATCCAGTTCCAGAACGAGCGAACCCGTCAGCTGAATGCAGATCTGGAACAGGTATTGTCGAATCTGAACAAGGTTCAAAGTGATCTGGAGGCAGATGAGCGCCTTATTTCACAGTATCACGCTGATCTTGAGGCAACCCGACCCCAACAGGATCATATCGTCGCCCTGGAAAAACAGTCTGGGGAGCGACTGTTTGAGGCAGAGCAAGCCATGCAACAGTGGCAGAACGAGTGGGATGAGTTCAATCAAACTGCGGCGGAAAGTCGACAACGCGGTGAAGTGCAACAATCCCGAATTGAACACCTCGAAGAAACGATAGATCGTGCCAGCACCAGAATCAAAGGACTGGAAGAGGATCTGCAGCGCTTATCGGCGGAAACGGCCGGGCAGGAAATCGGTCCGCTTGAACAAATGCTCAGCACTCAGGAGCACCAGCTCGAGCGGATCTCGACAGAGCTTGGCGCTCTTTCCAACACCATTGAAAACCAGCGTGAGCAGAATCAGCAATTAACTCATGCCCTGGATGAAAAGCGCAGCGAACTGCAATCTCTCTCAGGACGATACGCATCCCTCGAAGCGCTGCAGCAGGCAGCACTGGGTCAGCAGGACGATGTAGAAGTCGAGTGGCTGGATCGCCATGGTCTCGGCGACAAACACCGTCTTGCAGAAAATATCCGTGTCGAGGATGGTTGGGCGGACGCTGTCGAAACGGTACTGGGAGATCATCTTCAGGCCGTTTGTGTCGATGGTCTCGATGCCGTAACAACCCTGCTCGGTGATTTCGGTCAAGGTCATCTCAGCTTTGTTGCTGGGGATGAACCGGCGGCTGGTGCCCCGGCTGCTGGTTCGTTATTAGAGAAGGTCACGGGTGATTCATCCGTGAGTGTTCTCCTTCAAGGCATTCATACGGCGCCGGATCTGGGTTCAGCCATCGCCATGCGCGATCGCCTCGGGAGTGGTGAGTCCGTGGTCACAAGAGACGGTATCTGGCTCGGACCGAACTGGCTCAGAGTCAACAAGGATAAAGACGCAGAAGCTGGCGTGTTGAAACGCCAGCAGGAACTGTCTGACCTGAAGGCTTCAATGGGAGCTGCTCGGGAGGATGTCGACAGGCTCAATGCGGAACTGGAATCAGGAATGGCTGTACTGACCCAGGCGGAATCGGAACGCGATGGTCAGCAGAAGCGGCTGGCGGAACAGCAACGGGCATTTGGTGAGACGCGCGCCCAGCTCGGTGCTAAAAAAGTACAAGCACAGCAGATCGAGAATGATATCGAGCGGGCACGTAGCGAAGTTGATGCATCCCGAATCCAGCTCGAGGCGGATCAAACTTCGCTGAGAGAGGCTAGAGCGACCCTCGAATCGGCACTGGATGCCATGGAAGCGGATACGGTGAGGCGGGATGAACTGGTCAAGCGCCGTGAATCCATTTCGGCACAGCTGACTGAAGCCCGAGGTAAGGCGAGGACCGATGCTGATGCTGCACATCAGTTGGCATTGCGCATTCAATCCCTCAACTCCCAGATCTCATCTACTGACCAGGCCATGGCACGATTGGGTGAACAGCAGCAGATCCTGGTAAACCGGCGAAGCAGTCTTGACGACAGCATTCGGTCCAGTGAAGAACCCCAGGGTCAGTTGAAATCAGAACTCGAACAACAGTTGGCGAAACGACTCGAGGTGGAAAACGAGCTGGCGGCTGTCCGACAGAAATCGGAAGCCATGGAGCATGGGATTCGTGAGCTGGAACAGGGTAGAAGCGGCCTGGAAGAACAGATCGAAACGCTTCGTTCCAGCCTTGAGAAGGTCCGGCTGGAGAAACAGACACTAGAGGTGAAGCGGTCGACGATTGTTGAGCAGTTGGAAGAAGAAAACCAGGTGCTGGACGATGTGCTGGCCCGTCTACCCGAAGAGGCAGAAGAAGAAGTCTGGGAACAAGACCTGACTCGTATGGGTAACCGTATTCAGCGACTCGGCGCCATCAATCTTGCTGCTATTGACGAATACAAAGTTCAATCCGAGCGAAAGCAGTATCTGGATGCGCAGAACGAGGATCTTGAAAAAGCTCTGGCAACCCTTGAAAACGCCATCCGTAAAATCGATATCGAAACCCGGACGCGATTCAAGGAAACCTTCGATAAGGTGAACAGCAAACTGCAGCAGCTGTTCCCGAAGCTGTTTGGCGGTGGTCATGCTTATCTCGAGATGACCGGTGAAGATCTTCTGGATACGGGTGTTGGAATTATGGCGAGACCCCCGGGTAAGCGGAATTCCAGTATCCATCTCTTATCAGGTGGTGAGAAAGCACTTACCGCGATTGCGCTGGTGTTTTCAATCTTCAATCTTAACCCGGCACCGTTTTGCCTGTTAGACGAGGTCGATGCACCCCTCGACGATGCTAACGTGGCGCGTTATACCGATATGGTTAAGGAAATGTCGAGAACCGTTCAGTTTATTTTTATCACTCATAACAAGATCGCTATGGAAATGGGTGAGCAGTTGATGGGTGTGACGATGCATGAGCCAGGTGTTTCCCGGCTGGTGTCTGTGGATGTTGATGAAGCAGTAGCAATGGCGGCAGTATAGCCTGCAGGTCGCGGAGCGACCGAAGGTCTATACGCGAAAGCGGATAAGGGAGCTAGAAGGTACAGATCAGGAGGCGACCTGTGGACTTTGACTTGAGACAATGGTTGTTGATTCTGGGACCGGTGTTCATCATCGGTGTTCTGCTGCACGGCTACCTTCGCATGCGAGCAGGTCAGAATCAGATCAGAATGAAGCTGGACAAGTCTTTCCTTACCGATACTGGTGATGAGGACGTCAATGTTGATGACCTGAGTATGTTCAAGGCTGAGTTGCCCAATGGCGGCGCCAGGGTGATCAACGCGAGCGAGGATGAACTGGACGAAGATGTACCGGTATTGATGGAATCGGTGGATTTGCCTTCCATTTCAGCAATTGATCTGCCGGAACCGGAAGCCGAACAATTCATCGACGATGACGTGATCGATATCGTACCGGGTACTGAAATAGCAAGTGCCGATATAGTTGCTGATGAAGTTGCTGACGAAGAGCCTGTTTTCGGTAAAGCACCCCCGGCGAGAAAGCAGGAAGCGTTGCCGAAGCCGGAAAAATTTGTCGTAATCAATGTGCTTGCAATTGATGACCCGTTCCCCGGCCAGAGGTTGCTGGAGATTCTGGTGGAATCGAACATGACTCTTGGTGAGATGGACATCTTTCATCACCTGCTGGAAACCGGTGAGTCAGCATTCAGTCTTGCCAGTGCGGTTGAGCCAGGGACCTTCGATATGAAAGTCATGGATACTTTCTCAACTCCAGGCGTGACCCTGTTCATGCGCGTGCATGAGCTTTTGGATCCCCTTAAAGTGCTGGACGAAATGCTTACTGTTGCTGATTGCATAGCGCTTGAACTCGGCGGTGAAATACGGGATGAATCCAGGAGTGTGATGACATCGCAGACTATCGAACACTGCCGACAGTCCATCAGGGAATTCCAATTCAAGCATTCCGCATAGCCTGGCGTTATGTCTGCATCGAGAAACGTCAAGGAACAAATCGCCCGGCTTCGTGAGGAGATTAACCGGCACAACCATCTTTACCACTCCCTGGATGAACCTGAGATCGCCGATGCCGAATTCGATCGTCAGTTTCGTGAGCTAAAATCCCTTGAGACGGATCACCCGGAACTCATTACAGACGATTCGCCAACACAGCGGGTTGGCGCTGAGCCGCTTGCCGCGTTCGGTCAAGTCGTGCACGAAATGCCGATGCTTTCGCTCGACAATGCATTTGGCGAAGACGACATGCGGGACTTTGATCGACGGGTAAAAACCAGACTTGATTCTACCGGAGACATCGAATACGCCTGCGAGCCGAAGATTGACGGAGTTGCTGTGTCGCTTCTGTATGAAGGTGGGAAGTTGATTCGCGGGGCGACAAGGGGAGATGGCGCAGCGGGTGAGAATGTTACTCTGAACATTCGCACAATCGAGAGCGTACCGCTGACCCTCATGGGAGACGATTACCCGGCCAGGCTGGAAGTGAGAGGGGAGGTTTATTTCGCCCGTTCTGCATTTGAGAGGATGAATCGTGAGGCGGAGCAAGCAGGACAAAAGATTTTTGCCAACCCCCGTAATGCGTCCGCTGGTACTTTGCGGCAGCTCGACTCAAGAGAAACGGCAAAGAGACCACTGACGATGTTTGCCTATAGCGTTGGTATTGTCGAAGGTTGGGAATTGCCCGGTAGTCATGCAGAGATACTCGCAAAGCTCGCTACCTGGGGTATTCGTGTCAACCCGCTCGTTAAAACTGTGACGGGTGTTGAAGCATGTCTCAGCTACTACGATGAGATTCTTGCCAGACGGTCTGAGCTTGACTACGAAATAGACGGTGTTGTCTTTAAGGTCAATACCATTCGTGACCAGCAGGCACTTGGCATGCTGACACGGACACCTCGCTGGGCCATTGCCCACAAGTTCCCAGCTGAAGAAGGCGTCACTCTACTAGAAGATGTAGAGTTTCAGGTGGGTAGGACCGGTGCAGTAACGCCTGTCGCCAGATTGAAGCCGGTCCAGGTTGGTGGTGTTACCATCAGTAACGCCACACTGCACAACATTGATGAGATCGAACGGCTCAATCTTATGATTGGTGATACCGTGATCATACAACGTGCGGGGGATGTAATTCCGAAGGTGATCGCGGTGGTTGAGGAGAAACGGCCGAAAATTGCTAAACCGATCAACCTGCCGAGATCCTGCCCGGCTTGCGGCTCAGAGGTTCTGCAACCGGAAGGCGAGGTTGTGGCTCGGTGTACCGGTGGACTTGAGTGTTCGGCACAGCGCAAGGAAAGTATCCGTCACTTTGCCTCACGATTAGCTCTCGATATTGAAGGTCTAGGTGAGAAGCTGATCAATCAGCTTGTGCAGGAAGGCTTGATCGCGAATCCTGCCGATCTGTTTCGCCTGACTGAAGCACAGCTGGTGGAGCTGGAGAGAATGGCCCCAAAATCTGCGAACAACCTGCTTGAGGCGCTCGACAAGAGCAAGGCAACAACGCTGCCGAGATTCATCTATGCGTTAGGTATTCAGGAAGTAGGCGAGTCAACGGCGAGAAATCTCGCACAGTTTTATCGGAGTATCGGCGCATTGCGTGAAGCAACCGAGGAATCCCTGCAGGAAGTTCCAGATGTGGGACCGATTGTGGCGGAAAAGGTTGCCCACTTCTTTCAACAGGAGATTAACAAGCGCGTTATCGATGAATTGCTGGCCGGTGGAATTCACTGGCAGATGGATGAATCAGCAGCAGATCCGAAGGCACTGGCTGGCCAGACTTACGTGTTGACAGGCGTCTTGTCGGGCCTGACCCGTAGTGAGGCCAAAGCTCGTTTGCAGCTTCTCGGCGCAAAGGTGGCAGGGTCGGTGTCCGCGAAAACGAGTTATGTAGTTGCCGGCGATGCAGCGGGGTCTAAGCTGAGCAAAGCTCAAAAGATTGGTATCCCGATTCTGACAGAAGAGGAATTGATTGCATTGCTGGAGCAGCATGGTGTCTAGGTTCCTACTTCTGATCCTGGTGGCGCTTGTCGTGGGTTGCACCAGTAAACCCCCGTCGAACAAGGACAATATTTGTAAGATTTTTACGGAAAAACGTGGGTGGTACAAAGATTCCAAGAAGGCATCTCGACGTTGGGGTACGGATATCTCGGTGATGATGTCCTTTATGTACCAGGAATCGTCATTCATGGCCCGGGCTAAGCCTCCGAGAAAGAAAATTCTCTGGGTAATACCGGGACCAAGACCGGCCAGTGCCTATGGTTTCGCCCAGGCTACCGATGAGACGTGGCGAGCCTACAGGCGTTCAACCGGGCGTGGCGGGGCCGATCGGAATGATTTCGGTGATGCCATTGATTTCATTGGTTGGTACAACGACCAGAGTCAGCGCAAAAATAAGATCAGCAAATCAGACGCTTACCATCTATATCTGGCCTACCATGAGGGTCAGGGCGGATTCGCCCGACGTACTTTCAAGAATAAACAGTGGTTGAAAAATATTGCCACCAAAGTTTCGAAACGCTCCGGTGTATATCGTGCTCAGTTGGATAAGTGCGAAGCCAAGTTTAACAAAGGCTTCTTCCGTCGCCTCTTTTCCTAGTGTCATCCTTCGCCTTCAGCGATGACGATTGTGGCTTACTCTTCTACCGGCAGAATGCTTCCCTTCATCGGCTCCAGCTTTCTCATGTCAATATTGATGAGGCAAGGTCCGGAAGCGGCCATGGCTGAGATGAAAGCATCCTGAAATTCTTTCAGCGATGTGGCGGTTTCCCCCCTGACACCCATGCTTTCAGCGAAAGCGGCGAAGTCGACAAAACCCAGATCCGTATCGCCAATACGTCCGTCGAATTGAGCGGATTGCAATCCGCGCAGCACGCCGTATCCGCCGTCGTTGAATACACAGACAACGAGCGGCAGCTGGTACTGAGCGGCAGTCGCGAGCTCTGTGGCATGTAGCATAAAGCCGCCGTCGCCGTGGATGACGACCGTCTTCCTGCCAGTTGCTGTAGCGGCACCTATGGCGAGGGGAAGACCCGGGCCGATGGCAGCCGAGGTTGGTCCGATGAAGGTTCGGGGTTCATATACCGGCAGCAGATGGTTGGCAAAGTTGTATGCAGGCACGGTGGTGTCGCGGACAATCAGGCCATCTCTCGGCAGCTGGTCGCGAATGGTGTTCATAATACCTTCATAGTCCGGTCCGAGTCGGTTCCGGAGAGTTTGTCGGAGACCCTGATTGGCCTCCTGTACCCTGCCTGCAAAATCCTCGTCGCCTGATTCGAAGTTCATAGCGGAATCGATGCTCTGCAGCACCGATCTGGCATCTCCAATCACACTGGCATCGGAGCGATGTACCAGATCGACTACTGACGGATCGATATCGATGTGCAGCAGTTTACCGGGTGGTTGCAGCAGCGCTCCGCTACCACTGACACCAACCTGAAAGCGGGTACCGATGGCGATCGTCAGTTCGGCATCGATAATTGCCGCATGAAGTTTCCTTGCCTGATAGAGATTGCCGAGACAAAGTGGATGGTCTTCGGGGATAACGCCTCGGCCGTTGTGGGTGGTAAAGACTGGCGCGCCAAGTTTTTCGGCCAGTCTGACGAGTTCCCCGGAAGCGTTGCTGCGAATGGTGCCTCCACCGGCGATGATAACCCGCTTGCGACTTCCTGCGATTAGGTCGACAGCGTCATCAACGGACTGAGGTGCTGGCAGTGCCGGCGTATCCAATCGAGTTTCGGCTGTCTGGACATCCTGGTACTGAAGATCGATCGGTATTTCAACGGCTCCGGAAGAAGGTCGGCCGTAGGCGATATCGGCGGCTACCATCAGAATGGTCGATTCAATTTGCTCAGCGGATCTAATACTCTCCGCCCTGCGTGTGACCGTGCGCAGCATAGGCAGTTGATCCTCTGCCTCGTGAACATACCCCTGACCTTTGCCGTAAAATCGCGTCTCGGCCTGACCGGTAATCAGCAGTACGGGTGATGATGCGTATTGCGCCTCATAGAGGCCGGTGACAGTGTTTGTAGTACCGGGTCCGGTACTGGCGATGACGATCCCAATCTTACCGGTAGCTCTTGCATAGCCGTCTGCCGCATGAGTGGCTGCCACCTCATGACGGCAGTCAATAATCTTGATGGTACCGTCTCGGTTGATGGCATCGAAAATCGGCATGTTGTGAATGCTCACGATACCGAAAATGTGATCTGTGCCGAGCTTATGGATTGCCCGGACGACTGCATCAGCGCCAATCATAATGATCAGTCGTCTCTGCGAGGTCCCGAACGGCGCGGTCCGTCCCTTCGAGAGTCTTCTCTTCGGTCATCTTTGACAGATTTCGCACGTGTACGCCGTTCATTCTCTCGACGGTCGGAATCACGCCGGTCTGAGCTTTGCCGTCTTTCCTCTTCCATTAGAAGATCCTTGATGTTTTCAGCTACTTTCCCGAACAACCTTGAAGCTACTGAAAGAAAACTATTTGCCATATTCAACGAGTGTGCGTCACCCAGTATATGACATTACCGGTGTCATCGGAGATAAGCAATCTTGAATCCCTAAGGGGGTGAGTTTCCTTAGTGACAGATTTTACCCATGACCAGATGCACTCAGGATTACTATCACGATAGCTACTCGTCATAGTAATGTCGTCAACACGGGTGCTAAGATTATTTGTTTAACCATCTAAAGGCTGACTGCGCTCCCTGGCATATGTTGAACGATTCGCTTAAGGAAGAGATACAGTCAGCCTATTCTCGCCTGCTCGACGAGCAGGGTTTTAAACCGCGTCACTGTCAGAAAGCCATGATCGCTGAGATTGCCAGAACGCTCGGTGGTATCGGCGATGAACCTGGAGGTATCTGTGTGGTTGAAGCCGGTACAGGTACCGGCAAGACCATTGCCTACGCGCTGGCGGTGATACCTCTGGCGAAGCAGCTAAAGAAAAAGATTGTCGTCGCCACCGCGACTGTCGCGTTGCAGGAACAAATCGTCTACCAGGATTTGCCGGATATACGCGCCAGCTCCGGCCTGGACTTTTCTTTTGCGCTGGCGAAAGGCCGGCGTCGATATCTTTGCCTGTCCAGGTTGGATAGGGCGCTACAGGACGGCAGCAGCGTGAATCAGACACTGTCCTTTTTTGAAGAAGGGGATACAGGCAATGTGTCGAAGAGCGATGGATCACTGTACGAGGAAATGATCAATGGTCTAGGTCATGGTACCTGGGATGGTGACCGGGACAATTGGCCTGAAGAGATTGATCACGTTGCCTGGTCGAGGGTCAGTACAGATCATGCCCAGTGTACGCAGCGGCAATGCACTCACTTTGAGAATTGCATATTTTATCGCGCACGGGAGAAGATCCATCGTGTTGACTGCATTGTTACCAATCAGGATCTTGTTTTGGCGGACCTGATGATGGGCGGTGGTGCAGTGCTGCCTGCCCCTGAGGAGACCATCTACATATTCGATGAATGTCATCACCTGCCTGAGAAAGCGGGTAATCACTTTTCCCATAATTTGTCGCTCTACAGCACCCGAAGTTGGCTGCAGCAGATTCCAGGTTCCCTGGATATAGTCAGAGGCGATGTGGTGGGCATTTCGGAAAACCAGATTGCCAAGATCGAACGCCAGGTTGAAAGCGCAAGCCAGTTGTTGGATGACGCCGCTGCCCAGTTCCAGGTATTAAAAGAATCTGCGGAAACCATCGATGATGGCTGGCGCTACCGATTTCCTGAAGGTCGAGTTGATCCTGAGCATGCGGAAAACTCTGCTCGACTTGCCACAGTTTTTTCCGGTCTTTCTACCGCGGTAGATGCGATTGGCCAGGAAGTAGAGGATGTGCTGGAAAATGCCGGTAGTGCCGAGCGAGAACAGTCGGAACAGTGGCTATCGTTGGTAACAGCCATGGGTGATCGTCTCATCGCTGCCACCGCTCTTTGGCGCAATTATGCGGAGCCTGAGCTGAACCCACCTTATGCTCGATGGGTGAAGTTCACGACGGCAGGTCAGATAGAAGGCCTTGAGATCCAGCTCGCCAGTCATCCGGTATCGGTGGCTGGGGAACTC
>JABHYO010000107.1 GCA_018656865.1 Gammaproteobacteria bacterium | reverse complement strand
GCTGCTATTCCCCATGCATCAAAGCGAGGCTCATTGAAACTGTATCGCAATCCCCTCGGCCCCTTTGTCAGGACGGCGACCACGGTCAGAGAAGCATTTCGTGAAAGGTCCAAGGACATGTATCTGAACAGCCAGAGAAACGCGCGTTACGGTCATGTCCCCAATCACCATCTGAAGGATCCTGTCACGCAGCGATTCGTCATGCCCAGGCAGCGACTCCGCGATGGAGCGAGACTGGAAAGTTTCCCTGACTGGGAAGTGATCCATACACCGGGCCACAGCTGGGACAGTATCTGTTTCTTTCACCACCCAACCGGAAGCCTGATTTCTGGTGATACGCTGTTAGGCAGCGGCAGCCAGGGTCAGCTGGTACACCCTGCCATTTATGACAATGCAGCGGATATGAGAAGGACCCTCAGAAAACTCAGGAAGCTCTCGCCAGCTTCTGTCTATCCCGGCCACGGGTCCATTTTTTCTGGCGACAGGCTGCTGGATCACCTGTAGCGGTCGGAATTCGCGTAACCGTATCAGCCGCGCTTATCCACGCAATAGAAGATTTGATGATATTGAAGTCGGCGTATTTCTATACTGAGCGGCAAATCACTGCCAGTGAGTTGAGCGTGAAAGCCCCTATCAACAATGCCAATTTTGGAAATACGGCGGAGGATTACCTCACTCACCGGGCAGGCTTTCCTGCAAGCCTTTTTAAGAGACTCATTGCCAGAGGGATAGGCTCCGGTGGTCAGCAGATGGTTGATCTCGGAACAGGTACCGGGACACTCGCACGCAGATTTACGCAACACGGTAACCATGTAATCGGTCTCGACCCCGCCGCCCCGATGCTCGAAGCTGCCGCAAAACTGGACAAGAAGGCTGCTGTATCTGTGGAGTATCGCGTTGGGACCGCAGAAAACACTCAACTCCCGGATGCCTTCGCTGACGTTGTACTGGCAGGACAATGCTGGCATTGGTTTGACGCTGATCGTGCCTGTATGGAAATCGCACGAATACTTAAAACCGATGGGACCTTGGTAGTTGCTTACTATGACTGGCTGCCGTTACCCGGCAATCTGGTCAGAAAAACAGAATCACTGATCGAACAATACAATCCCGCATGGCGAGGTGGAAACGGATCGGGGATTCATCCTGGTGTTTTCAAGGACCTTGGCGCGGCGGATTTTCAGGACATTCAATCGTTCACCTATGACGAAGCTGCCGATTACACCCACGAGGGCTGGCGAGGTCGCATCCGGGCAAGCGCCGGATGCAGTGCAACCCTCCCGGCAGACCAGGTCAGTGAGTTTGATGATGATCTGGATCGTATGCTGAAGAAAGATCACCCCGATGAACCGCTCAGCATCCCACACCGCGTGTTCGCAGCGTGGGCGAAGCACCCGGCTTCAGACTGACAACAAGTAAAAAAGATTCGTCGCTGGTGATCGGTTCCGGACACCTGTAGTCTTCCGCCTACCAGCATTAGAGCAGTAAGTATTGTCCAGTTCCCACGTTTCCTGGCGGATACGCCTCGCTTTCGGTATCGGCCAGCTACCCGAAGGAATCAAATCTGCTGCTTTTGGTTTTTTCCTCCTGTTTTACTACAACCAGGTTCTGGGTCTTTCAGGCACCCTCTCTGGTACCGCCATCTTTATTGCGCTACTCGTGGATGCAGTCAGTGATCCAATGGTGGGCTCACTCTCTGACGCCACCCGCTCTCGCTGGGGCAGGCGACACCCTTACATGTATGCAGCGGCCATTCCTTTTGCCGCCTCATTTTACTTCCTGTTCGCGCCGGTCGATGGCCTTTCGGAAATGGGACTTTTCTGGTGGCTAACGGCTTTTTCGATTCTCACTCGTACCTTTATGACCTTTTATTCTGTACCGCACATGTCCCTCGGTGCAGAACTGACCAACGACTATGACGAACGAACTTTGCTTTCGTCTATCCGCATGGTGCTGCAACTACTGGGTATGTTTGCCGTTCTCATTGGTGGACCCGTCATATTCTTCGGCGCGACGGAAGGTTATGAAAACGGTCAATTAGATCCTGCAGCCTACCCACCGTTTGCACTGGCGGCTTTCTTTATCATGGTTATTGGCGTCTGGGCTTCAGCAATCGGAACCCATAGCCACATCCCTAACCTGCCCCAGGCTGCCCCGGATGCCAGGTTTTCCCCCACCCTGGTAGTCAGAGACCTGATCCAGGCATTCAGAATCAGATCTTTCAGCGCCGTTGTTTCTGCCTCGATCATTGTCGGTATGAACCAGGGGATGGTACAGGCGTTGATGATCTACACTGGCACCTACTTCTTTGAACTCTCACCAAACGAGATGACGTTCCTTTACGCAGGCGGCGTTATCGGCGTTGTTACTGGTAGCATGCTGACCCGCCCCCTCTCCAATCTCGTCAGGGAAAAGAAACATCTCTACATCGCCGGCTATGTCTGGTACACGGTTCTGACATCCTACGTCATCATCCTAAGGCTGCTGGACCTCTTGCCGGAAAATGGTCACCCCGTCATCGCTCCGCTCTATATCATCAGCGGAATGTTTTCTGGAATTGGACTCGGACTTGCGATCCCACTGGGGTCATCGATGATCGCAGACGTTACAGACGAACATGAGCGGCGATTCGGCAACCGCCAGGAAGGTATCTACTACGCCGCATCCTCGTTTGCGGGCAAAGCCATAGGCGGTTCCGGTGCGATCCTGGCCGGATTGATTATCGACTTCGCTGGAATTCCTCAGGGTGCAGATCCCGCAACTGTGGCCCCTGAAGCAGTGGTCCGGTTTGGCTGGGCGCTCGGACCTGCCGTCATCGTAATGACCGCCGTCGCTGTAGTTTGTATCTCTTTTTACAGTATTTCGAGAGCCGATCACGAGGCCATTCTTAGGGAAATCGAAGCATCAAAAAGCGTCGACTGAGCTATTGTCGAACAATCTATTGTCGAACAACCATTCTACAGCGCGATGCACCCTCCGGGATCGTGTCAGTAATGATCAGCTCAGCACCACAGCGACGTAGCAGTACCCTGTCCATATCCATCGCAGTATCACAGGCTCTCTTGTGACCTTCTGAAGTAAATCCATAAGGGCAGTACGACAGTTCCAGCGTGAACTCACCATTCTCCACTTCTGAAAATTCAAAGGGAAAGTCCATCATCTCACCGGATTCGATCAGCTTCTGTCTAGTTTCCTCTAATGAGAGATTGCCGCGTACGCCGGCAAGCCAGGGAAATCCTGCGAACAGCCAACTAATCGCCCGGGCAACCGGTTCCCCTATCCCAGGTATCCTGCAAAGCAGAAGGTGTAGCTTGCCTATCAGTTCCATTTATTGCCTCCCCGGTCAGGATCCTACCAGCCCCGCATAGATAGCGGTCATCATGTAAGCCTGAATATCTTCGTCGCTGTATCTGTCACCGACCAGATCGCTGATTCGATTGTCATTGACCAGTGAAATGAATCCGTGAACGGTCGAAACAATCCACACTGCCTGTAGTACTGGATCGCCCTCCGGAATGATGCCAAGTTCCTGGCATTTGGCCAGGGTGTCCTTTATATGCTCGAATGCAGCAGAGCTTGTGTGCTGTAGAGACTTTCCACCCTCCGGGTTGAGCAGATCACCACTGAACATCACCCGGTAGTAGGCCGGATATTTTACGCCGAAGTCAAAGTAGGCTCGCCCACTCCCGGCGAACCGGGCAAGCGGATCGTCTCCAGCAGCCTCCAGTTCTTCATCCATGGTTGTCGCAAGCAGCTCGAACCCTCGTTCAACGACCGTTGTTATAAGTTCGTTCTTGTCCTTGAAGTGCCGATAAGGCGCAGCATGGGAAACACCCGCCCTACGGGCGACCTCCCTGATGGTCAGATGTTTTGGCCCAAGTTCTTCGATAATCTCCAGACCAGCTTTGATCAGGGCTGACCGAAGATCTCCATGATGATATCCGGATTTTCCGGTGCGCTTCGCCTTGGTCTTCACTGTTTGAGCCATACCCTGAGTCTAGCCTATCTCAATCAATGTTTCCTTTGTAAACATTAGGTTTGTTTGATAGTGTTTACTTTGTAAACATCAGATGAGAGAAAGCAATGAACCAGGCACTACCAGACAACCCTTTCCTGCAGGGAGCTTTTGCCCCTATCGATCAGGAATATGCCCTCGACGATCTACCAATCACGGGTGAAGTCCCTGATTGCCTGAATGGCTCCTTCTATCGGAACGGACCCAACGTCCAGTTCCCTCCCCGCGGCGACTATCACCTCTTTGCTGGTGACGGCATGACACACGCATTTCATATTGCGAATGGCAAGGTCAGCTACCGCAACCAGTGGATCAAGACGGCGAAGTTTAAGCTCGAGAAGGAACTGCAACGATCCGCCATCGACCCGATGAATCCCTTCAACTGTGAAGAGGAATACATGGAGTTTGTTCTGACGGACAAGGACGGTCTCGCTAACACTGCCTGCGTCTGGCATGCGGGCAAGCTGCTGATTCTTGAAGAAGGTCACAGGCCCTTTGAAGTGGATCCGATGACACTCGATTCCATCGGCTCGTATGACTACGAGGGCAAACTGACCACGGCAATGACGGCGCACCCGAAATTAGATCCTGTCAGCGGCGAACTTGTTTTCTTTGCCTACATGGCCTCCGGCCCGTTTGAGCCCGATGTTGCGCTTCACAAGGTGAACAAAGATGGTGTACTAACCGAATCTATCACCATCAAGACACCCTACTCTGCGATGGTTCACGATTTTGTCGTCACCCAGAACTATGTGCTATTCCCGATCTTCCCTCTAACCGGCAGCATGGACCGCGCCATGCAGGGCCAGCCACCCTTCGCCTGGGAGCCTGAAAAAGGCGCATCCATCGGTGTACTGCCAAGAACCGGTGGCAAGCCTGAAGACATTCGCTGGGTGGAATGTGATCCGTTTTTCGTTTTCCACTTTATGAACGGCTTTGACGACAACGGAAAAATCTTCGTGGATGGCTGTCAATTCGATCATGCACCGCTCTTCCCGACAATCGATGGCAATGCCACCGAAGATACCGAGGCTGTTTTGAACCGATGGACCATCGATATGAATGCAGGGACGTTCAGTACGACACAGATTGACGATAATCGATCCGAATTCCCTATCACCGATCCACGATACGCGACGCTGGCCTATCGTCACGGTTACTACGCATCACCGGATGCCCCCGAAGGCCCCATGTACAACTGTCTAGGTCATATTGATCACGAGACCGGAACAACGAAAAAATATTCTTTTGGCGATCGAAAGATCACCGTTACATCTGAACCCATCTTCGTGCCGAGGAGTAGTGGCGCGGCAGAAGGCGACGGCTTCCTGCTGTCGGTCGCAACTGACCTGCCAAGCAATACAAGTGCGCTTAAGATCCTCGACGCTCAAAACATTGAGGCCGGGCCCGTCGCCTCGGCCCAGCTCGGACACAGGGTCCCAGTCGGATTTCACGGCAACTGGCGGCCAGGGACTTAGCGGAGTAAAGTCTACGGCTATGAATAGTGAACAGCTTATAGCGACTGACAGGGAACCAGTTGGATTCTATGCCAACTGGGGCCCCCAGGCCTGGATCGACATGTGGATGTCGAACACAATGCTGGTTAAGCGGGCAATGCTGGTCATCTCCCATACCTACCTGCCGATTCTCCGACTGTCCTGCGACGATGTCGAACAGCTCGAGGCTGACTACGCATCAATCAAAGATCGACGGGAGCCGGTTCACTGGACCGATTCACCGAGAGAAAAGTGGCGAAAACGCTATGGTGATTTCATTCGTGAAGTGGAATGGGCACTGCTTGAGCTCCGCAAGTACTTCAGCGACGACCAGTTCGAGGATATCGTCGTCGGCAACTCGGTAAAACTGTCCAATGAATCCTCATCTGACTTTCTCAAGATGATGAACAGCATGTCAGAGAAGAGTAAGAAAAAGGCACCGGCAAAGTCCATACAGCAAGACGATGCCCCGAAAAAACCTGACCGCTGGACCAGCTTCATGTTCAGAACGCTCAACCCCGCACACTGGCTAACGGGTCCTGCCGAAATTTCCGAGTACGATCCCGGTAAAGGCATCACAGTCATGGAAATTCCCGACTGCGCCTGGCATACCTGTGCCCGCCAGGAGACTCTACCCAATCCACAGGCACTGCCAGAGGAAGGTTGTCTTTACATTTGCAAGGGTGCCTTTGAAGCCATCTTTAAAGGCGAAGGCGGCGGCCTAAAAATGGAGTTCGACCCACATCTTCCCGAGACCTCCTGCACGGTTCGCATGAGCTGGGAAACCAGCTAACTCAAAGCCCCTGTTTAAAGCCCCTGTTTTTGGTTGTTCATGCAGGCATACTCCTTATAAATCTTTCCGAAGGAGGCTGACCATGATCGAGCGACAGGTCGAAATACAAACCCAAGACGGCAGCATGACCACATTCGAATTCCATCCGGAGGAAGGTGGTCCGTACCCGGTTGTACTCTATCTGATGGATGCCCCCAGTATTCGCCCTGCTCTGAAGGAGATGGCGTCCAG
>JABHYO010000044.1 GCA_018656865.1 Gammaproteobacteria bacterium | reverse complement strand
TGTCGATCTCAATATCGGTATTGACGGTTCTGTCAGCCTGATCCAGGGGACTGTTGATGTCGGTGGTGCCCGAGCATCCATGTCGATGATTGCGGCAGAGGAATTGGGTATTCCCTATGAGCAGGTAAAGGCCAATGTCGCCGATACGGCGTCGCTTGGTCACAATGACACGACCGAAGGCAGCCGTGGGACCTTTTCATCCGGTATGGCAACTATCTTTGCTGCCAGGGAAGCCGTAGAGGTGTTGAAAGTGCGCGCAGCCAAAATGTGGGATGTGCCAGTTGAAAATGTTGTCTGGGAAAAGGGCGAGGCCAGGGCCGTTGGTGCTGAGCATAGCAACCTGCCGCCTCTTTCTCTGAAGGAAATTGCCGCCAAGTCACCGACCACAGGTGGTCCGATTGCCGGGCACAATGAGGTCACTGCAGATGGTGCGGGTGTGTCTTTTGCTTCACATATCTGCGATGTAGAGGTGGATCCTGAAACCGGTGCAACCAAGATACTGCGTTACACAGTCGTTCAGGATGCTGGAAAGGCAATCCACCCCGACTATGTCGAGGGACAGATGCAGGGCGCTGCGGCGCAGGGCATCGGTTGGGCGCTGAACGAGGAATACATCTATGGTGATGATGGTCGGCTGGAAAACCCCGGCTTCCTGGATTACAGGATACCGGTTTGTTCAGATCTGCCCTTTATCGATACTAAGATCCTGGAGATTCCGAACCCGAATCATCCTTACGGTATTCGGGGCGTTGGTGAGACCTCCATCGTACCGCCGCTAGCGGCGATCGGTAATGCCGTCTCCAATGCCGTGGGCGTGCGAGTCAATCACACGCCGATGTCGCCGCCAAGGATTTTGAAAGCCCTTGACGAACAGTCTGCCTAAATATTTATGCAGATTAGTCTGACGGGACCGTTGCGGTCCGCCGCAGGCGATGCGGCGAGTCTGGAGATTGAAGCCAAGACCATTCGCGAGCTGTTAAAAAAGCTGGTAGCGCAATACCCACTCATGGATGAATATCTTGAGCAGGGTATTGCGGTTTCTGTCGATGGCACTATGTACCGGGATGATTGGGATGTCAGCATTCCGCCGGGTGTTGAGGTGGTGCTGCTGCCGCGAATACAGGGCGGGTAGCTTACCTTGATCGCCTTGATGCCTCTTGCAGGCTACACGGTTCTGGATCTGACCATCGCGCGAGCGGGTCCCACGGCTGTTCGCCTGCTGGCTGACTGGGGTGCTAATGTTATCCGTATTGAGCCGCCGCCTTCTGTGGTTGGATCAGGTCTGACCGGCGGTAATGACAATCCGGATTCTCAAAACCTGCACCGAAACAAGCGCGGTCTTACAATCAATCTGAAAAATGAATCCGGACTTGCGCTGTTTCTAAAGCTCGTTGGAAAGGCTGATATTGTTGTGGAGAATTTCCGCAAGGATGTAAAGCATCGTCTCGGCATCGATTACGAGTCACTGAGAAAGGTCAACCCGGCCATCATCTACGGCAGTATCTCCGGATACGGGCAGGAAGGTCCCTACAGCGAACGCCCAGCCGTCGACCAGGTAATCCAGGGGATGAGCGGGTTAATGTCCATCACCGGTTCACCGGGCGATGGCCCGATGCGCGCCGGTGTGGCGATCAGCGATACCTCAGCCGGCATGTTCCTGGGCCAGGGTATTCTGCTGGCACTCCTTCATCGGGAGAAAACCGGAGAAGGCCAGTGGGTGCATACCTCGCTGCTGGAAGCGATGCTGTCAAAACTCGACTTCCAGGGAGCACGATATACGATGGATGGTGAAGTGCCGGGCCAGGAGGGCAACAACCATCCGACCAATGCTCCCATGGGGGTATTTGAGAGTGCAGACGGCCTGGTGAATCTCGCCGCCAGCACCAACAAGATGTTTCGGGCTTTTACCGCAGCCGTTGGCCATCCTGAACTGGTTGAAGATGATAGGTTCAGTTCGTCAAAGGCGAGGTTTGAACACAGACAGGCAGTCTGGGAGTCGGTCAACAGTATTACCCGTGAGATACCGACGCATGAACTGGTTGAAATCGCTAATGAGGCAGGCTGTCCCTGTGGTCCCATTTACGATATTGGCCAGGCATTCGAGGATGAGCACGTCCGCTACCTGAAGATGGCACGGACAGCTCCGCACAAAACCCGGGGTGGAGTAGATCTGGTTCGCTCACCCATTAATATGTCGGTCTTCCCGCAGGAAGGTGAGTTTGATCGATCAGGACCAGCGCCCGGTGAGCATACCGATGAGATCCTGCTTGAACTGGGGTTTAATGAGAAAGAGATTGCCGGGCTGAGAACGTCCGGTGCGATTTAGTCTGCAAGTGAGACACTGATGGAATTAAAAACAGACAAAATGCTTGCCCATGTCGATAACGGCATCGGTTGGATAACATTCAACAACCCGGCAAGACGCAATGCCATATCCCTGGAGATGTGGGACGGGCTTGCCACGAGCCTTGAGTCGTTCCAGCATGACGATGAAGTTCGGGTTGTGGTCATGCTCGGTGCGGGAGATCAGGCATTCGTTTCCGGTGCGGATATTTCCGAATTTGATACCAAGCGCGGTACGGCGGCACAGAAAGAGACCTACGGCAAAACCATGTCAGCAGCCAACCGCTGGCTGACACGCATGGATAAGCCCATGATTGCCATGATCCAGGGTTACTGCATCGGAGGTGGTCTTGCGACGGCCCTCAGTGCTGACCTCCGGTTTGCAACACCAGATTCCACTTTCGGTATTCCCGCGGCCCGTTTGGGGTTGGGTTATGAATATGAGGGGCTGGTGCGCCTCTGTCATCTTGTTGGTCCAGCTCGCGCCAAAGATATCATGTTCAGTGCCAGGTACATGGGCGCAGACGAGGCGTTAGCGATGGGGCTGATCAATCGAATCTGTGAGGTAGACAAGATAGAACAGGAAGTGCGTGACTATGCGGCCATCGTTGCCGCCAATGCGCCGCTCACCGTCAAGGCAGCCAAAGCCGCTATCAATGAAGCCGCTCTGGATCCGGAACACCGAAACATGGAGGCTGTCAGGTCTATGATTGATGCCTGCTTTGACAGTGAAGACTATAAAGAAGGGCGTCTTGCTTTCAGCGAAAAGCGAAAACCGAAATTCAGAGGAGCATGACAGTGATCAGAGCAGTTGGATTGATATTGGGCGCATTGGTAGCAACGTCGGTATTAGCGGACTGGCAGGCCAGGGTCAGCGATGCTACCGCAAATGTCACCGAGCGTGTCGTAGAACTCAGGCACCACTTTCACGCCAATCCGGAACTTGGCAATCGTGAGTTTAAAACATCGAAAAAGATTGCCGACCATCTGCGTTCCCTTGGTTTTGATTCTGTGGAAGAAGGTGTTGCGCATACAGGTGTCGTGGGCATCCTGAAGGGCAGTAAGCCCGGCCCCACGGTTGCCTTGAGAGCAGACATGGACGGACTGCCGGTTGCTGAAAAAACCGGTTTACCTTTTGCGTCGAAAGTAACAACAGAGTGGCGTGGTATTGAGACCGGCGTCATGCATGCCTGTGGGCACGACGCTCATATGGCGATTCTGCTGGGCGTGGCTGAGGTTCTCTCTGGTATGCGTGATCAGATTCCCGGCACGGTCAAATTTATCTTTCAACCGGCAGAGGAAGGACCGCCTGAAGATGAAGAGGGTGGTGCGGAGCTGATGATCAAAGAAGGTGTGCTTAAGGGTGAGTATGCCCCTGGCGCCATCTTTGGCCTGCATGTTTTTCCGCAAACGGCTGGAGTCATTATGTACAAACCAGAGGGGATGATGGCGGCTGCAGACGGGCTTTATATCAAGGTCAAGGGCGTGCAGACCCATGGTTCGATGCCCTGGGGTGGCGTTGACCCGATTACTGCCGCAGCCCAGATCATTAATTCCCTGCAGACCATCGTTTCGAGGCAGGTCGATATTTCTAATGCTCCTGCGGTGGTGACGATCGGTTCCATCAACGGCGGCAACCGGGGCAACATTATTCCGGAAGAAGTGGAAATGACCGGTACGATTCGAACCTTCGATATGGCGATGCGGGAAGATGTACATGCCAGGGTTAAGAAAACAGCTGAACTGGTGGCGGCAAGTTTTGGCGCGACGGCAGAAGTCACAGTCAATCTTGGTGTGCCAGTGACACACAACGATCCCGTGTTAACAGCCCAGATGGCGCCGGTGTTACAGCGTACGGCGGCAGGCAATCAGGCAGTAGTGATCAAGCCGATCATGGGCGCTGAGGACTTTTCTTTTTTCGCCAACGAGATACCAGCATTGTTTGTGGGGCTGGGAGTCGCAAAAGACGGCGTCAAACCGGGAGAGAGCGCCAGTAACCATTCCCCTTATTTTTACGTCAATGATCGGGCGCTACCCTATGGTGTGGAAACACTGAGTGGACTAGCGCTTGAGTGGTTGCATGCACAGCAAGAAAACTAAAGGCATCCTGAAACATTTGCCTCACCGAAAAATGAGCCGATTCACGATACCGGAAACGTCTACAATCAACACTCAAAACAAGAACAAGGACTATATTATGAAAAACGTTCTGTCAGGTCTCTTCATTACGATACTCATGGCCGGTTGCGGTGGGGATGGTTCTTCCGATACTGAACCTGCTCCCGAGCGCGCAGCGCCCACTGTCGACAGTCAATCTTCCAGCGAAGCTACAAACGACGTGATCGAGATGGCGAAGGAAACGGCTGAGGAGATGAAGAACGAAGTCGTCCATGCAGCAAATGAAGAAGCCACTGCCTACGTTGAGGAACAAAGCCAGGCGATGAAGGATCGTGCGGAATCTGAAGCCGATGATCTCATGAAGAAGGCGGAAGAAGAGGCGAAGAAGCTCGAGGAAAAAGCTAAAGATAAACTTGGCCTCTAGGCTGACGCGAATCAACGGAACCGTGTCCGATATAAATCGGTGCTGACCAGATATATGGAACTAATGACAAGGGAGAAATTAACAAATGCAGAAATGCATCCCTATAATACTGACCATGTTGTTGGCTGGTTGTACTGTGATGAAAAACCCAGGGCAGGAACTTCATTCGCTGGAAGATGATGTCAGAGAGGTTGAAGCTGCATTTGCAAAGACCATGGCAGACCGGGATTTTGAAGCCTTTCAGCGCTTTCTTGCGGTGAATACAATTTTCTTTGCAGGGGAAGAGCCAATACGCGGTCGACAGGCTGTCGCTGATGCCTGGGAGCCCTTTTACCAGGGGAAAGATGCCCCGTTTTCCTGGGAGCCGGTGACCGTTGCCGTGCAGGATAGTGGCGAACTGGCGCTCAGTTCCGGCCCGGTCTATGGCGCGGATGGCGTCCAGGTGGCTGTCTTCCAGTCAATCTGGCGTCGAGAGCCAGATGGTGACTGGAAGATTGTATTCGACAAGGGTGGCCAGTATTGTCCACCGCAAGATGACTGAGTACAGACTCTGATCAGCGGGAAGACTAGGGTCATCCTGAGCTACCGGGCGTTGCGGCGGCCGATCGCGCACGACCGAAGGATCTCGTTCCGAGAATAACAAACAGTGATTCCTAACGAGCAGACATTGGCGTAAAAGGTTGCCCGGCTTCTTCTCTGACCTGGTCCTCCGGGTATAGAAAGTACAAACCAGCTCCTATCAAGCAAAATGTACCTGCGACCGGGCCTATCAACTGCACACCGAGTGGTTCAGCGGCGCTCCGCCCATAAGCTGACAAAAGGAAACTCAGGATTGCAGCCGCTGCAGCGTAGACCCATTTGGTGAACAAACCCTGGACCCCATAAAACATTGCTGCCCGGTTTGCGCCGGTGCGCGACTCATCCAGATCAATCAACTGGCCCAACATGACTGTTGGTAAAATCATGAAGCCAGCGATGGAAAACCCCTTCATCGCGGTGAGAAAAACGATGATTCCGACATTAAAGGTGTCACCCGGCTCCCCGGGACTACTGGGGGTCAGCATACCGTAGGGGAACATCGATACGCCGAGAACAAGAATACTGACGATGATCGAGTTGCGTGTACCTATCCTGTTAACAAGAAGGTGGATGAAGACAAATCCGAGGACAATACCCGGGAGCATGGACAGGGACAGTGTTGCTGCGAATCCTTCATCACGCCCCAGGATCACTCTGACTATATAAGGCACTGCAGGGCCCGTCATGGTTACGCCGAGGATGAAAACTATCTGCGCAAAGAGGTAAATCATGAATGGACGGTTCGCCAGAGTTACGGCCAGTGCCTTCCTGATTGGCATCGTTGATGGCACATATTCGAAACGTGCATCGTTGATCGCAATAATCGGACCGAGGCAACCCAGAAACGAAAAAATCGTAGAAATGACGACGACGATCTGCACGGACTCTGTCGCGTTAAATCCTGCGTCCTTGAAGTAATCAATACCCGCCAGCCAGAGTATGCCGTAGGCCATGATTATCGGGCCACCAACCATGGCTCTTAGCCGTGACAGTTGTACCCGCGCAGCTTCTGACCGGGCAATCTCGGGAATCAATGCATTCCATGGGGCCACATAAACCGTGAAGAAGATGTAGTAAACGGCTAAAACCACAGTGAGGTAAATGAAGGTGTCGAAGCTCGCCGGTTCTCCAACAGGAAAGAAAAGCAGTGCCGGGCAACCGACCATGGGAACGATGCCTGCCATGAGGAAAATGCGCCGGCGACCATGCCTGGAAGTCGAACGATCAGAGAAGTGACCGACCAGCGGATCCGCCAGGGAGTCGACAACGCCGCCAATCAGACGGGCCAGGCCATAGGCAGTAAGGACACCAAGGAAAATTTCTTCGCTGACAAGGGTCGGTAAGCCGGCGCCCTCCGGCGGCAGGTAAAAGTAAATGCCAATCGACGTGACCATACTGCCGGTGATCGCCCAGCCCGGATAGCCCAAAACAAATAACAGCCAATCGCGGAATGTCAGTTCAGGAGAATCTGCATAGATGTCAGTCATCCATTCTCTTCACTTGTTACACCAAGATTGCGTGAGACCCAGGCAATGCGGGGTGTCACGCAATCCAATCAGGATTAGTACCTGAGCTTAGATCGAATAGGGTGGCATTTCAGCTAAAAAATGCCACCCTTTTGACACGGTATCCGATCAGATTAGAAGCCACAGGCTTCTAGGCGAGTTGGAGCGACTGTGTAGGTCAAGGTCTGAGTCTGGGAATAGCTGTAATTGTAGACAAAGGACTCGAAGTTCGTACTGATATAAGTATTGTCGGCAGCCGTACCGATCAATGAATATCCCGGGGAACTGGAAAGCCCCCAGACGATAAAGTAGATCTGCCAGCCATAAGAACCCGTTACGTTCCTGGATAAGAGGTAAACGCTTGAAGATGGCTCCCAGGCTCCGTTGTTCAATCGCCCATAGCCGGAGGTGTATATATTGTAGTAGTTGCCGGTAGTGAAGGCATTGATCAGGTCACTAACTTCGGTTGCATCCGTACAAACCTCATGAATACCGTTGGCTCCGTCACCTTTCACATGAATGAACTCGCCCGGCTGGTAGCTGAGCGACAGCATGCCGTCGATCACGTCCTGGTTGGTGAAGTCGTCAGATGTGTGGTGGTCAACCAGTTCAAACTGACGAACAGCTCCACTCGTGTCGCCGTTTTCAAGAGCAGAAACCCTGACATCCAGCGCAGATACCAGGCCGGACAGGCTCGTCAGAGACGTTTGATTGGCAGCAATTGCCGACTCGGTGCTGGCCACTCGACCGCTGAGCAGGAGATAGCTGGTTTGCAGTGTCGACAGATTGGCCGACATGGTCGTCACGACACCACTCAGAGCAAGAATATCATCTGAATTGGTATCGATTGCGGCCTGGAGGCTGGCATTAGCTGTCGTCACGTCGCTGCTTAGAATTGAGAGCTGAGTAGAAAGATCAGCCAGATCGTCCTCGAGTGTCCCGAGCGCGGCATTCAGGTCCATCAGGCTGGTATTTACTGATTGCTCAAGGCTCGAAAGCCCGAGGCTTAGCTGCGAGATATCACCATTCGCAGCCGCAATGTCATCAAAGGCATCGCTGATACTGCTGCTGTTAGCCGACACCTGCTGCTCGATCGTGTCTAGGTCTGTATTTAAATCTGTAATCAATGCCTCGGCAACGTCGAGTCGATCTGCGTTTTCCTCGATAGCTGCCCGATTTTGTTCTATCTGATCCGACAGGAAGTCGAAAGGCTTACCATTCAAAAAACTGTTGTTATCCTTGGCTGCGATGGAATGGCTCGCGGCTGATATAAGTAATGTGCACAAAATAATTCGCTTCACAACTTTCTCCCGTTCGTGATCAAGTGATAACTGATATGAAATATCGTCATCGTGTTTTAATGGGGTGCGGTGAAAGGCCTATTCCTCTCAGGCCATTGATGAAATGGTGAATTCTTTTTCGTGCAAGCCCCGTCCAGATCACCCAACAGAACCGCTTATTTCTAAGTCTATGAGCAACACATAGTCGTACGGATAGTTGCTCCCAGCCAGGTCCCTGCTACCGGTCATGGTGAGTATTTTGAGATCTGGTTGGTGCGACCCTGGCGGATCTTCATGCAGACGATTTTGTTTTTGCCTGATCGCTCGACACGTGGAAGCTAATCGGAGGTCTGTTCTGAAGCTTCTACCGCTCAGATAACGCCGCAGCCTGAGCCCGCTTGAGCGGTTTCAGAATATAGTCCATCACGGTTTTCTGTCCGGTCATAATATCCACGGTGGCCACCATGCCCGGGATGATCGGTAGCGGGTTGTCTTCGGTGCCGAGATGATTCTGAGTTGTTCTGACCTGGATTTTGAAGAAGTGCTCACCGCGCTCATCGGTAATGGAGTCGGCGCTGATCAGTTCCAACACGGATTCGAGACCACCGTAGATCGCAAAGTCGTAGGCGGTGAGCTTTACCGTGGCTTTCTGGCCCGGGTGGATAAAGGCAATGTCGGCAGGTCTGATCCTGGCTTCAACCAGCAGAGTATCGTTGGTCGGCACGATTTCAACGAGGTCCATACCCGGTTGAATGACAGCCCCGACTGTATTGACCAACACCTGATTAACGGTGCCGTCGACCGGGGATCTGACTGAAGTCCGGTTGACCCGGTCTTCGAGGGTGACATTTGAGATCTGCATACGGCCGAGTTCGTTTCGAGCATCGTTCAACTCGGCCTGAGTTGCGCTGACAAACTGTCGTCTTCGCTCCTGGATCTTCTGGCTAGCTTCTGCCACGGCGGCTTCGGCGCCGGGAATAGCGAGGTGAGTTTCCTCAAGCTGTCCCAGGGATTCATTTACGGCAGCCTGCAATCGGAGCAGTTCCACCTGGGAGACAGCACCGCTCTCGACCAGGGGTTCCGTCAGTTCCAGTTCCTGCTGGGCGAGTGCGGCATTCTTAGCCAGCTTGTTCTTGGATGCCTTCAACTCCGCCAGCCCCTGTCGATACTGAGTTCGCTGCTGCGTCAGGATATCCAGAGACGAACTCAGTTCTTCCTGCCTTGAGTTGTAGAGCAGAATCTCGTCCTGCAGCAGTATCTTGTGTTCGTCAGGGAAACCGGCGATGGCGGTAAATGGTTTGTCGTTGATTTCAGCCTGGAGCCGGGCGATCCTGGCTTCCAGCACTTTGGTGGTAAGTTTGCCCTCCCGGAAAGACGAGGCGAATCGTGTGTCGTCGAGTAGAAGCAGGGTTTGTCCGGCTGTCACTGATTCACCGGCTCTGATGAGTACTCGTGTCAGGATTCCACCCTCGAGGTTCTGCACCACCTGAATCTGGCTGGACGGGATGACACGACCTTCAGCCCGGGCGACTTCGTCGAGTGTGGCGAAGTTGGCCCAGATAATGGCGATCAACACGAATGCTGCTGAAACCCAGAGTATGGCGTGGGTGGTAATGGGCAGGGTTTCCACTTCGGCGGCATAGGTGTCTGGCATGAAGCGGATGTCGGCCTTATGTTCACTCATGGAAAATGCTCACTCATTGCGGGGTGCCCCCCGCAAGCGCTTTCAGCACCTCATCGCGCGGACCATTAGCGATGAGCTTGCCTTCATTCAATACAATCAGGCGATCAACCAGTGACAGCATGGAGGCTTTGTGAGTGACGAGGAGCAGAGTGCGATCCTTGATGTACTCGGAGAAGTTCCGCTTGAATATCATTTCCGTGGCGTTGTCCATGGATGCAGTTGGCTCATCGAGCACCAGGATCGGTGCCTGATTGATGAGTGCGCGGGCAATAGCAATTCCCTGACGCTGACCGCCGGATAACTGGCTTCCTCGCTCCCCCACATTCAGATCGAAGCCCTGAGGATGTGCATTCAGGAAATCCAGAATACCGGCAATGCGGGATGCGTCGAGAACGGCAGCGTCGGTGGCAAGAGGTGTGCCGAGCACGATATTTTCCCGGACTGAACCCTCGAACAAGGTAATTTCCTGCGGTACGTAGCCAACACTGCGCCGGAGGTCGGTCGGGTCTATCTGATTAATGTCGGTGCCGGAAACCAGGATCGCACCACTTAAAGGTTCATAATAATTCAGGACCAGTTTCTGCAGCGTGGTCTTGCCGGAGCCGGTCTTGCCGATGATGGCGACCTTCTCGCCGTCCTTCACTTTGAAGGAGATATTGGCGAGAGCCGGAATCTGCTGGTCGCGGTAGTGAAAGGTAACATCTTTAAATTCAATATCGCCGGTGATATTGGGTCGATGCAGGAATCGCCGACCGGCAGGCCGTTCCACCGGAAGATTCATCACACGGTCGATGGCATCGAAGGCCGCCATGGAATGATGGTATTTGGTCAGAATGCTGGCGACCTGACCCATGGGTGCAAGGCATCTGCCTGTCAGAATCGTACAGGCTATTAGCCCGCCTATGGACAGGTTGCCTTCGATGATGGCATAAACGCCGAGAGCCACGACAGCCACGGTGGAAATCTGCTGGACCAACTGCGCCAGGTTCATCATGGATAGTGAAAGGAAACGCGATTTCAATCCCAGTCGGGCAAGGCGGGCATTAAATGTTTCCCATCGCTTTTGCATGACTCCTTCTGCCCGGGCGCCCTTCACCGTATCCAGCGCTGCCAGCACTTCGATCAACATGGCATGTTTGGCAGCCGATTCCCTGAAAGTTTCCGTGATGATTTCATGCAGTGGCTTTTGGAACAGAATTCCTGCCAAGATGACCAGAGGAATGGCCAATGCTGGAACAATCGCGAGGGTGCCACCAACAAAATAGATCAACAATACAAACATGATGACGAAGGGGAGGTCGATAAGAGCAATTAAGGTAGTCGATGTGAAAAACTCTCTGAAACTGTCGAACTCCTGTAGATTGTTGGCAAAAGATCCAACTCGCTGTGGACGGTCGCTCATCTTGATGTCCATCACCCTGCCAAACGTTTTTGCCGATAGCATGATGTCAGCTCGACGACTTGCTGCATCAATGAAGTAACCGCGGAGAGACTTCATCACGAAATCAAAGATGAAGACGATGGCAACACCAGAGGCCAGTACCCAGAGCGTTTCAATAGCGTGGTTGGGTACCACCCGGTCATATACATTCATGATGAATAAAGGGGTAACCAGCGCGAACAGGTTTACCAGAAAGGATGCGACAAGGATCTCGACATAAAGCGCTCTCGATTTTTGAATCGTGCTCCAGAACCATTCGCGTGCGCCGGGGTCAGCGTCTGCAGATGAATCAGGCTTGATCAGATAGCAGCGACCCTGATATCGGGATTCGAGAGACTCGATGGAGACTTCATGGGGCGTTTCCTGTTCGTCAAAGAAAAGCACCGATGCTTGATCGTCTTTCCTGTCGAGCAGGATGCAGGCTCGTCCTTCCCCCAGTTCCAGTACTACCGGCAACACCAGTGTTGTAATGTCTTTGATCTTGCGTTCGGCGTAGGTCGCCATGAAGCCCGCCGACGCAGCCGCCCGGACAAAAAGGTCTGGGGTTAACCTGCCTTGTTCCAGAGGCAGGCCGGCGACCAGGCTCTCGGCGCTGTGCGGACGATGGTGCAATCTGGTGATGGCGACCAGTGCTTCGAGCAAAGGGTCGCGAATATCAAGGCTTTGGGCTGAATCCTGCATTCAGGCGAGTATATCATCCTGTCTTCGTTATAATTCCCGAATGCGTTACGTAGTTATTTCCGTCCTATTGCTCTTGGCGTCTTTAGTCTCAGCCGAGTCGTCCTACTTTGAAGAAGCTCAGAAGGCAGCGACGGAGGGTCGCTATGAAGATGTAACGACGACCCTGACCACACTGATTGACACTGGGGGACTTGAAGCGGGTGAGTTGGCCATTGCGCTTAGCAACAGAGGTATCGCCTACAGCCTGCTGCAACGCTATGACCCGGCGGTGCAGGATTTGCAGGAGGCCGTCCGACTGGACCCGGAACATCTGCTTTCTCTGAATCATCTGGGGATACTCGCGGAGCACGTTCAGATGGATTTTGCCGTTGCTGCGGTCTGGTACCGGAAGGCAGCTGACCTGGGATACGCCGCCAGTAAGGTTAACCTTGGTAACCTGCTGCGAGACGGGAAGGGAGTTAAGCGTGATCCCGACAGGGCGCTGATACTATACGAGCAGGCCGCTGAAGATGACTATACGGTAGCGTTGGTGGCGCTCGGTGAAATGTATCTTCGAGGTGGCGTCGAGCAAGATGCGAGAAAAGCCATTGAGCTTTTGAACAGGGCTGCAGAAGATGGAGTCACGACGGCACACCATCATCTCGGTTTTGCATACGAGAAAGGCCGGGGCCTGTCGCGAGACTACGTTAAGGCGATGGAGCACTACCGTGTCGCAGCAATGCAGGGATACGCACCTTCCCAGGGAGCGCTGGGTTACCTCTATCGACGTGGTCACGGTACCAAGAAAGACTTCATCGAGGCCGTCAAATGGTATCGTCTGGCGGCCGAGCAGGGTGATGCCACTGCAGCGAATCGACTGGCATGGTTGATGGCAACCTGTCCGGTCAGCGAAGTCTGTAATGGGCATGTTGCGCTCGAATTTGCCAGACTTGCAGTTGAAACAGATTCGTCAGCGACGAATATCGATTCTCTTGCCGCAGCCTTCGCCAGGGTCGGGGAGTTTGATCAAGCGCTCAGGGTCATCAGGGAGCTACTGGCAACGAAGCAACTCAGCGAATCTGCACGTACCAAGTACAACCGCAGAATCGAGCGCTATCAAAACGGTATTCCGTTTCAGCTCTGACGCTGGAGTTTTCTTATGCTGCTTGGCTTTCTTGAACATCTGCGACGCTACCGTGTCCCCGTTTCGTTAAGAGAATTCATCGATCTGCTTGCATTGCTTCGCAATCAACTGGTCTTTGCTGATCAGGACGAATTCTATTTCATGAGTCGCCTGGCTTTGGTCAAGGACGAAAAGTTTTATGATCGGTTTGATCAGGCATTTACCTCCTATTTTGATGGTGTTGATCGATGGGTTGGTCTTTTTGATGAAGAGGAAAACGATGTTCGTCGAGAACTTGCTCGGATGACACCAGATGACGGTGAAAGCAGAGTGCTTCTCAAACAATACGAGGAACATGTGGCAAAAATGCGTGACTCGCTATTGGGGGAAGAAGAGGTTGGCGAAAGTGGTGAAGATGGCGAGGGCGAAGGTGAGGGTGGTGAAGAAGGTAACGGCGATGGCGGCGAAGCCGGTGAGGGTGACGATGGCGAGGAAGGTAAAGGTGATGGCGGGGAGCGGGGCGAAGGTGTTTCTGATGAAGGGCAGGAAGGTGAGCGAACAGAAGAGGTAGAGGAAAAACGAAAGCGTGCCACCAAGGTCTGGCTTGATCGGGAATATGTCGATTACGATCCGGATGTTGAACTTGGTACACGCAACCTGAAGCTCGCTTTACGAAGACTCAGACGCTGGGCACGGGAGGCAGCGGATCTTGAACTGGATCTGCACGATACGATCTCATCGACAGCTCGAAATGGTGGCATCCTGGATATCAAAGAAGTGCCTGAGCGACATAACGCCATCAAGGTGCTGATGCTGTTCGATGTTGGCGGTTCTATGGACGAACACGTTGAACTTTGTGGGCAGCTTTTTTCGGCGGCTAGAAGTGAGTTTAAGCATCTCGAGTATTACTACTTTCACAATTTTATATATGAGGCGGTCTGGCAGGACAATGAGCGGCGCTTCGAAGACAAGGTTCCAACCTGGGATCTGTTGCAAAAGTATGGCCGCGACTACAAGGTGATTCTTGTCGGCGATGCGGACATGGGGCGACACGAACTGGCAGACAGGGGCGGCAGTGTTGAGCACTTCAATGCCGAGCCCGGTGAGATCTGGCTGCAACGGCTGCAAGAACAGTTTCGGTCTGTTGTCTGGCTGAATCCGGTGCCAGAATCCCGCTGGCGCGATTCTTTCTCGATCCAGATGATTCAGAAGCGTGTCGACGACAAGATGTACTTTCTCAGCGACTCGGGGTTAGAGGCGGCGATGAAGTATTTGATGCGGTAATATCGTCATTCAGCGCGTAGCGAAGAACCTCGAGACTTTTCGCTTCGCTCAAGGTGACTGACAACAAAATGATCTGTTCAGCTAACCTCCCTGTTACTCCACTACAACATAGGCGATCAGTTGATGAAGCCGCTATTTTTGTGGGTTTCAATTAGTGGCGTATCCCCAGCGAAAAGCCAAAAGCCTTGCGCCCCGTGTGGAAAGTAGCGAGACTTGCTTCAGAGGAAACCATAGATGCCTAATACATCCCTAAACTTAATAGCATGAAGAGATGAGCCAAGAATTCCGATGAGTGTCAAAGTCGAAGATCTGATGACTAAATCAGTCATAACAGTGCAACCGCATCAAAGCGTCGAGCATGTCCGTAGCATGCTTGAAAAAAACTCCATTAGCGCTGTACCTGTGATCGACAGCGATGGTCATCCGGTAGGCATCGTGTCGTCGACTGATCTGGTACAGGAGCTGAAGCCCAGCCTCCCTATCAGCCAAATTATGACCCAGAACGTTTACACGGTCCCGCTATATGAAGACGCCAGCATTGCTGCTCGGGTGATGCGCAACCATAAAATACATCGAGTGGTGGTGACCCACGAGAAGCAAGTCGTCGGCATGTTGAGCGCATTCGATCTGCTCGAACTAGTGGAAAACCACCGCTACGTCGCGAAAAATGCTCCCACACCGTCGAAACGAAAAGGTGGAAAACGCCGGTAATGATTCGCGACAAAAATAGAGTCCACTCAATCGGGTGGTTCGGGTCGACGATCGCGGTTGATGCTGAGTAGAAGCATCCATCACTGAAAATAGGTGTTCCACTACTGCTCTCCGGACTGACATTGCAGTCGGGAAGCTATCGAGACGATCCTGAACTCGTTCTAGCGTGTCTTACCCCGGTTCCTTCCTGCTTCTTTCGCTTCGTAGAGCATCTCGTCAGCTTGTACGATCAGTTCGCTGGCTGAAGTTTCACGTGTAGGTACAACTATCGCCCCACCGAGACTGATGGTGACACAATCCGCCACAGTTGACTCTGCATGCGGAATCTTAAGTGCCTCAACCGTCATGCACATTTTGGCAATCGTCTGTTGTAATACTTTCTCTTCCATTCCCGGCAGAACTGCAACGAACTCTTCACCACCATATCGCGCGAAAAAATCGTATTCCCGCTGCAAGCTATCAGCCAGTGCCTTTGCAACCTGCTTTAGACAATCATCACCGCTGGCGTGACCGTAGTGATCGTTATACAACTTGAAAAAATCCACATCGACCATCACCAAAGCAAGCGTGCTATTGGTACGTGTCGCGCGATTCCATTCGCTACTAAGACGTTCATCGAAAGCCCGCCGGTTGGCAACGCCAGTCAAACCATCGAGAGAAGAAAGTTCTTCAAGAACATCTCTGTGATGTTTCAGTTCTAAGTGAGTGTTGACCCGCGCCCTGATGATTCTGGGATTGTAGGGTTTTGAAATGTAATCTACCGCGCCGACATCAAATCCGCGCGTCTCATCATCAACTTCGACTCTGCCGGTCACAAAAATAATCGGAATGTTTTGCGTCAACGGGTCATCCTTTAGATGCTTGCAGACTTCGTAGCCATCTATTTCAGGCATTTCAATATCCAGAAGAATCAAATCGGGCAAGGTCTTTTGTGCTTCTTCCAAAGCCTCAGCGCCACTAACAGCCCGAGTCACTGAATACAGATCAGCCAGGATCTCATGGAGTATCTCCAGGTTTAATGCTTCGTCATCAACAATCAGGATACGGCTCTGGTTCATAGGTGGTCCTTCAGGAATTTACCATCGTAGCAGTTGGTTCAGATGTGCCGCTTGTATCGATATCAGTTAACTACTCTTAGCGGTAGTCCCTGGAGAAAACCCTCGATATTTTCTTTCATTTGCGCCACGAGTCTTGTGCGTGACTCTATCGCACCCCAGGCATTGTGTGGTGTCACCAGCAGGTTCTGCAGGCTGGTGATTAGCGGTTCGTCAGAAGCGGCGGGTTCGACGTCCAATACGTCGATGGCGGCGCCTGCGATCCGGCCGTCTCGCAATGCTGATAGAAGTGCGGGTGAATCGACTAGACCGCCGCGGGCTGTATTGATTAAAAAAGCAGTTGGTTTCATCAGCATGAGTGTGTCAGCGTTGATGAGGTGCTTGTTGTTTTCGGTCAGCGGGCAGTGCAGGGATATGTAATCAGACGTTGCAAGAAGTTCTTCGAATGCCACTCTGTCGGCTCGGGGTTTGATGCCTGGACGTTCGCTGATTTTGATATCAAGCCCAAGCCCCGCTGCGGCTTTAGCCACGCTACTACCCAGTTCGCCGTAGCCAATAATTCCCAGCTGTTTTCCGGCGACTTCCTGAATGGGGTGATCCAGCAGGCAGAAGACGTTTGAATCCTGCCATCGGCCGCTTCGAACGTCGGTGATGTAGGCGGGCAGATTATTGGAAAGTGCCAGAATCAGGGAAATAGTGTGCTGGACCACTGACGGCGTGGCGTAGGCAAGGGCGTTGCTGACCGGGATGCCTTTTAACTTTGCCCAGTCCAGGTCGACATTATTCGTGCCGGTTGCCATGACACTGATGTATTGGAGTTTATCTGCGCCAACTGCAGTTTTCCCGTTGAGCGGTATCTTGTTGCTGAGGACAACAGTGGCGTTGATGATTCGTTCGGCCACCTCGTGAGGTGACGTTGAAGGGTAGACCTGCCAGTTGTCCAGCAGGTCTGTTATCGGCGTGAGATCAATGTCATGACCGAGACTGTCGGCATCGAGAATGACCCCCTGCATAAGCCTTCCTAACCAGGTGTGGCCTGGTTCCACTCTTCAACGCGACTGGCTTGGGCGCTCAACAGTTCTTCGGTATCACCGGTAATGGTGATGGAGACGATCTTGTCACCCTGCTCAATGGCATCGACTATTGCCTGGTCTTCGTCTGAGTTCACTTCTCCGAAAACACTGTGGGCACCGTCAAGGTGCGGTGTCGGTACGTGGGTAATGAAGAACTGGGAGCCGTTAGTACCCGGGCCTGCATTCGCCATCGAAAGCTTGCCTGGCTCATCGTGAATCAGCATGGGATGGAATTCATCCTCGAAACGGTAACCCGGACCGCCGGTGCCTGCGCCGAGTGGGCAGCCGCCCTGAATCATGAAGCCGGGAATGACCCGATGAAAATTCAGGTCGTCGTAGAAGTTTTTCTGAGCGAGATTAACGAAGCTCGCAACGGTAACCGGTGTTTTGTCCGGGAAGAGGGTAATGTTTATCGTACCTTTGCTGGTCTCGATGGCTGCTGTAATGTCCAATGATATTTCCTTTTCGTTTATCAAAGCCTTTAGCGATTGTTAAAGCCTTTAGCGGTTGTTGGGAGCCTTTAGCGGTTATTGGGAGCCTCTGGCGGATGTTAGAAGCCTTTAGCGGTTATTAGAAGCCTTTAGCTGATGTTAAAAGCCTTTAGCGTTTATCAATAGCGACGTAGTCACGTTTGTTTTCACCCAGGTAAAGCTGCCTTGGTCTCGCTATTTTAAACGGATTGCTGATCATCTCATTCCAATGTGCAATCCAGCCGGGCATACGACCCAGGGTGAAGATCACGGTAAACATGGTAGTGGGAATACCGATGGCTTTCAGGGTAATGCCGGAATAAAAGTCGATGTTGGGGTAGAGGTTACGGTCGATAAAATAGTCCTGTTCCCTCGCCAGTTTTTCCAGTTGCTGTGCAACTTTAAGTAGCGGATCGTCGCCGACACCCTGCTCTTCGAGTACGGCATGGCAACTACTTTGCATAACAGTGGCACGTGGGTCGGAGTTCTTGTAAACCCGATGGCCGAATCCCATTAGCCTGAAGGGATCCTCCTTGTCTTTAGCCTTGGCAACAAATTCCTCGATTTTGGATTCAAGATC
>JABHYO010000162.1 GCA_018656865.1 Gammaproteobacteria bacterium | reverse complement strand
TTTATCTGGGGGATATTGAACTGACCGGTTTTGGACCCTACTACGGTGACGCCTGGTCGGATCTGACCGAGTTCGAGGAGAGTGTTAAAAAGCTGCCCAATATTGATGCCGAGTGGTGGCTCACGTTTCATCACAAGGGACTGATTGAATCCCGTGACAGGTTTCTCACCATGCTGGGCGACTATATGGCAGTTATCGGTGCCCGCGAGCAGCGTCTGCTGGCGTTTATCAGCGAGCCTCGTTCACTCGATGAAATCGTTGACCATCGTTGTGTCTACCGTCCGGGGCAGACTGGTTGGATGGTAGATCAGATTGAAAGACGCAGTATGGGTATGCACCTGGAACGCCTTTTGGCGCAAGGCGTGGTGATTGAAAAGCAGGGCAGATACCAGGTACAGGATAGAGCGTGATGAGGTACACACAGATATACACCGGCGATGTTGCCTGAGAAAACCCGTCATCCTGAACGAAGTGAAGGATCTCGACGAGATACTTCACTTCGTTCAGTATGACAGAGTGTGTCGGGTTCAGTATGACAGAGTGTGTCGGGTTCAGGATGACAGTGTGTGTCGCGTTCAGTA
Organism: Gammaproteobacteria bacterium; assembly: GCA_018656865.1. Lineage (GTDB taxonomy): Bacteria > Pseudomonadota > Gammaproteobacteria > Pseudomonadales > Azotimanducaceae > UBA9659. The sequence continues at coordinate 10,250 of JABHYO010000162.1, read as the reverse complement.
TGACAGTGTGTGTCGCGCTCAGCAGGTTAGTCAGACCATAATCGGTGCGTCGTCCGGCTCTTCGTGGTGCCCAGGTCTTGCCCGTTCCGTCAGTGTCGGGTCAATCGAACGATACATATACCGGTTGTCCACGAGCGTACGCTCAATCCTGCTATGGGACATCAGGCAGTGCAGGTGAGCGATACATTCACCCAGCCCCATGAACAGTGAATGTTCCTCCAAATCGCGCTTGAACAAGAAAGGCAGCAGGTCAATGGCGACCTGTGGTTCGACGCAATTTTCCTCAAGGATCAGCATCCGGTCTTCATGGTGATCGATCAATTGCTGAAGTCTTTCATGCAGGCCGTAGAAGGGATCGTTGTGGGCCGGCAGGACCAGCGTATCGTTTGGAATACTTTCCCTGAATTTTTCATGCGAATGCATCCAGCCAAGCATGGGATTGCCGAAAGGCTCAGTTGGCATGACGCTGACATTGGATGTGATAACGGGAAGAACCTGATCGCCAGAGAGCAGTACTTTCAGTTTTCGGTTATATAGACAGACATGTTCCGGAGAGTGTCCGGTACCGGTGATCACCTCCCAGCTATGGCCGCCAACCTGTACCTGGTCTCCGTCGGTCAGTCGGGTAAATGAGCCGGGCAGGGGCAAATCTTCTGGCTCCGGTGCAAACTGACTGCGTGTTTCGCGCATCTTTTCCAGGAAATTCGGATCGATACCGGCGCGTTCGAAGTACTCAGTCATCTGCCAGCTGACATCGTCCTGCATGAGACTTGTCATGACACGTGCCTGATGGTACTCCGAGTAACTCATGAGCAGTGGTGCACGCCAGCGGTTGGAAAGAAATCCTGCCTGGCCAGTATGATCAGGGTGCATGTGAGTGCAGATGATCTGTGTGACAGGTTTACCCTTGAGGCTGGTTTCGAAGATCTCATTCCAGTAATCGCGGGTCTCGTCGCCGCGAATGCCGGTGTCGACGATAGTCCATCCCTTGTCACCTTCCAGCAGATAGAGATTGATGTATTTTAGAGACATGGGCAGCGGCATACGCAGCCAGTAGACACCCTGGGCAACTTCCAGTGTCTCCCCGTAGACCGGTGGTTCGGCAAATGGGTAGGTCAGTATGCTGTCGTCAGTTGTCATTTTCTGCCTTGACTCGAAAAGTTCCACATCATACACGAAACCCCGGGTCGTCCTGAGCGTAGCGGGCGATGCGGCGCTCCGATCGCGCACGACCGAAGGGACTCGTCGCGAGGTTCTTCACCAGACTCTTTATTCGGCTCAGAGCGACATTGGGTGATCGGCGTGATTCGTACGAGAAATATGAACTGGTTAAAGGCGGAAGTGTGACCTGGTCCACGAAACGGGAAAGATTGTTGGAAATCTCTGGGAGGCCGTTTACCACCATGCTATCTATATAGCTGAGGCAAGCACAGAGCGATGGATATGGAGTTAAAAAGAAGGGGTAATATCATTCCGCTACCCCTGAAAAAGGGTGGAACCCGGTCGGCAATACTGCAATTGGTTAGAACTCGTGTTGAAGACAAAACTGATTTTCTGCTCTCAGGTCTGAGCGACAATATTGCCAATGCGCTGTTTGAGGAAATGTCAGACATGCAGGGAGATGAGAAGCTCCAACGTCACTTCAACATTATGCGAGCAGTCAAGAAAGGTAAATCTCAATATAGATCCAAGTTCGAACACCTTGGGGAAAGATTGTGGGCGACCCTGCCAAAGGGCATGGATGAATCACATATCCTTTGCCCGGCAGGTGATGTCGTTGAGTTAATTGATCGCTTCTCGGACAGAACGGCCAACCACTACAAGGTGCTGATTCAGGAGACCTGTTATCGTTTTCAGACGCTGTGCAAGCGGATCATCGATCGACATCCACTTTGCCCCGATGTCTACTACCGCTCGTTTTGGCATGCCATCGCTGCGCTGGATCTCAATTACGAGGAGCGCTGCCTGGTTCTTGTACTGTTCCACCGGTTCGTGATGGACAGATATGGTCAGATTCTCGCGGTTGCCAATGCGACGCTCATCGAACTAAAGATCGATACGACCATTCATTTGCCGACATCTAGCCAGTAGCCGTCACCCTTGGATTTGAGATGTCCTGCCGTCGGTGTCGCAAAGTGGGTGCCGATGATCAGGATGTCTTTGTCGGCATACTTTTCCATCACGGCGTGTCGTGTCGCGGTGGACGCTTCCTGGTCGTAGTCCGCTGAGCTGGCCCAATCCATTTTTTCTATCTGGCACGGGTGATGGATGCAGTCCCCGGTAATTAAAGCTTCCTCACCTTCAGATTCAATATGGACACTGACATGGCCCGGCGTATGCCCGGTCGTGGGTTCCAGATAGACCTCTTCGCAGATTTGGTGATTCATTTCGACGAGATCGACGAGGCCTGCATTGAACACCGGCCTGACCGAGTCATCCATAAGACCACCGTTCAATTCGTCTTCATCGGCGCTATCCCAATACTCGTACTCCTTTTTGCCCATCAGGTATCGGGCATTGGGAAAAGTCGGGATCCACTGGTCATCGACCAGCATGGTGTTCCAGCCAACATGATCCACATGCAGATGGGTGCACATGACCGTATCGATTTCCATTCGGTCGTAACCGGCTTTGCCCAGGTCTTCAAGAAATGGCAATTGCAGATTCGTCCAGTTGGGAATGTTGCGTTGTTTGTCATTGCCTATGCAGGTGTCAATGATCATCTTTCTGTCGGGGGTCTCAACTACCAGGGCATGAACGCTCATGATCAGATTACCCTCGCTGTCAGCGAAGTGTGGTGTCAGCCAGGGTATCTTGACAATTTCCTCGCGGGTGGCCTGGGGCAGGATGAATCGTGAGCCACCCGTTACCTCCATTTCGATGACGCGGCTTATTTTGACGTTGCCAATTTGCCATTGATTCATGCTGACTACTCCTTGTTCCAGCTGGCCGATTCGGATTTGATCAGATCAATCGCTTCTTCCAGTGTTTGTGTTCTCTCTTTCCAGTCACGTCCGCTAGTGCTGACCCTGAGTGTGGTTACACCGGCGTCGCGAAAAGCCCGAAGACGCTCGCGTACCATATCCTCGGTACCGATCAGATGGTTTTTAAGGATCATGTCATCTGGAACTGCCTTGGCGGCGAGGTCTTTTTTACCTTCCACCCAAAGCGACTGTACTTCCTTCGCGGTATCGGCGTAGCCGGAGCGGCTGAGTGCATCGTTGTAGAAGTTGGTTTTTGCAGAACCCATACCCCCGAGCGTAAACGCCATCGCCGGTTTGCGGGCTTCAATCATGCGCTCGACATCGTCGCCAATCTCCAGGCTGCCACCAACCTGGATATCAAGTTCCGACGGCGACCGCCCAGCCTTCGCAAGGCCTTTCTTCATCGGGGCAAGAAATACATCGGCAGCTTCAGGAATGAAACTTGCGCCAAGCCAGCCATCGGCAAGTTCACCCGTCATTTCGAGAGATTTTGGTCCGAGAGTCGCGAGATAGATCTTGAGATTTTTCCTGGGTGGCTGGGATAGTCTGATGGGCTTGCCTTCACCACCAGGCCTCGGCAACAGATAGTGTTTGCCATCGTATTCCAACCTATCGCCACTCAGACCCTTGCGAATGATTTCAATACATTCACGCAGACGGCCGAGGGGGTGAGCAAAGTCAGCACCATGCAAGCCTTCGACGACCTGCGGACCACTGACCCCCAGCCCAAGAACGAATCGATCGTTTGAGACCGTCGCCATACTTTGCGAAGTCATGGCAATCATGGAAGGTACTCTTGAACTGATTTGAACGATGCCGGTACCGAGCATAATATTTTTGGTCATTGCCGCTATATAGGCGAGCGGTACAATCGCATCCATGCCCCAGGCTTCTGCTGACCAGACGAAATCCACACCCATTTTGTCAGCCTCTACCGTATAGTCGACAAGCTGATCCCAGTCTTCACCGTTGTAGTAGGCGCTTCCGATTCCAATACCCGTTCTCATTTGATCTCCACAGTTGCTTGATTAAACGCAGATCGTAGGATACGTTAGTTTTCAGTCAATCAGGAAATATTTCCCTGGTGAAACTTAAATCCTTCAAAGGTATGAACTGCTCTCTCGCGCAGACGCTGAACATCGTTGGCGAGCGTTGGAGCCTGCTCATCATTCGTGATATCAGTTTTGGTACTACACATTTCGATGAGATTCAGAAATCGCTGGGCGTCGCCCGCAACATGCTCTCGACCCGTCTGAAACAATTAACAGAGGCGGGTATCCTCAGGAAAGAAGCCGATGACGCCGGCAGAAGCCAATATAAGCTTACGGACAAGGGTTGGGATCTGATGCCGGTGTTGTTGTCGATGACTCATTGGGGGGATAAGCACGTGCCTGATGAGGCAGGTGATCGGGTTGTTTTCGTTGACCAGAAAACAGGTCGACCGATACAGCCGATGGGAATCCACGATGCCGATGGCAGCAGAATTAATTACTACGACATCAAACCTGAATTTGGACCTGCTTTGCGAAGATAGGCAGCTCTAAACATTCTCGTCCGCCAAAAAAAACCCCGCACGAGGCGGGGTTTCTCTTAGGATTTTGGCCGGGACTATCTCAGACGAGTCTGGGATAGTTTGGTCTATCCTCCGAACCCGAAGATTCGGTTTGAGCCATGGGACCAGGGCCTAAACCCTGGGCCGGACTCGTGCGGTTATCTGCTGTCTGCTTCCGCTGCGCTCTGCTTCCGGCCGAGGCCTTTCGCATCCTTCAGTTTCCGCTTCGGCTTCCTTCCGCGGGTTGGCTGGTTCCGTCGTGCCAGTCGTCGCTGGCGACTTCCTCAACCATGGCCCTACGAGCCGTTATTTAAAGACGCCTTGCTACGTCCCTACTGATCCAGTCGATCAAACCAATAATCAGTAGATCAGGCATCCGGTCTACGATTCACTTCACCCGAAGGTTCCGTGTTGCGCTCTCCCCGAGAGGAGACCCGGTAGCCTTTAAGCCGCCCTTGCCTTGGCGACCCCGACCCGGCACAGGTCTTTCGGTTTGAATTCGGTTTTGGACTCCCGTTTCCGGTAATCCTTACCTCCCTCAACCGTTGAAAGATAATTTACAGCGGTTAATCACGGTTGGCTATTGAAACGTCTGCAACCAGCGGTGGATTAGCTGTGGATAACTATTGGGTAACTTTGAGCACCTGAGAAATTGGCTGTGGATAACCGGCGAATACCCCGGAAAAGTCTGTATCTCTTTGAATAATAAAGATATGTTAAAAATGAAATCGATTCATGTTTGGCCCGAATTTACCTGTATTTTGTTTGCTTATCTTTGTTGGCGCGGGCCAGTCGTTGTCACCCCTATAGGTGAGTATGCAGCGTTGTGCGACAGGGTTGTATCGTTAGAATTGTTCGTTGCCGGTTGTGCGGCCCTCGTCAGGGAAATCCCGGTACAGGGAAAAACACAGTGAAGTCGTTAGGCTGTTGACGGCGTGGTGAAGTCCTTCAATGGGATCAGACCTTTCCGCAACAGATGTGAATGCATTATCGAGTTGAGCCAGCCCTGTGAACTCCAGCATCAGATGAAACTCGCCCAGTTCTTTCATGCCGAGTCCCAGTTTTCTACGAGTGATGCGATAGTTTTCAAGGTTGCCGCTCTGCCTTAGTTTACCCAGGTAGTTATTGACGGCTTCGACAAAAGCCATATCGCTTGTGCCCGGTTTCAGGTCGCACCAGATGTGGTAAATGTCCATGACGCAATCCGTTTTGTATCGGAGCATCATAGACAAAGTGTTGTTTGGCAGCCACATGATGCGTTGTATTGTTTTTATGCTAGTTCATGCATGATTGGTGACTGTTGTTAATCGGGAAAGAATATGGAACTGCGAATGGACGGGCGGGTTGCCCTGGTAACTGGGGGCAGCAAGGGTCTTGGCTACGCTATGGCACACAAATTTGCCAGTTGTGGCGCTGCTGTCAGTCTGCTTGCCCGTACTGAAGAGGAAGTCGTGCGAGCGGCTGAAACAATCGCAGAAGAGACAGGCGCGAAAACGTTGGGCCTTGCCTGTGATGTCAGTCGAGCAGATCAGATACAGGCAGGCTATGACAGTACGATTGAAAACTTCGGCAAGATCGACATTCTTGTTAATAACGCAGGGTTTGCCAAAGCGGGTCGATTCGAAACGATTACCGATGAAGAGTGGCAACACGATTTCGATCTCAAGCTGATGGCTGCGGTTCGTATGTCGAGACTGGTACTGCCTGGTATGAAAGAGAGGCGCTGGGGTCGAATCATCAATATGCTCAATACACTGGCGAAGACACCGTCGCGAGGCAGTGCGCCAACATCGGTGACACGAGCAGCAGGTATGGCGTTAACCAAAGTCCTGGCCGGAGAGGGCGCGGCCTACAATGTGCTGGTAAATGGATTCAATATCGGTCTCATCAAGTCAGATCAGATCCGACGAGGCTATGAGGCATCGGGCAAGAATGTCACCTTTGAAGAATTTCTTGAAGAGCAGGGGAAAAAGTCGGTGCCACTCGGTCGCTTTGGCGAGGCTGAGGAATGTGCAAACCTGGCGGCGTTGCTCTGCTCGGATGATTGCGGCTTTGTCAGCGGTACGGCAATCAATATCGACGGCAACATGTCACCTGCGATGTGAGTAGTTTCAGGTGGCGATCTAGTCTCTAGCCGGTCACAAGCAGACCTAACTCGAATTACGTGTATCATCGTGCAGTTTCTACCACTGTCAGAAAGAAATCAGCGAACTTCAGCGAACCTTAGGGAGCTTCTATCGTGAATCGTCAAATACAATTACTCATCCTTTCTGCATTGATCGGATGTGCCAACGTTGCACGGGCAGAGGCATCGGAAGCCCAGGCAGCCGCGACGCCATTCTATGTCTGGCAGGAGGAGCTTACGCAAAAACCCGGTGCCCTACTGAGGCAGGAGCCGTTGGAAGAAGAACTCGTCATCGAAGAAGCTTCAAGAGGCGTGCGTATTTTATATGCGTCACATGGGTGGGATGATCAGTTAGTTGCAGTTTCGGGAGAAATTTTGCTACCAAAGGGTTCTCCACCAGAAGGCGGTTGGCCTGTCCTCGCCTGGTCACATGGCACGCTGGGCGTTGCAGATATTTGCGCGCCTTCTTTTAAAGGTCGTTCTGAACGGGATAGAAAGTATCACAATAAATGGCTGGCCGAAGGGTATGCCATCGTATCCACAGATTATGAAGGATTGGGTACGCCCGGCGGGCATACCTATTTACACTGCAAGTCTGAGGCGAACGGCAACATTGATGCAGTGCAGGCCGTCCACCAACTTGGGCTTAACTTATCTAAACGTTGGCTCGTTTTTGGCCAATCACAGGGTGGGCAAGGCGCTCTTTGCACAGGTGCATATGCAGGCGCGTCCGCTACCGATTTAGACTTCCGTGGGACGCTGGCGACCGCACCAGCAGTAAACTGGAAGGAGAGGTTCATGGCTGGCAGGGCCGATGACCCGAACCCTTTCATTGCCTTTTCGCTACTTCTCGGCCGCGGCTTTGAGGCGTTCGAACCGACATTTGAAATAGAAGAGACTTTTTCAGCCAAAGCAATGGAGCTGATGCCGCTGACCGATTCACTCTGTATTGGAGATCTCATGGGTGTTGGCATGCAGGCCAATCTGAATCAGGGTGAAAGTTTGAAGGTGTTCCCGATTGGTAAAGGTCCTGGGGTAATGGCGGCAGCTGAGAAAATGGAAGTCCCTTTGACAGGTTGGTCCGGAGAGCCTGTCTATATTGGACAAGGATCGGCAGATCCCCTGGTTCCGTTTAGTGATGTTCTGTCTTACAGTTCCGCACTCTGCGAACAAGGGATCGCTGTAACACTTGATGTCTACGAAGGAGCAGGTCACAGCGGACCACTCAATCAAGGCTTTGATGCCTTCAGCGCGTGGGTCGCGGATCGGTTTGCTGACAAACCAGCTGATAATAATTGTCATAAAATCAACGAGCATAAGAATTAGGCTTGCGATAGCGATCCGAATTTTCGCCCGGCGCTTCCTCCTATTTCTGAAATTGAAGCCATGGGTCACATTGAGCAATTTCTAGAAAAGTTCGCTATCCTGTTGCTATGAAAAGAAAAACGATTTTCGTCCTCGGGTTAGGTGGAAAAGCTCCACCTACTAAGTGTTAGGCATCTTATGACTATCCAAGACCTAGGATCGATTGGCGAGTTCATCAGTGCTCTGATCATTATCGTCACGCTCATTTACATTGCTATTCAAAGCAAGCAGAACCAGAATCTCATGCGCTCCAGCGCATTTCAGTATAGAACGTCCACTGCGATTGATATGTACCAGCAAGTCGTGTCATCTGAGCACATGTCTCGGATACTCGTAAAGAATCGTTCTGGCCAGGAACTGTCTGAGGAAGAGAAGATACGCCTAACGTTTTGGCAGCTGTGTCTTCTCAAAGCAGGCGAGAATATTCATTACCAACTTGAGATTGGCGTTCTGGAAGATGAATTTGAAACAACCATCTCTGATGCTTTGATACAAACAATCAAGACTGCGCCTGGAATGAGAACAACATGGGAGGAGAGCCGAATGCAGTTTAGGGTATCTTTTCAAAAATATGTGGACGAAAGATTGTGATGCCTGACATGTGGTTGAAGCCGGTCGCTAGCGCTCCCTCGGACGCGCCTACCTTTGCTTGGGCGAATGGCTTCGCCATCCTGTCACAAACCAATCAAAGGCAGTCGAGCCGCTTAATCAGGTGTTAGTTGACCACGATGCTAAAACGACTAAGAGGCATTTGGGCATCTACGCTCTACGTTCAAATCTGGAAAGATCGCCTTAGAGTCTTTGACCCTTCCTCAAACGAGAGATTTGATGAAACATCTCTCGTTGCGATTAGGGATGGGATGATCCTCGCAGCCGGGAATGAAGCAAAGAGGTACGATGGCAATAGGGATGTCGATCTTGTTAATCCATTCGACCACCCTCGAATGCTCATTGGGAACTGGATAGTTGCAGAGCGCTTACTTCAACATGCCGTTCGTTTACTGTTTAAAGAAAGCCTTATCCGACCAGCACCAAAAATGATTCTCCACCCGATGGAAAGTCTAGAAGGTGGATTGAGCGATGTTGAGAAACGCGCTTTACGAGAACTAGCGATTAGCGCAGGCGGAAGGGACGTTGCTATACATGTAGGGCCTGAACTTGCCAGACGAGATATTCAATTTGAATCAGTACAAAAAGCAGAGGATGATTAAGAGTGCTTGTCAAGGTAAGCAACTAACATGAGGTTGAAGCCACAATTCCGCCCAAGGCTCCACTGCTCGCACATAGTAAGCCGTCAGCCGAACGCAGCCCGCTTTATTGCTTTCGCAATCTTTCCGCCAGAACGCCACGCCGCTTAACCAGGTGTTGGGCAATATGACGCTGGTTCAAACAGCACCCCTTCGACAATGGATCGGTATAGTCGCGTTTTATGTCTCCATACCTTTGATTTTACTGATATGTGGAGGGGATTTCGGTTGGTGGCAGGCATGGATCTATTCATTGTTGATCGTTGGTGTTGGCGTCGGGAGTCGTATTTGGGCGGAACGGCGGCATCCTGGATTGGCGGCTGAACGACAAGATATAGAAAAGATGAAAGGCGCGAAGGCCTGGGATAAAGTGCTTGCGCCGCTAATGGCGCTGAGTGTGGGATTTCCTCTGGTCATCGTGGCTGGTTTGGATCACCGTAACGGCTGGTCCTCTCTAGTTCCGCTATGGCTCAGCCTGCTTGGCTTCATCTTGATTTTGCTCGGGTATGTTTTTGCAGGATGGGCATTTGTGGAGAACCGCTTTTTTTCCAGTGTAGTGCGTATCCAGACAGATCGAGGGCATGTTGTGTGTGACAGTGGGCCATATCGAGTTTTGCGCCATCCGGGCTATGCCGGCAATATCCTGCCACTAATAGGCATTGTACTTGCCTTGAATTCGCTTTGGACACTTATTCCGGCGGCGGTGGCGTTAATCATCACGGTAGTTAGAACCGAATTGGAAGACCGGACTCTGCAGGAAGAGTTGCCGGGATACGTAGAATATGCACGGCGAGTGCGGTATCGGTTGATTCCATGGATTTATTAGAAGAGGGGCGCACCTAACATGCATCTATGGACTTCCCCATAATATTTCAGGTAGTTGAGCACTACTCTTCCGCACTCTTGTTTCAAGCGTTGAAAAATAGCTAACCTGTTCTGCCTAATGAGTTACCGGTTTCATGCGTCTATGCGGCATC
>JABHYO010000001.1 GCA_018656865.1 Gammaproteobacteria bacterium | reverse complement strand
TGGCACTCATTATGGCTCGCTATCGCATCCATGGTTGCACTCAGTGCTCTTATCGTACCGTTCGCCACTGAAATAGCGCGATTCCTGATCGATGACGATGAGGTTGTACGTCTGACTGTCGTCTTTATCTATATCATGGCGACTGTCCAGCCGCTGATGGCAACTGAATTTGCGCTTGGTGGCTGCCTCAGAGGTGCAGGGGATACAAGATTCCCACTGATCGCCACTATGGTTGGCTTGTGTGGCGTGCGCGTGGGGTTGGCTGCTATTTTTGTCATCACTGATATGACGGTGGAGTGGATTTACGCGGCGCTAATTGGTGACTATCTCATCAAAGCCATCATGCTGACCGTTAGATTCCGAAACGGCAAATGGAAGCAGATATTTGCGGAATCGGAGCAGAGGTTTCAGCAAGAAATGTCGCGTTAGACTCAACAACTATGCTGATAGCGTCGTCAGCACAACTGGCTGATCGCGCGTAATCACCATCGTGTATTCATACTGGGCAGAATAATTGCCCTCTTCGGTCAGCAAAGTCCAGCCGTCCGCTGCCGTTCGTGTCGATTCGGAGGTGATCGAAAGAAAGGGTTCGATGGTAATCACCTGGCCTTCCTTCAACTGTCGCTTGTCGCTTAAATCATGAAAGTTTGGGATAAAGTGCGGCTCCTCATGCAGACTGCGACCGATGCCGTGACTTCCCAGATCCTTGATGGTGGTAAACCCGGCCTGGTGAGCGGTCGTTTCAATTGCTCGACCAATCTCGTTGATCTTGGCACCGGCTGTTGCGACTTTCATGGCGGCTTTGAGGGATTTCTTCGTCATCTGACAGAGGTAGTCAATTCGAGGCTCGACCGGGGCGACTGGAAAGGTCCCTCCGGTATCACCAAAGAATCCGCCGAGTTCCGCAGAGACATCGATGTTGACGACATCGCCCGGTTCAACTTTTCTTTCGGACGGGATGCCATGGGCAGCCTCGTTGTTGATGCTGATGCAGGTGTGCCCGGGGAAGTCATACATAAGGATCGGCGCTGACCTGGCGCCGAATTTTTCCAGGTGCTGCTGACCGATACGATCCAGTTCGAGTGTTGAAATGCCTGGCTTCAAGTGCTTTTTCATTAGCATCAACGTCTCGAAGACGATACGTCCTATCAGACGCAGCTTCATCAGGTCATCCTCGTTCTCGACAGTCATTGATCTCTCTCTCCTTGCGAGCATATTGTACACCGCGTTTCACGGTTTTCCGCAGGTGACTTCTCGGTTAGTATGGTGAAAACAGGTCGGATGCGTCAGCGATGGAAATAGTAAACCAGACAACCAAAGTTACCCTTGGCTTATGGATCTTGCTGAGCGTTGGTTGTACAACAACCCCCGTGAATCCTGCTGAATTGATCATCGGCACCTGGCAGTCGGAGCTCGCAGGTTTTACGCTGGTATCAAGCTATTCGGCGACCGATGTATCAGTCGATGGTCATGATGGCGTGTCGTATACGCTCGACGGCGACAGACTGGCCGTTGGCGGCGATGTGGCTTCTGTCCGCATCGTCTCCTTTCCAGCAGCCAATGAAATGGTGCAACTCGACCCTCTGACCCAAACGGCTCATCGATACGTACGTACGGGAAACTGATCACTTCAGTTTACCTGTATATAAATACAGGTTACACTGGATTGCGGTCCTGACTGCAATCCTAACAAATGCCTGAAGATCTCCCGGAAGGCTACTATCTTGATAACTTTAAGTACCTGCTTGACTTCGTTGTCGAAAAGCACGGTCATCTGTTATCTGAACCGGAGTACCGTTACAGAGACCAGTTCGCAAGCGCCTCTGAAAACGCTAAAAAACTCTACGTCAGGCTGACCAATCGAAAGGGACCGCACTTTCGGCAAGACAAGATCAACTATCCTGAAATCAATAACCTTTCTGCTGTTGTTAGTGAACTGATCGGACTGTCCCTGGTGGATAGTTCCACGCCAACTCTTGAGCACGCAATTGCTCTGTGCGACAAGAAGGAACTGAGCCAGCTTGAGGCCTTTGCCGCCTGGCCGAAATCCTGCCGACGAAGCGAAATGGTAGAACAACTCATTGCTACTGGGACGTGTAATCCGATTGAAGAACTTGATTTGCCGGTCATCGAAGTCCTGGGGCTTGAAAAGCTCCTGGTTTACCGGTTGCTGTTCTTCGGGAACTTTCATCAGGATATGACCGAGTTTGTCCTTCATGAACTGGTTTCCCCATTCGAAGCTTACAATCTGTCCGATGAATCCAGTGCCTTCAGTTCTCGCAGCATCGTCGATCTGACAATCGAGTTAAAACTGCTCTCAGAGAGAGCCCATGAAGTCATAGATACAGACGAAACCGGTGACGAGATTGCAGCTCTGATCGAAGAGATGCCATTTAGACCTGACGATGCCATGACGGCACGAAGATTCGACAGGCTATTGAACAGGGTCGCGAGGCAGTTGGAAAGGCTGGACCGAAAGGAGGGCGCACTTTACGTTTACAAGCTCACCAGCGCCACGCCCTCGCGTGAGCGTCAGGCGCGAATATTGGAAAAACTTGGTCGCCTGATGGATGCACTGGATCTTTGTGAGCAGATTTATGATGCACCGCTCGATGAAGAAGAATGGGAGTTTTCGCTGAGCTTTGGCCAGCGTCTTGCCAGGAAACATCAGCTGGAGACCAGTCTGCCTCGGAACGACAAGGTGCCTCCCCCGCAGGAGACCATCAGGATTTCGAGAGTCGTCGAGCGGGTTGAGCTGTGTGCGGTTCAACACTATACCGATGCTGGTGAGACCTGTTTCTATGTCGAGAACATGTTGTTTCGCGGTATTTTTGGATTGGCATTCTGGGACATCATTTTTGCACCTGTCCCCGGGGCCTTTTTTCATCCCTTTCAGCGAGGACCATCGGATTTATACACTTCTGATTTCGTTGCCAGCCGATCTGGACTCATCGACCGGCGTTGCGCGGACCTATTGGATTCCGACCAGCTTAGGCAACGAGTACTTTACTGTTATGAAGGCCGTTACGGTGTCGCTAACCAGTTTGTGAACTGGCAGTACCTGTCCCGTGAATTGTTGGAGCTTGCCCTTGCACAAATCCCGGCGGAGCATTTGTGCAAGGTCTTCGATCGACTTTTGATTGATTTGAAAAATAATGCCAGTGGTCTGCCTGATCTCATCATCTTCGGGGAATCCGGATATCGACTGGTAGAGATTAAGGGGCCAGGGGATACCATCCAGAAAAATCAGGAACGCTGGTTTCGATATTTCAATACCCATGGTATTCCGGCAACACTGGTCAATGTGGAGTGGGCGAATTGAAGGAGGTCAGCATTTCCGTCGGTCAACTGACTGAGCTTGGTCGTCGGGGTGATATCAACTTCAGATTCTCAACCAGGAGTACAGCCCAGGAAGGTGTGGCCGGCCACAAAAAAGTTCAACAATCCCGTCCCAGGGAATACGTAGCAGAACATCCTGTTTCATATCAGGCAATGTGTGGTGGTTTTAACATCACCGTAAGCGGTCGGCTTGACGGTTACGGCCAGTTTGAAGGTGACTATTTCCTGGATGAAATAAAAACCGTACGTGTGCATCCCGATGAGATTCCAGAGAGCATACTCGATGGCTTCTGGAGGCAGGCGAGTCTTTATGGATACATGCTGTGCCGTGAACTAGAACTAGATCGTTTGCTGATCAGACTCTGTTTTTACCATCTGGATGAAAAGGTGGAATTCACTCTGGAAAGGTGGGTGGCGACTGATGATCTGGGCCAGTTGTTTGTCGACCTGCTGTTCCTGTATGCGGGCGGGCTGAATGACCAGGCTGCCTGGGAGAAAACGAGACGATCCTCCATCGACAAGCTGACATTTCCTTATTCAGACTATCGCGCCGGGCAGAGAGATATGGCTGTATCGGTTTTCAAGGCTGTGAAATCTGGTGGACAACTCGTCCTGCAGGCGCCCACCGGAATTGGTAAAACCATGGGTACCTTGTTCCCTGCTGTTCATGCCCTCGACCCGGAGACCAGCAAACGGCTGTTTTATCTGTCCGCAAAGACTTCATCTCAGCATCTGGCAGAAGCTTCGGCAGAAGACGTGGCTCGTGCAGGAGCCAGGCTCAGGGTGGTAACTCTAACGGCGAAGGACAAAATATGTTTTAGCCCGGGCGAGCCATGCGATCCCGATCACTGCGTATATGCCAGAGGCTACTACGATCGAATTGGTGGCGTGTTGGCAGCGCTGCTCGATTCGCAGGATCAATTCAATCGTGAGGCAATCGAAGCAGGTGCTATAGAACATGGTGTCTGCCCGTTTGAATTGGGATTGGATCTATCGAAACACTGCGATCTGATCATTTCAGACTACAACTATGTTTTTGATCCCGTGGTTTATCTCAGACGATTTTTCGAGGCTGCTGATGTTGATTCCGCGGCATTGGTTGATGAAGCACATAATCTTGTCGATCGAGGCCGCGACATGTTCTCCGCGACTATCGATAAAGCTTCCTTTTTGGCGTTGTCGAAACAATTGAAGAGGCTTCCACTGCACCGTCGGCTGAAGTCTGTTAACCAGGTATTCTTGAATATGCGACGTGAGTCGGACCAGTATGAGGCGCTGGGGTACTACAGCAGCAAAAAGCCACCTGAGAAAATGCTGAACGCCCTGCAGAGGTTCTGTGCAGCGGCGGAGGAGGAGTTGAGACGAGAGGGCGGCGAAAGCTGGCGGGAAGCGTTGCTTGAGACTTATTTTTCAGCACTTCGATTTCTCCGCACGGCGGAAGGTTTCGGCGATGATTATGTGACCCTTTTGCAGAAAGGCAGTAAGCGCCAGATCCTGCTAAGGCTCTATTGTGTTGATCCATCCAACAGGTTGCGTGAGGGGTTCGCGCGACTCTCGTCGGCGGTGTGTTTTTCCGCCACCATGGAGCCGCACAGCTATTTTCAACGGATGCTGGGGACGAACAGCGACTGTGACTGGTATCAGATACCGTCACCATTTCCGCCGGAAAATCTACACGTCACTGTCGCCGGTCATGTCGATACGACCTATTCGGCCAGGTCGGAATCTGTACCCACAATCGTCAATGTGGTTCATGCTGTTATCGAGGCGAAGAGGGGAAACTATCTTGTCTTCTTGCCCTCCTATGAATATCTCGACCTTGTTTTCGACGGTTTTACATCGACCCACCCCGGTGTCGATGTCATTCGCCAGGAGCGAAATATGCAGGATGATGAGCGCATGTCATTCCTTGCCAGCTTCGATAGCGATCCCGTGTGCGGCTTTGCCGTCATGGGAGGTATTTTTGCAGAGGGTATCGACCTTACTGGCAGCCGACTAATCGGTGCTGTTGTTGTCGGGGTTGGTCTGCCACAGATCGGTATCGAAAGAGATCTTATACGCGAACATTTTCCAGATCGGGGTTTTGAATATGCCTATCAGTATCCCGGCCTGATCAAAGTGCTGCAGACTGCAGGCCGCGTAATCCGAAGTGAAACCGATGAAGGTGTCGTCTGCCTGGTTGACCGACGATATCTGCAGCATAGATATAGGGAATTATTGCCGGCTCATTGGCAGGTTCAGTCAGTGAGGTCCCAGGAAG
>JABHYO010000060.1 GCA_018656865.1 Gammaproteobacteria bacterium | reverse complement strand
GGTGTCTTTCTCCAGCCACGACGATATGACCATTTTCGGTCGAGATGTCGCGGCTCATTACATCGAGATCCCTGGACGCAGCGTTGATCAGGAGCGATCTGGTATCGGCACCGACTTGTCTTAGCTGGTGGTAGTGGGCTTTCATCGCGTTACTGCCTCCGGTCGCCTGTACGGCCATGCCGGGATTGTTGTAGTCGGAATGTACACCGGCGAAGTCCAGTATGAAGTCACCAGGATAAACGTCGATTTCCTCAGCGATCAGCGTTAGCAGTCCGCTCATGACACCTTGACCCATTTCGTCACGTGGGCAGAAGAATCGAATGGTATTTTCCGGTGTAATCTGCAGGAAAGCATTGGGAGTGAATCCACCCTCCACCGGGGGAATCGGCCACGGGCTCGATGAACACCCCGTCAGGGAAAACCCGATAACCAGACCACCACCGACAATGCCTGTATTTTTTAGAAACTGGCGGCGGGATAGATTGGCTGAACTCATGCTCGTACCTCCGCTTCTTTCCCAGCGTTGTAGGCGAGACTGGTCGTGGCGGTTTCCAGAATGGCTTTCTTGATTCGGGGATAGCAGCCGCAACGGCAGATATTCCCCGCCATAGCAGCTTCGAGCTGCGCTTCATTCGGATCTGGATTTTTGTTAAGCAGCGCTGCTGCCGACATGATTTGACCCGATTGACAGTATCCACATTGAGGTACGTTGTGCTCTACCCAGGCTGCCTGCAGGGGATGCATGTTCTCCGGCGTACCGAGCCCTTCAATGGTTGTAACGTCCTTGCCGGCAATACTCGATATTGGAAGCATGCAGCTTCTGACCGCGTCACCGTCTACATGCATAGTGCAGGCCCCACAGAGACCGGCTCCGCAACCGAATTTTGAGCCGGTGAGTCTAAAGGTATC
The DNA here is from genome assembly GCA_018656865.1 of Gammaproteobacteria bacterium. Lineage (GTDB taxonomy): Bacteria > Pseudomonadota > Gammaproteobacteria > Pseudomonadales > Azotimanducaceae > UBA9659. Next base: position 30,710 of record JABHYO010000060.1, on the reverse strand, counting down.
TCGGATAACCCACAGGAGAGGCGTGTCCGGATCATCATCGGTTTTTACCCGTTGACCGTTGAGTGTAAATTCAATCATGAATTAATCCTGGCAAACCCCTGTCTGCCAAATTATTAGTGAATGAGAGCAACTGTAGGGTAGGTCCCTATACAGGCTGGGTGGTGTAGGTTACGCAGCTCAATAACCGAATGCTATGCTTTACAAGGCGAAAAACAACGGTCGGAATCGGGTGGTGATTACCTGAATTCACTTTTTAAGCGGCAAATAAAAAAGTTTGATATCATCAAAATAACTCCCTGAAGGACATCTACTATGCCGGTACTCGAGCGCGAAGGCGTCGATATCTACTATGAGGTTCATGGCAGTGGACCTGCACTGCTGATGACCCATGGTTACTCCGCCACGTCGCAGATGTGGCAACCGCAGATCGATTTACTGTCGCAAAGACACACTCTGATCACCTGGGATATGCGCGGTCATGGTCAGAGTGGCTCGCCGAAAGACGATGCAGCCTATAGTGAATCTCTAACTACTGCTGACATGAAGGCTCTGCTCGATCACCTCGGATTCGAGATTGCGATCATTGGTGGGTTGTCACTGGGAGGGTATATGTCCCTTGCTTTCTATGCGGATTATGCCGAGAGAGTCAAAGCGCTGCTTATCATCGACACGGGGCCGGGATTCAAGAACGAGAAAGCCAGAGAAGGTTGGAACGTAGTCGCCCGAGACAGGGCAGATGCTATCGAGAAAAATGGTGCCAACGCCCTGGAAGGCCGTTCGGCCGAGCAGGCACTGTCTCAGCATAAAGACATCATGGGTCTGGTCTATGCAGGCAGAAATATGCTGACTCAGAAATCGTCACGAGTGATTGAATCTCTTCCCGGTATTGGCGTACCTTCGATAGTAGTTGCGGGCGGCGATGACGAACCGTTTCTTGCGGCAACAGATTACATGGCAGCTAAAATCCCCGGGGCGGAAAAAGTCATCATTCCCGATGCAGGGCATGCAGTTAACCTGGATCAGCCCGAAGCGTTTAACCGTGCCATTTCCGATTTTCTAAATAGCTACAATCTTTAAGGTGCTGATCATGCAAACAGGATTTACGGAAGATCAGGAGGCCTTTCGCGAAGTGGTTGCCCGCTTCCTGCAGGATAAGTCACAGCCGACGACGGTAAGAAAACTGATGGAAACTGATCAGGGTTACGATCCTGATGTTTGGCAGCAGCTTTGTAACGAAGTTGGTCTAGCCGGGACACATCTGCCGGAGGAATACGGTGGCTTCGGATTCGGACCTGTCGAACTGGGTATAGCTGCTGAAGAAATGGGCCGGTATCTCTACTGCGGTCCTTTTTTCGCATCATCGGTGATGGCGGGCTACGCCTTGCTACTGGCTGGTTCGGAAGAAGCGAAGACCAGGATGCTGCCTGAAATCGCTGCGGGGTCTCTGATTGCCACGCTGGTACTCGACAACTTGAATTCACTTGATCTCGTGGGTCAGAAAGTCCTTGTAAACAATGGCAGGTTGAATGGTGCCGCCGATCTGGTGGTGGATGCACAGAATGCCTCACAGCTTCTGGTTATCGCATCGTCAGGTGACGAACTGGGGTTGTTCAGCGTTGCCACCGATAGTGCGGGAATCGGGATCTTGCCCGTGGAGGCACTTGATCCGACACGCAAACTTGCCAGAGTCACCTTTGATGATGTCGAGGTAGAACGAGTCGGTGATGTAAGCTCGGAAATTCTCGATCAGATCTGGGACTATCTCAATGTTGCTCTGGCACACGAGATGGTGGGCGGTGCCCAGCGTCTTCTCGATACCACCATCGAATACACCAAAATTCGCTACCAGTTCGGTCGACCCATCGGATCATTTCAGGGACTCAAACATCGCTGTGCAGATCTGTTGATGGAACTGGAATTTGCCAGGGCCGCAACCCACTACGCGGCGTTCTGCCTTGCCGCTGGCGATGGTGAACCCTATGTCTCAAGCATGGCAAAGGCGATGGCCAGCGAGACTTATATGAATGCGGCGAAAGAAGCAGTTCAAATGCGCGGCGGTATCGGTTTCACCTGGGAAGAAGACACCCATCTTTGGTACAAGCGAGCGAAGAGTTCCGAAGTATTTTTGGGAACACCTGCGGTGCATAGAGAGCGGATGATGACGATGATGGGAGAAGTCGCATGACGTCACCGGAAGAAATCAGTAAAGCGGTTAGCCAATGGCTGGACGACAACTGGGATCAGGATCTGTCGCTCACTGAGTGGCGAAATATCCTGGTCGATAGTAGCTGGGCGACACCGCACTGGCCGGAAGCGTATTTTGGTCGGGGATTCACAACAGAACAGTCTGCCATCGTTGGCAGGATCTTCAGTGAACGAGGCATCGTTCCCGTTGCCCAGACCGGTCCACGAAGACTGGCCGCGGAAACCATACTCGCCGAAGGCAACGATCAGCAGAAGCGTCGCTACCTGCGACCCATTTTAACGGGAGAAGAATCCTGGTGTCAGTTGTTCAGCGAACCGGGGAGCGGATCGGACCTGGCCGGGCTCTCGACCAAGGCTGAATTCATTGATGGAAAGTGGATTATTAATGGTCAAAAAGTCTGGAATACCAGTGCCCATCATGCGGATTTCGGCATTCTGGTGGCTCGTACTGACTGGGATGTACCGAAGCATCAGGGGATCAGCTTTTTCCTCATTGATATGCGCCAGAAAGGCGTTGAGGTCCGTCAGCTTAAACAGATGAATGGTCATGCCTCCTTTAACGAAGTCTTCATGACTGACGCTGTAGTGGCGGCAGAAGATCTCGTCGGCAAGGAAGGGGACGGCTGGGCAATAGCCAAGACTACACTGTCGTACGAACGTCGCCTTGGTGGGGTGGGTCGCTCTTTCGGTAGCGTGCAGGCCGAGAAGCTCGGTCGCGTCCACGATGAATATGCAAAAGAGCTTGAGGTCGCTAACGAACCCTATACCTGGTATCCCCAGCGCCAGGGTAGACTGGATCTGGTTCTGCCGCGAGCGAGAGAAACAGGGGCGATCAACGATCCTTCCGTTCGCCAGGAAATCGCACGTCTGTTTTGCATGCAGAAAGGAGCGGGCCTTGCCTCTGCTGCTGCAGAGGCAAAACGAAAGTCCGGTAGCAATGAACTGGTACCGGCTGGTTCTATCGGCAAGCTGGCGGCGAGCGTTATTGCGCGGCAGGCGGCCAAAGTGCATACCATGATCTCTGGCTCGGATGCCATGCGCAGCGGACCGGACTCGGCAGAAGAGGGCATGATTGCAGAGGTTCTCGTTTCCGTTCCGGCGATTTCAATTGCCGGCGGCACTGACGAAATTCAACGCAATATCATTTCTGAGCGTGTGCTCGGTATGCCGAAGGAAATGCGGGCAGATACAGGACCGTTCAGAGATATCAAGCGTAACGACTGATTGAGACTAGAGTATGAGATTAGGCGCACTCCTGGTCCCGGGTGACGGGTCCGAAGCTTCTGTAATAGCCGACCAGGCAAAGAACCTGGAGGCAGCCGGCTATGACAGCATCTGGTCTGCCCAGGCTATGGGGCGAGGCTTTATGATGCATGACCCGTTTATTTGCCTGGCGGTTGCTGCGGCTGTTACGGGGAAAGCGGAGCTTGGTATGGCCATACTTCAGCTGCCTCTCTACAACGCCACCGATGTCGCCATGAAGGCATTTTCGCTGGCACAGGTTTCTGGCAACCGATTACTACTGGGTGTGGGTGCGGGTTCGACGGAAGCCGACTATCAGATTCACGGAGAAGATTTCCAGAACAGATTCAGAACATTCAATGAACGTCTGAGCCAGCTACGTGAAGCATTTGCCGAGGGTACTGCGAAAGGCGGTGACCTCAACCCATGGCCGGGTGTAGCAGCTGGCCCGCCACTTCTGTTCGGCACCTGGGGCGGGAATGTTGCAACCGCTGCTACGGAGTTCGACGGATGGATCGCCTCGGGTATGCACCGATCACCGGATGAATGTGCCGCGGCACTTGAGGTATACCGGAATTCTGGTGGCGGCCGGGCTGTCGTTTCTACCATCAGAATATTCGCTGAAACCGACCTGGGGGAAATGAAGGACATTCTGCTTGGTTATGCGGATGCAGGTTTCGATGATGCCGTGGTCATGTGTCAGCCAGGGGTCTCCATTGATGATGTGCGCGCCCTGATTAGTTAAATTCGCTGCCGCCCCAGTCGCATTCATCGCACAGGATATCCACGCCATAGTGTTCAGATACGGTCTGGATAAAGTTGAACCAGACCTCGTTGGGCGCCCACACGCTTTGAAGATCGTCCAGGGCATCGGCAACGGGCACCTTCTTAACAATAATTCGATAAAGAAAACTGAAGGAGGATGCCCGCAGATTAATCTGACAGTGCAGCAGCGTGTTCGTGTCCGGTGCTGCCTGCATCGCGGCTGAAAAGTATTTAAAGTCCTGCAGGGTGGGGTTCATGAAATCGACGGGGATATGGAGATATTCCATGTCGAGTTCCATTACTTTGCGATCTTCGGCGTTGATGGCGGTATCGTTGTCAGTGAACGCGAGGTAGATGATCCGTTTGACTCCCTGTTCCTCAAGAATCTTAAGATGATCGGTTGTTGGCTGCCCGGAGCTGGCGAAGGTATCGCTGTAGCGGCGATAGTTGGATAGATCGTCGAGCCCGTCAGCGGCCAGGAGACAGGATGGTGTCAGAATCAGGAAAAGCGCCAGTAATGTTTTCATTCCGGTATGATGCGCCCAATGGGATTAGGGAATCAGGAAATTAGTGTGACAGATCTTACTGCTTTTCGTGAAGAAGTTCGGGCCTGGCTTGGCGAAAATTGCCCTGACGGAGTAAAGGGGCCGGGCGAAGTGCATTCCGGTAGCACCAAACTCAGCTTTGAGCCGGATACCCAGCTTTGGATGGAACGAATGGCAGAGCGTGGCTGGACTGTAGCGACCTGGCCGAAGGAGTATGGTGGTGGTGGATTATCCGTCGAGGAAAGCCAGGTGCTGAATGAGGAGATGTCCCGCATCGGTGCGAGACCTCCGCTGATGAATATGGGTACTCGCATGCTGGGTCCAACATTACTGGAGTACGGTACTGAGGATCAAAAAAAGAAACATCTGACCGCCATAGCCCAGGGTAGGGCTGCCTGGTGTCAGGGTTACAGCGAACCTGGCGCGGGGTCTGATCTTGCGGGGCTCCGATGCCGGGCAGAAGACAAGGGTGATTATTTTCTCATCAACGGCCAGAAGACCTGGACCTCCGGAGCCCAGCACGCGGACTGGATGTTCTGCCTGGTTCGAACGGATTTTGATGTACCCAAGCACCAGGGCATCAGTTTTGTGCTGTTGCCAATGGATCAGGATGGCATTTCGGTACGGCCCATTGACCTCATTTCAGGCATTTCCCCTTTCTGCGAAACGTTCCTTGATAACGCGATTGCAGAAAAGCAGGATCTGGTTGGCCAGATCAACGACGGCTGGACGGTTGGCAAAAGGCTTCTACAGCACGAGCGCTCCGGCCAGGGTGGGCTCGGTACCGCAGCGACCAGGCCACTTCCGGTTGGGGTCACCGTGGATCTCAATGTCGAAGAGGTAGGCATGGAATACCTTCCCGGAGACGGCAGGATTAGTGATCCAACACTTCGAGATGAGGTGATTGCCTGGAATATGCGCAGTGCTGCTTTCAAATCCACACAGCGTCGGGCGGGCGAAGAAGTAAAAGATGGTAAGACACAGGGCGAGGCAACATCTGTGTTCAAACTCTATGGAGCAACACTTGCGCGGGATCGACAGGATCTGATCCTCCAGCTGATGGGCAGCCAGGGGCTTGGTTGGGAAGGTGAAGCGTTCTCTGCAGATGAAGTTGGCGCAACTCGATCGTGGCTTGCCAGTAAAGCGGTGACTATCTACGGTGGTACAAACGAGGTTCAGGCCAATATTATTGCGAAACGAGTACTGGGCTTGCCGGATTGACGGCAACAACTCGGGCTCACCAGAGGTGAGCCCTTAGTTGTCCGTCACCCTGAGCGAAGCCGAAGGGTCTCAAGTTCTAAGCCGTCATCCTGAGCCGAAGGCGAAGGATCTCGTCAAGAAACGCGGTCTGTCACGAGATACTTCACTGCGTTCAGTATGACGCGAGTTGGTCAAGTCACCCTGAGCGAACGACTGTGAGCCGAAGGGTCTCAAGTTCTAAGCTGTCATCCTGAGCGAGCTTTGCGAGTCGAAGGATCTCGTCAAATCTCCCATTTCCCCACTTCCTCCATTGCATCCCGGTAAGCCGGCATACTGAACCAGAAAAACACCGCGGCCAGTGGGTAGAACAACGCGCAGACTGTAGCAACGGAGTAGTGCAGAAGATTATCGTCCTTGAAGAAAAAGTCGGTTAATGCCGCAAGGACTGTCGTACCAATGGCCATCCCCAGGATATTGGTAACGAAGAGGTAAACCGCAGTAACCTGGCCCCGCATTTCATTTGGTGTTATGACGACGATCGAAACGGCCAGTACGCCTAGAAAAGAACCCGCCATGGCCATGCCTGGCCACAGCAGAATTAGATTCCACTCAGCTGATCCGGTTAACGGAGCGGCAACCATCAGCGGGATTGCGATCAACGTCGTCAGAAAGATGGCCCGCACATAAGAGTCGGTATGGCCGCGCTTGTCGAATTGACTTGCCAGCCAGGCCCCGAACATGACGCCAAAGCTGCCTGCAATGAGGACGATGGTGCCGAAGGAAACACCGGCTTCAGATTTTGACATCCCATGGATTCTCGAAAACAGTTCCGGGTACCAGGCACCTGCACCATAACCCGCCATGGCCATCATCGAAGCACCAAGGAAAAGGGTCAGGTAGACACGCTTGCGCTGCCACATGAATCGAAAAACCGTGGAGATTGGCAGAATGGCTCCATCACTGCTGGCGAGATCCTTGCGTTTCGGTTCAGAAATAGTGAGCAGCAGTAGACTCAACAGCAGGCCGGGGGCACCGACGGTGATCAGCGTCGCCTGCCAGGGTTTGATGTCTCCCAGTAGCGGTAAGGAAATCGTGCCGATACCCACCCAGTAGTCAATAACAAAGCCGCCTACGATTAAGGCAATACCGCCTCCGACTTGTGTGCCGAGTTTGTAGAAAGACATGGCATAACCGACGTGCTGTGGCCGGAAGCTGTCGAGAATCAGAGAGTAGGCCGGTGGTGAAAGTCCAGCTTCTCCAGCGCCGACAGCCATGCGTGCAATGAACAGCTGTGTGAAGTTCTTCGTTAATCCACAGGCGCAGGTGGCCAGGCTCCAGAAACAGACTGCGCCGGAAACGATCCACTTGCGTGAATATCGGTCGGCAAGGCGACCCAGGGGAAGTCCGGCGATAGCGTAGAGCAGAGAAAATGCTGCGCCCTGCAACAGGCTGTATTCGAAATCGGAAATGCCAAAGTCTTCACGAATGGGGCCGACAAGCAATGACAGAATGGATCGATCAATAAAGGAGAAGATGTAGGCAACAAACAACAGGGAGAGGCAGTAGCTGGCAGAGCCGAGACCGGGGTAGTCGTCGATGGTGTTCTCTTCAGCGAGCGTACTCATATGAGTGAGCAGACTGCGGCTGCTTTACTTCAGCCCGCCCAGCGCTGTTCTTTGTAGCAGAGGTACTATTTTTTCTGTGTTAAACGCTTTGTGATCGAAAAGATACTGCATGACGACACCGCGCAGCATCCCCATGATCAGTACAGCGGCAGCCCGCGGATCGATATCGCTTCGAAATTCGTCGGCACCGATACCGCGTTTGATGATCGTCGCGATTCTGTCGCGGGCGCGTTCATTAAACTCAGCGACATCCTTCCGGATGTCTTCCGCACCACCCAGAGCCTCGCCCATGATGACGTAGAGTGCACGCAGGTGACCCTCGCGCACGGTTACTTCCTTTAGATAGATGGCGATGTAGTTGCAAAGAGCTTCCTGGGCGGTGTCGGTCTCGAGCGCTTCGCCGATCTGGTCGTTGATAAAGCGTGTACCGATATTGGTTATGACGGCTTTGAGCAATCCTGCCTTGGAACCAAACCGGTGACTGACCAGTCCTCCTGTATATCCGGCCTCTTCACCGACTTCATTCAGGGTTGTACGCAGGTATCCCTGTCTTGCGAATATTTTGATGGCTGCACCAATTATCTGTCTTTCAGACTCTGCCTTGCGTTCTTCCTGCGTGCGACGTTTACGGATGGGTTCAGACATTTTTTACTTATTTGTTGCCCAATGAAGTTTTTATTAGATCAACTTTCTGTCGCCGTGACTACTGAACTTTCTATTTGCTCTGTAACTCGATACGCTCATAGCAGTCAATAATGAAAGCCTCAGGAGTGAATTGCGATGAAGACAAGGTTAACGGAAATGTTCGGTGTCGAGCATCCGATTGTCATGGGTGGCATGACTGGAGTGGGCTATGCGGAACTGGTAGCAGCAGTTGCCGATTCAGGTGCCCTTGGATTTATTACCGCGCATATGTTTGATTCAGCGGAGGGGTTGGAAAAGGAAATCCAGAGGACCCGGGATCTGACTGACAAGCCCTTCGGTGTCAATATGACGATTCTGCCTTCGATTAATCCTATTCCCTACGATGAATATCGCCAGGCAATTTGTGAAACGGGCATAAAAATTGTCGAGACTGCCGGCCGTTCACCTGAACCTCATCTTCCGGACTTTAAGGCGAACGGAGTCAAGGTGATCCACAAATGTACTTCGGTAAGGCATGCAAAAACAGCCGAACGTGTCGGCGTCGATGCGATCAGTATTGATGGCTTCGAATGCGCGGGCCACCCAGGGGAAGACGATGTCACAATCATCGTGTTACTACCGGCTACCGCGGATGCCGTTGAGATCCCCGTCATCGCGTCAGGTGGTATGGCGGATGGCCGAAGCCTTGTTGCCGCGCTGGCCCTGGGCGCCGATGGTGTCAATATGGGTACACGCTTCCTTGCGACCAAAGAGGCGGGTATTCATGCCAATGTGAAACAACAGATTGTCGACAACACGGAGCGCGATACGGTTCTGATCAACCGCACACTGCGAAATACTTCCAGGGTTGCCCGCAATTCCGTGTCGGAACAGGTTGTTGAAATTCAGCTGGATGCCGCTAAAACCTTCGATGACGTCAAAGAACTGGTTGCCGGTACAAGGGGCAGGGCCAATGTTCTTGAAGGGGGGGATATTGACGGAGGAATCTGGACTGTTGGTCAGAGCCAGGGACTGATCCACGATATTCCGACCTGCAAGGAATTGGTCTCCGGGATTATGGAAGAAGCCGAGTCCGTTTTGGCCGGACGCTTGACAGGCATGCGGACCTGACCACCGGGAAAGAAAGAACAAACTATGTTGTTGCAACCTTACCGGGTTCTTGATCTGACCGACGAGCGGGGTGAGATCGGTCCGATGCTGATGGGAGATATCGGGGCCGATGTCATCAAGGTAGAACCGCCGGGTGGTACGTCGGCACGTCGCCAGGCACCGTTTTCAGATGGTATCAGCCTTTCGTTTTGTGCCTTCAACCGAAATAAGCGGTCCATCGTCCTGGATCCGGAGTCTGTCGATGATCGTCAGACCCTGGAGGCGCTGATCAGAAACAGTGATTTTATTTTCGACTCAGCCCCGGATGGCCTTCTCGCTTCTTTTGGCATGGGTTTCGGTGAAGCCAGGTCGCTGAATCCGAGAATCATTTTTGTCAGACTTTCTCCCTTCGGCGAATCCGGTCCCTATGCAGACATGATCGGCAGTGATCTGACCATTGCCGCCATGGGTGGACCCGTGGCCCTGCAAGGGGTTCCTGACAGGGCACCGGTGCGCATCAGTGTACCTCAGGTGTGGCGTCAGGCCGGCACTGAAGCCGCGGTAGCGGCAATGGTGGCTCACCATCGAATGATCAGGACCGGAGAAGCGCAATATCTGGATCTATCCGCACAATGCACAATGACCTGGACGATGCTCAATGCCATGGATGCCTATGCCATCCAGGGCTATGACTTCGAACGAAATGGCGGTGAGTTCACAACAGGGACCAACAAATTTGAAATGATATACGCCTGTGCGGATGGGCATGTGCTGGCGCTGCCCGCATCGAAGGTGATTATCGGTTGTCTGCCCTGGATGATAGAAGAAGGGCTGGCAGATGAAGATCTGTATGACACTGACTGGGAACAATACGATGAGACCATGCGTGATCCCGAGGCGAATGCGTTCACTGTTAATCACGGTGTTGAATTGCTCAGGGTGCTTTTCGCTAGTCGTAAGAAAAATGATCTGTTCGAGTACGGCCTAAGAAACGGTATTTCCCTGGCACCGATCAACACCCTGGATGAATTACTCAATCTGGAGCATATGAAGGTCCGGGACTATTGGCAGCCGCTCGATCTGCCCGATGGCAGGACTTTGCAGAGCCCGGGTCTTTGGAGCAAGCCAAGCTTGCCAGCGATGTCAGTCCATCAGCAGGCTCCTGCCGTCGATGAACACAGAATTGAGATCCTCGAAGCGCTGGAAGAGGTGCGAGACACGGAATATCCGGACACTGATTCAGCTTTGCCCTTTGAAGGTATTGTCGTTGCAGACTTCTCGTGGGTCGGCGTTGGACCGATTTCCACCAAGTATCTGGCAGATCATGGTGCCAGGGTGATCCGCATTGAATCTGAAATTCGACCGGATGTATTGCGAGCGGGGGTTCCTTTTAAAGATAGTGAGCCCGGTCTCGATATGTCCCAGTTTTACGGTGATTTCAATACCTCGAAACAGAGTCTCACCCTGGACATGAAAAACCCCGAAGCGATAGAGATCGCAAAAAAACTCATTGCCCGAGCAGACGTGATGGTTGAGAGTTTTGCGCCAGGGGCGATCGACAGGATGGGGTTGGGCTATGAAGATGTGAAACGAATTAATCCAGACATCATCATGGTCAGTACCTGCCTCATGGGACAGACGGGCCCAGCCGCACAGCTCGCAGGCTATGGTTATCATGCCGGGGCTATTGCCGGATTCTACGAAGTGACAGGCTGGTCAGATCTTGGCCCGAGTGCACCCTGGGTAGCGTACACCGACACGATTGCACCTCGTTTCGTTTCCCTGCTGCTGGCTTCCGCGATCGACCATCGTCGCCGGACAGGGGAAGGATGTTATTTCGATGTCGCTCAGATCGAAACCGCGCTTCATTTCCTCGGACCCGAACTGCTGGATCTTCAGGCGAATGGTGCTGCGGCAGGACGAAATGGCAACCGTTCCAAATCGATGGCACCGCAGGGTTGTTATCCCTGTAGTGGTGAGGATCGTTGGTGTGCGATTGCTGTGGAGACAGATGAACAATGGCAGTTGCTCTGTCGAGTGTTGGATCGGGTTGATCTTGGTGAGAGAGAGAGTCTGGCCGATCATGCGGGTCGACTGGCGGCGCATGACGAAATCGATGCTGCCATAGCCGCCTGGACAGAGGGCCGAGAAGCCTATGATGTTATGCAAACGCTTCAAGGATCGGGTGTACCTGCAGGTGTGGTTCAGCGCAGCAGTGATCTCCTGGCAGATCCTCAGTATGAGCATCGTGGCTTTTATCGATATCTGGACCATCCCGCCATGGGCAATATTCCCTACGCGGGGCACCAGTATCAGTTTGATGGTTATGATAATGGTCCCCGGACGCCAGCACCGCTTTTAGGTCAGCACAGCTTTGAAGTCCTGAGCGACTTACTGGAATTCGGTGATGAAGAGATCGCCGCTGCATATGAAAGCGGTGTAGTGAATTGATTTAGCAGGCAGACTCAATGAGTGAAATGACTAAAGACACTGTTGGATTGCTCGAAGGACTGACAACCACACGGGCTATCAGGCGGTACAAGGATGAACCGGTCCCCGAATCGATCCTGCGGGATATCCTGTTTGCTGCAACGCGAGCCCCAAGTGGATCCAACCGACAACCGTTTCGATTCGTGGTTCTAACGGATTCCGAAAAAGCGAAGGCCGCCAAGGTGTTGATAGCCGAAGGTGCAAAGGCCGTCTGGAATCACAAGCGTGAGGCAGATCAATACGATCAGCGATCTGGTACAGAATCCAATTCACCCAAGGCGAGATTGGCGCGGACCATGGATACCTATGTTGAAAACTTTCACAAGGTCCCGGTTCTGGTTCTGCCCTGCTTCGTTAGATACCGGGAACCCAGGCCCACAGAGGGCGCGTCACTCTATCCCGCTGTTCAAAATCTTCTGCTGGCGGCAAGGGCACTTGGCTACGGTGGTGTCATCACTGGTTTCCATGGTCTGGTTGATCAGGAGCTCAAGGGGCTTTTGTCGATCCCGGAAGATGTCTTAATCGGTTGTACCGTGACCCTGGGCAAGCCCGAGGGCAGGCACGGCCCGGTTCGGCGAAGACCTATGCCGGAACTGGTGTACGGCGACACGTGGGAAGAGTCACCCGAGTGGGCGGTTGGCCCGCCGGGTACACGATATACCAGTGCGGGACCACCAAAAAAGACTGATTAGTCAGTTTCCAACCGAAAAGAAATCCAGATCGAAAAATACTACGTTGACGACCAATATAATTAAAGCCAGCTGATCGAGAATGAGATCATGACAGTACGACAAAGATTACCCGGCACGCCGGAACCCATGGTTTGGTTAAAAGGTTCTGACGGCATTCGGATAGCTGCGGACAACTGGGGTCGCTCAGACGATCCGCTGGTGCTGTTGTTGCATGGTGGTGGTCAGACGCGGCATGCCTGGAAAGGCACAGGAGAAGTGCTCGCCGGCCATGGTTTCAGGGTCTATGCCATTGATGCGCGGGGGCATGGGGATTCTGACTGGGCGCCAGACGGGGAGTATCACCAGGATGCGATGGTTGATGATCTGATTGAGGTGGTAGGTGAACTTGGTGAACCACATCCGGTCCTCGTTGGCGCTTCAATGGGAGGTGGTGTCAGTTTGTGTGCTGTTGGTGAGGAACGGGTAATGGCGCGAGCGCTTGTTCTGGTGGATATGGCGCCGCGCATAGAGCCAGAAGGAGCGGGCAGAATACTGGAGTTTATGGCACAGAAACCGGAAGGGTTTGAGTCCCTGGAAGAAGTTGCGGAGGCCATCGCGGCCTACCAGCCCCAGAGGCGGAAACCGAGAGTATTAGATGGGTTAAAGAAGAATGTACGTCTAGATGAAGATGGTCGATTGCGCTGGCACTGGGATCCGGCCTGGATGAGTGACGACAAATTGGGTGAAATCGATGCCAGGTGGGATCGACTTCAGACCGCGGCGGAGCGCCTTGGTCAGCAAAGGGTACCGACTCAACTGGTGCGAGGTGGCTTGTCGGATGTGCTGAGTGAGGAGGGTGCGGCTGATTTTCTCAAGACATGCCCTCATGCGGAATACGTCAATGTGACAGACGCAGCTCATATGGTCGCCGGTGATCGAAACGATGTTTTCACCGATGCTGTGGTCTCGTTCCTGGAAAAACTTCAGTAGGTTTTGCTTCATGTATCTCAACGGCTGCACATGAAAATCGAAACCGGTCGAACGCTGCAAAACACGATTCGTGTTGCAGGAGAAAATCGGTGGTGGTGGCATGGGGGAGATCTACTATGTAAGAGAGTTAGTCCAGCCACACCAGCGGAATATTGTCTTCCACCAGCTGCGTGATACTAATGCAGTGGACCCCATGTTCTTCGCCAACCGCCTGGGCAAATTCTGAAGTGTCATTGGTACGAACAAAAACCAGTGTGTTGTCATATTTTTGCTTGATCCACAATGCAGTACGCAGATTATTAGCCGGGTCGCCGGTACCCATAATGACAACCGGTTCACCACGACTCAGATCGATATCCTCTGTCAATTTTCGCCAGACTTCCGGATGCGACGTATCTCCCTGATATACCAGACGTTCATAATAAGTTTTAGATTTCTGCTGCTCGTCAACAATCTGCATTCTGCGATAGGCCTCATTGTCGATGATCGCTACAAGATCTATCTGGCTACCCGCTTTATTCTGCAGCTCTTCGAGTATGGTCTGACCGAAAAGACCAAACCCGGCAATCACCACAGTATCCTGATTGGGGGTTCTCTCAAAATGATCAATCAGGGTCGAGCTAACCAGACCCATGGCCGCAAGATTGTAAGAATTGAACTGAACTACCTGCCGGGCAATTTGTGTTTCCTGCATGGCACGCAGAAACCTCAGGCTACCGCCATGCAGTACAACCTTCGACTCTAGCCTGGGATATAGACGCAAAATCTTACTGGCAGCTTCGAATGCCACGAAATCGTCATCCCCGAGCAACATGACTCGATGAGCCCGATGCAATCGTAGCTTCTGCAACATGAACTCGTGAGTAACATCACCAATAATGACCGTGACATCAAATGTTTCAGCCAGTTCCTGCTCCCTGACTTTGTCAATCGTCAGGTCGACAACAACGACAGGAATATTCGGCGAGTGTTGGCGGAGTACGCGCAGATAACTCGTGGTCAATTCACCTGAACCAACCACCACAATGTGATTCCGGATTCTGCTCAACTGCCATCGCTCTCTTGATATCACAATTAACAGTGCCTCAAGAACTGCAGAAGCGGCCAGCAACGGCGAACCAAAGAATGCGATCCATAGCAACACGCGACCTGTAAACGGGCCGCCTGTTGGTACACCGATATCGAGACCACCAACAACAAAAAGTCCAAGACTGTAGTACGCCCTGACCAAAGTAGATGCGGTAACAACATCTGGCCGCTCTGTCAGAGCTACTCCGCTCGACAGCCCTATCATCGCGCACAGGAATAACCCCAGCGCCATTGGCCAGCGCCAGCCAAACATATTCTTTAGGGGAGGTGAGCCCATCAGGGATACCAGGAGAGTATTCTCAAAAAATTGGATTCTACTTAGCCGGAGAACAATCATCCAGTTGCCAGGCTCAGATTACGTTACTAATTTAATAACTCCAATAGATGGGCGAACTTATGAACGGAACCCGGCATTTTGAATTAGCCTGCCGATCCCAATGTCTATTCAAATTTACTGTAGCAAGGTGGACACATTCCGTGGCTGAATTGATGATAGTCCATATGCTCTGCCGCATAGACCTCAACAGGCATCCACTTCTCAGCGACCTCGTTATCGGACCACGACTCGACACGGTTAGGGGCCGTCGATAGAACGATGTGGTAATGATTAGACATCACGGCATAGCTGAGAACAGATCAACAGCGAAAATGTCTGAGAGCATGAGGATGCGTTCTTCAAGCCACTGCCTGATGACGTCGAATTGGTTCTACCCCGATATGATGGAGACCTTATAGAGTGGTTCAAATGCCTCTCCACTCAGCGCAGGATTCAGGACATCAACCAGGTGAAAGTGGACTGGTGGGCGTTTCCCGATACTTGATCTGCAAACCCGTCAGAAAATTACGCAGAATCTGGTCCTCGCAATCACGGTAGTGTTTGTGATCTATTCGACGAAAGAACGCAGAAAGCTCATGTTTGCTGACGTTGAGATCAGCCAGCGACAATATTGAGAGAATTTCTTCCGCTTGCAGATTGAGTGCGATCTTCAGTTTTCTGAAAATTATATTGTTGTTCAGGATTTCTTCTGGCCTGGGTTGTGGACCATCCTTCCTGCCGCGCCTTTGAATTATCAGGCCATTGAGAAAGGTCGCGAACATCGTATCGCTGCATTCTTCGTAGTCTGGGTCATCGTCTTTTTTCAGCCAGGCAATGACCTGGGGTTTGCTGACCTTTTGCTCAGCCTGCCCGAATATCGCAATGACCTCGTTGTCACTTAGATCGAGTATGTAGCGAATTCGGCGCAGGCAATCATTTGTTTTCATTTTTTTCAACGTCCGTTGCTACTGTATTACTGCTTGTTTCTTCGATAACTTGCTCCTCCACAACGGGTTTGGCTTCTGTTTTTGGTGGGGATACCTCGGTAGTAACAGCCGATGCGAGCTTGATGCTTATCCTATCGTTGTTGAACTCGATCGTATCACCGGCAACAATCTTCTTACGCTTCTGAGTCTCAATCTTCCCGTTGACCAGCACCTGACCAGCCGCAACAACCCCTTTACCCTCACCACCGCTGGCCACCATGCCCTCGAACTTCAGAATTTTGTATAGCTCCACGGGTTCCCGGGTGATCTCAACTATCCGAACATCGGCTGGTACATTTTTGTCTGAGTGGTTTGCGGGCATGGTCATTGTTTGAAACCTGCTATAAATATTGGAGTGTCGTTCATGGGCTGGACCGAACCCTCCATCCTGGCGGCGAGTCTCGTCTGTGACTGTAGTCGATTGTCCCAGATCACGATGGCGATTTCCAACCAGCGGCATCGACATCGCAAGTCCAATCTTCGAATTGCTTCTGAGTTCACAAAACCTTTTTGGATGAAACTCGAGAAAGCTAAGAATCCTACGTGACTTTACAACCCTCGCAGCGGTAAACCTGCTGCTTCGTAACAACGATCTATCACCTTCAGCTGCTTTACCGCATCTTCAGGACCGGTCAGCGGTTGTGCGCCCTCATCTACCGCTGCAATGAAAGCATCGAGTTGGTAACCATAGGTTGCCCTTCGATCGAATCTTTCGGTACTCCCCTCACCGTTGATATTCAGTTTAATACTGTTACCCGATTGAGGTGCGAGCGGATTGTTAACTATCATTGCGCCAAGTTCGCCGATGACTTCAATATCAGCTCTAAAACGAGTTGATTCTCTCATATCTCCTGAAGTTCTTGCTGTCACCCCACTCGGAAATGTCATCTCGGAAGTGAGATACACATCGACATCAGCAGGACCAACTTCTGCTTCGGCTGTTACGGTCAGAGGTTCTTCACCGATTATGTGACGGACCCAAGAGATGGGGTAACAGCCAATATCCATGGTGACACCACCGCCGGTTTCATATTACATCCGAATATCCTGCGGGTTCATCGCTGTGGCGATGTGGAATGTTGCTGACACTTCTGCTTGGTAGCCATCAACAACATTGGGGATAATGTGATGTTCTGCGAAACCTTCTGCCCTCTCCCTGGACCTGGCTCAAATCACACTGATAAATGCCCGCGGTTCATCAACACATGGGAATACCAGTGCACGTGGCGTAATTCTCGCCGTGCCAAGGACGCCAAATCTAATCATACAGTTGTTTCCGTTATCAGGTTCACTTGGTCCTGTCCCCTAAGATTCACAAGCCTGTGCGAAAATGCGGATTATTCTCCTTATCCCCTATATCCAGCGCAAAAAAAAGCCCGGCGAATGCCGGGCTCTTTTTTGGTTCAGCAAGGATTAGAACTCATAGGCAAATTCAGCACCAATGGTTCGCCCCCGGTTTAGTGACCCGGCCCCAAACAGGGTGCCGACTGCAACGAAAGTTTCAGACCGCTCATCCGTCAGGTTGCGACCAAAGACAGCCAGGGACCAATTATCAGCAAAATAGCCAATCTGTGCGGTGACATTCTTACGTGGGTCTGCCTGAGTACCAATGGCATTCATCAGGTCAGTCTCTATTTCATCAATCCTGGAATACTTGGCATATATTTCTACGGCTCCGCTACCCAATGGAATCGTGACAGTACCGCCAACACCAATAGTATTCTCTGGCGCATCCTGAGGTGTCAGGTGTGACATATCAGCGTCAAACACCACACCAGTCGGTGTATTGACGTCGGTGATGAACTCCTTGTAACTCGCGTCCAGGTATCCATAGTTCAAGAAGACCCGCAGGTATTCGTTCACCAGGTACTCTGTTTCAAGTTCGAAACCACGATACTCAGCATCAGCAGCATTCCGGAATACAGACTGCACAGTCGATGTATCTGGATCAACCTCCACGGCTGACTCCTGTTTGTCGATGAAGTCATTCTGGAAGAAGGTGGCATTCAAGCGTAGTCGGTTGTTGAACAACATGCTCTTGTAGCCAACTTCCAATGACTCGGCAAATTCAGGCTGGTACTGGTCTCGCTCAAAATCGCGGATGTTCTGGTTCACACCAAAGAAGCCGCCTGAGTGAAAGCCTTCCGAGTAGGACGCATAAACCATCGAATTGTCATTAATCTGATACGTCAAACCCAGCTTTGGCGATACCTCGGTCCAGGTTCTGTCGAGATCCGAATAGGTCGGGAAGTTGCGCAAACGTGACCGCTCAGTACTAGTATGATATGCCTGACCCGCCCTGAAGACCTTCTCTTCCTCGGTCCAGCGCAGCCCTGCAGTGAGGGTCCAGTCCTCGGCAAAGGTCCAGTCCACCTGGGCAAATGCCGCAACTGAGGTAGTCTCCTGTGTCTCAAAAAGAATCTGGTTGTCGTCAGCTGGAAAGCTAGCCAAACCTCGATCACAGTGGAGTGGATCAAATACACCAGCCTGACAGAGTTCCCAGTTAGCCTGAGGACCAATTACACCACCGATTAAAATCGCCCAAAATGGGCCGGCGGTTACCCAGTCCTGGGTAAATTCGCTGTTCCAGTAATAGAGACCGGCAGTCAAGGTGACATTATCCCAGTTACCATCCAGTCGAAGTTCCTGACTGAACTGCTCATAGTCATTCCATCTTTCGATGGTAATGAAATCTGCACTGGATGCGTCGAAGTCATAGATTCGATATTCGGTCATGTCACGAGCACCGGTCACTGATACCAGCGTCAGATTATCAGTGAGGTCGTAACGCATATTTAAAGTAATGGCATCGGTATCGAGTTCAGCATTATTATCCTGATTAGCTTCAGCCACACCTGGCGTATCTAGACTCATACGACATATTTGGGGAAAGATGGTACACGACAAGAAACCACCACTTCTATCTGTCTGAGTAATATCGTCGGGTGCCGGCAGAACACCTGGCCCCAGATTGTAGTTAGTGTGGTAAGCATTGAGCAGGCTGGTATCGTTCAGGTTTTCAATGGTTAAGCTGGCCTCAAATCTGTCATTTGGCGTCCACAGGAAGGTTGCCCCAAAGTTCTTATAGTCCTTCGCACCAGAATCAGCACCGGTAGTGATGTTCTTTATAAGACCATCATCTTCTATGGTAGTCGCAAACAGTTTAAGGGCCAGTTTGTCCTCAATGAGGGACGTATTCACAACGGCACGAAACTCCTGCATGCCATCCTCACCCAATGTTGCTTTCAGTTTAGCGCCAAATTCACCCGTCGGGCGAGTACGTATAACATTAATAACACCGCCAACGGTGTTTTTGCCGAACAGGGTCCCCTGGGGACCGCGCAGAATCTCAATACGCTCAAGGTCAAAATTTTCGATGACCTGACCAGCAAGAGAGCCCAGGTAGATACCATCAACCATCACGGCGATGGGGGCGTCAAATGAGTTATCGTCAGTTCGAGTCGGGCTGATACCCCGCATGGCGATCGACGCACCACCACCACCACGACTGCCGTCTTCCCCGATCTGCACGTTAGGTGCAAAACCATTCAGGTCCGTCAGGTTTCTGATTGTTGAACTTTCCAGCTCTTTAGAAATCGCAGTGATGGCAATCGGCACTGACTGGGAGGACTCCTCCTGCTTTCGTGCCGTAACGACTACTTCCTCTAGAACTAATTCCTTTTCTGCTGCCAAAACCGGCACCGAAATGACGGTAGCAGCAGAAAATGCCAGTATCGATGCCAACTGGCAGCAATGTCTCTTTGGACTGGTTCTCATATATTCCCCTCTAAGGTTAAAACTAACTATTAAACAACAACCTGTTTATCCCAAAATTTGTAGAGTACCCCTTTCTTGTGTACCGAAAATCCGGTCCACAATATTGTTCTCGGATATTGATGTTGAGAACAGCATTATAACTCTTTAAACCGTTTGTTTCTGGCATCGTCGTCAGTGATATCAGTTCATTGATTTCCTCAATTCGAGATTTTCAAACGCATTCGTGACGACTAGTAGTTTGAGGCAATGGTCAGGAGCCGGTCGAGCAGATAATCGATATCAGCCTCCTTCGGTCAGTACCCAACTGAGTGCAGCTTCAGGCTGAGAGTACATTTACCAGTACGCCCGCAGAAGTCGAGCCTGTGTTGCGAGAATATGAGAAGATTCGCCCTTTATAAAAGTTTGTCGGCCGGACCAACCGGCACGGCTGAGCAGAATTATTAAATGTATAAAAAGGAGTTGTAAAGACAATGAGTGAGACGTCCACTGAAGATGCTGTACTGGTTGAACGACGTGATCGAATCATGATCATCACGCTGAACCGTCCCGAAGCCATGAATGCGATTAACGGTGCGCTTTCGCACGGCCTCCTAGATGCCATTCGCACCCTGGACGAGGATGATTCGCTCACAGCCGGTGTGATCACGGGAAACGGTCGCGCGTTCTGTTCCGGCATGGATTTGAAGGCTTTTGCCAAAGGTGAGGACATAGGACCGCTGACAACCTTTATCCGGGAGGGTTGCTCTAAACCTCTGATCGGGGCCATCGAGGGCTATGCACTTGCAGGCGGCTGCGAGATTGCACTGACCTGTGATCTGCTGGTTGCATCAACGAATGCAAAAATCGGTATTCGTGAGGTCAAGGTCGGACTGTTTGCTGCAGCGGGCGGCGTTTTCCGGCTGGGTGCCAGAGTTGGTATGACCAAGGCGATGGAAATGGCCGTAACCGGTGAGGCAATTACCGGTGAAGAAGCGATGGCAGCCGGTATGTTGAGTGAGTTGACAGAACCGGGTGATGCGCTTGAGGCTGCCATTGGCTGGGCTGGACGAATCGCCGAAAATGCTCCACTTGCAGTAGCGGCATCGAAGGCTTTGGTGCGTGCTGCATCCCAGGGAATTGACGAAGATTCACTATGGGAAATGCAGGTACCGATGATGCAGAAAGTCTTCAGCTCTGAAGATGCCAAGGAAGGACCGAAAGCATTTGCCGAGAAGCGTGCACCGAACTGGTCAGGAAAATAAGCTGTTTTGACCGCTGCTGATTGATCCCGGGGAATAGTTCCCCGGGGCTTGCCTCGATGTAGACGAGGCGTTCCTATAGTGAATCGACACGATCCATCCCTGGCTACCTGTTTGGGATGTAGAATACTTTGCAGCATAAGAATTGCAGACAACCAAATAGGTCGTTTGTCTAATTTCAGACCCAATCTGCTCAGCGGGGCACAGTAATGGTGCTACCGGGAAAATGGCAGCCATAAAGAAATTATTTGAACAACTGATCGAAGGGTGTCAGACAGCGCGTTTGGATTTTGTCGGCTGTTTTGTTGGCGGTGAAATGTTGGGTGGTGAAATGTTGGGTGGTGAATTGTTGGGCGGTGAAATGTTGGGTGGTGAATTGTTGGGCGGTGAAATGTTGGAGGTTAGAGCGAAGATTTGATCTGTACTGGCGACCTGTCATTGGACAATGACAGGCCTCCGATACAAAAACTAGGACTCGTCTTTCTTGCTCTCTTTCTGCTGAGCTTTTTCTGAATCTTTTG
Organism: Gammaproteobacteria bacterium; assembly: GCA_018656865.1. Lineage (GTDB taxonomy): Bacteria > Pseudomonadota > Gammaproteobacteria > Pseudomonadales > Azotimanducaceae > UBA9659. The sequence goes on along the minus strand of JABHYO010000060.1, from coordinate 9,316 downwards.
TTTCAGCTGAATCTTTCTTCTCAGCGTCTTTCTTCTTGTCCTTTTTGGCCTCGTCGAGGTCAACATTAATTGTAAAGGCAAACATACCTGCTCCTCATGGTGTACATGGTGTGAAAAGAGTCGTCAAATTTAACACGTACTAGAACGCGTTTCAATCTAGGGGTGTTTCAATCTAGGGATAGTACGGGTGACCGGAAAAGCTTGATGCCGGAAGCGCCACTGGCACTTCCGGCACCGGGTCCTATTCCTTACTTCGGTGTTGGTGGTGGCTCTGGTGGATTCGCTGGTAGTGGCCAGGTTGCTTCGCCGGGCGCACTCTTCGATGGCAGAATGACTTCTGCGGTTCCTTGAGTCACCTTTGTTCCGAGCTGGTTATTATTCCAGATCTCGATTTCTGCGATGTGCTTTCCATCTTCTACGCGTTTGCCGATGACCTGCCCGCCACACCATGTGGTATCGCCCATGATGTTGAAGGAAGGGAACCGTATCGCCAGCTTCGAGAGGAAACCGTGATCTCCTCCCCAGTTCGCCAGTAAATGCACCGACCAGTTGATGCGCTGATAACCGGCATCGTATGCCCCAGGCAAACCCAGGTACTGCTGGCAACGTTCGTTACTGTTGTGAATCACCAGTGGTACTTCGGGTATCCCCCATTCGTTAACGAATGGCAGGCCCGGGTGTCGTTCCCAGAGCTTGAAAACGTTGGCATGAATATGGCTCCAATCGCCGGGATCACCGCGGACGAACCTTCCGCCACCGCCTTCTCCTACGCCACGCTGCGCCTGGCTGGTAGGTCCCTTGACGACTGGAGGCAGTTCATCACCGATGTTGACGTCTTCCCAGTATCGCGGTTCATCACCACGGCGTACTTCATGTGCATAGTCCTGGGCGATATTCTCGAGGTCTTCGGCAGAATACTCAGCCAGGCCGCGAAAATCCTGGTTCTTGGCGATCTTCTTGGAGGTCTTTCGTTCGGCCCGGTGCCAGGAGGTGAACATGCGGCCGATAACTTCGTCACGGTCGTTGAAACCTACGTTTTCGTATTCGTGTATGACTGCCTGACCGGTAGTCTGGCTAGGCACGACATCGACCTTGGTCAGCCATCCCTTGCTGTAAACGAAATCCCCAAGTTTTACCGGCTGGTACCACTCCAGTGTCGTTCCGCGGAACCATGCATGCAGTCCTGGCATACCGTCGCGGGCTGCATTGGTGACTTCGATGCCCACCAGGCCCCATGGTGGAGCGACGAGGGATCCGTATGGCGATTTCTTCGCATAGTCCTCGTCCATATAGAGCGGGTTATAGTCGCCGGACGACAGAGCCATTCGGCGAAGGGTGCTGGCGTTGAGACGTAAATCCTCGAGTTCCCAGTTCTCCAGATTGCGAGTGCGGACCACGCCGATTCGCGATTTGAGGGAATTGACTGCCTCGTCGGTGATCTGTCCGTAGCCCTTTTTGCCGGACTTGGATTTGAATCCAAACCCCGTGTTGAGTTCTTCAGTGTTATCTTTGCTGGCCATCAGATGCCCCTGTTTATGAAGCGAAGGTTATAAGTTAAGCGGTGGGAAGCGCTACCTGCGCTGTCCCCTCAGTTATGCGTTCTCCCAGTTGGTTCACCTGCCATACGTCCATGTCGACAATGGTTCGATCACCATCGACATTTTTGGCGGTCACCTTGCCGTAGCTTCGGGTGACATCGCCGACGATATTACATCGGGGGAAACTCAGGGACATGCGCGTGATGAATCCGGCATCACCCATCCAGTTCATCAGCGTATGGACCAACCAGTGAACACGTTCGTTGTTCAATTCGAGTACACCAGGCACGCCACCCCAGCGTTGTGCTCTATGGTGACTGGATTCGAGTCCAGAGACAGGCTCCATGGCGTGGTTCTCGTTTTCGAAGAACAGTTCCGGCGCCTTTTCCAGTAGCTCAAAGCCCTGTGCGTGGCCCCAGAACCAACGGGATGTACCCGAGGTCATGTTTCCTTCACGTGTCGTTGGTCCTTTCAGAACATGAGGCGTTTCGTCACCTACATTAACAGCATCTCCGGTGAGGGCATCGGTTCCTCGCGCCTGCTCTGTCTTGTATTCTTCTGCGATCGCATCGATGTCTTCTTCACCGTAAAAATGTGGCTCAGTACGGTCGCCGAAAAGCTGTTTGTGCTCAGCTGAGCCACGCTCGCAGCATTCCCATGTCGAATGAAGCGTACCGATGGATTTCCCGTCGGGGTTGTTTATCGCAGTGTCGGTCACGATGGTAACGGCACGGCTGGTATCGGTTGGCTTTTCCTGAACATCGGTGATCGTGGTTTTTGGAACCATGGTATCGCCGAGCTTGATTGGCTGATGCCATTCTATGTCCACGGAACTCATGACCGCCTTGCATCCAACCAGGCCGTCAATCTCCGCATCAAACCGTTCCTGATGAACGAGGACACCCTGGGGTGCAACGAGCGTTTTCCAGGGGCTTGCTTTGGCGTAATCGAGGTCGACAAACAGCGGTCGCATATCGCCGGTCATCACCCCCCAGTGCCGGATCTGGCTACGCAGAATAGGCGACGATGAGGAGTATGTCGAAAGTTTAGCAGTAGGTTCGCCACCTACCTGCGATGCGAGGTCAGCGTAGGCCTCGGCAGTAATTTCAGTTTTAACCGTTTCAGTGTTATCCACAATGATCTCCAGACTTGAAGTGCGACGCCAGCAGGCATTGGTGCCGGTGCGCACGATATTACGATGCGGTGACTGTAACATGTGTCACAATTATTTTGGAAGATTATTCACCATTTCTATGGGCGTGGTAGGTGGCAGCCAACAGGTGACGATATTGGCGACGGTAATGTCATGCTATCTACTGGTGGTACAGTGCTTGCGCTGAGAATCGATTGCAGAGCTTCGTTTTCGTAGAACCTGTTGCAGCAGAACTGATACTCAGTTTAGCATTGGCGCACGACGCTGAAGGCTGTGATCTCAGCCCCGGCATGACCCCTCCTCAAACAGGAACGTGATTATGGCGCTGAATAGACCCCCGAAACCGGATTTCATGGATGAAGAAGAATGGAAACAACTGGCTGACAGCCGGGAACCGTTGCAGATGATGCGGCAGTCAGAAGATGAACGCCCGGATTTCATGAATGAACATGCCCGCCGATACATCGAGACCAATGGTGGCGAGGGAACGGACATCACTCAGGGTGGGCTAACCTGTCTTGTATGGCACACCGGTGCAAAGAGCGGTGTTGAGCGCGTGACCCCACTGAACTACAAGCAGGAAGGCGAGCTGGTGTATGTGGTCGGTTCCCTGGCTGGGCTGGACCAGCACCCACATTGGGTTCACAACCTCGAGGCCAATCCGGAAACGGAGGTCCAGATCTACGAGAAACGATGGCGTGTCAAGGCTCGGCTCCTCTCCGGAGACGAGCGGGCAGCGTTGTGGCCGAGACTTACAGAATACTTCCCTCTCTGGGGACACTTTCAGAAATATTCGGATCGCGAGTTCAAGGTATTTGAACTGTCACCCATCGATTGATTTGAAGTTAATACTGCGGTGGATTACGACTTAATATGGGAGCGACAGGATGCAGGTTGAACTCAGAATAAGGGGCCTCACATTTGATAACGGTCCACAAGAGGTTGCGGAGTTCGACATCCATGATGTTCGTGGAAAACCCATCAAGTGGGACTCGATCAACCCGTCCACCCATACTCTCAATTGTGGTCAGAACCTTCTCTGTGGCCTGAATACGTTTACATGGAAAGGCGTAGTCCTGAGGGAGGAGCAGGTGGGCAACTACCCGGCGCCTAACGATCCGGACTGCCCCGACCGAAATCCACGTGGCTGCCAAAAGGGTCTCTGTTGGTCGCAGCATATGTATTCGCCGAACCGTATCAAGCATCCCTACAAGCGGACCGGTGAACGAGGCGAGGGCAAGTGGCAGAGGATCTCATGGGATCAGGTGCTTACCGAGATCAGCGACAAGATGCTGGACGTCATGGTCGAACATGGACCCAAGACCATCGTCGGGGGTGGTGGAGCTGGAGCGGGTCTGGCCCTTGCTCAGAATGCCGGTACGGCGACAATCCCGAATGTTAACACCGAGTTCGGTGATGACCAGGAAGGGGCGATGCAGATGTTCGGCAATTCCGCCTTCGGGGACTCCGCAGATAACTGGTATTACTCGGACATTCTCGTGGTCTGGGTTGCCAACCCTTCCTACACTCAGATCACCAACTATCACTTCCTCACAGAGGCCCGCTACAACGGTACCGAGGTGTGGGTGATCAGTGCGGACTTTAATGCCTCGGCGATTCAGGCAGATCTCTGGGTGCCGGTCACCCCGGGTTCCGACGCGGCTCTGTGGATGGGGGTGTGCCAGGTGCTGATTGAGGAGGGACTGCACAAAGAAGAGTTCATCAAGGAACAGACCGATCTGCCCCTGCTGGTACGCAACGACAACGGCAAATATCTGCGTGAAACTGATCGGGTAGAGGATGGACGGGATTACGTCTTCTATATGTACGATGAGAAGCGCGGTGAAATTGTTGAAGCGCCGTTCAAAAGTCTGTTGCTGGACGACATTGATCCGGTCCTGGAGGGCGAATGGGAGGTGGACACACTTGAGGGTCCTGTCAGCGTGCGACCGGTCTTTACCAATTTCAAGGAAATGCTAGACAGTGAATACACACCGGAGCAGGCGTCTGAGTCCTGTAACGTCCACCCCGATGTGATCCGGCGCATGGCGCGCAAGTTCGGCAAGGCAAAGGGCGTCTGTCAGGCGAGTGCCACCTACGGGATAGGCAAGTACTATCACGGCAATCTGATGCAGCGGGGCATGTATAGTCCATGGGTGCTTTGCGGTCACATCGGGCGCAAGGGAGCAGGTGTCAGTGCCGAGGGTGCGATCCTGTCGCTTGAAAGCCCGACGGGAGGCTCTATGTCCTCCCAGGGTGAGCGCGCGGCTATGCCCCCCCAGGTTGACGAGTCGATGATCGCCGAGTGGCAGGAACGAGGGTTTTCAGAATACCGGATGAAGAAGGAAGTCTTCGGCCTCATGGAGAAGGATACTCTGAACTCAAGGGCGCTCTTCTTCTGGGAGCATGCCGGTATCCTCGATCTGAGCAAGGAAAACAACAGCTGGGATCCGCACCTTAAAAGACCGGTCGGCGAGTACTGGGACGAGGCTTTTGACAGCGGAACCCGTGGTGTCTGGCCACCGCGGGGAACAGATCCTAAAATATGGTTGTCCCCGGGAGGCGATCCCGTTCGTCGGATCCGTGCGAATCAGCACATGATAAAGACCCTGATCCCGAAGCTGGAGATGATCGTTGTCACGGACTTTCGTTGGAATGCAACCTCGCGTTGGGCGGATTACGTGCTGCCTGCTGCCGGATATTCAGAGCGAACGACCGCGCAGGGCGGCACGGTACTGAACATGCCGTTTGCACATGTCTCCGTTAAATCTGTGGAACCACTGTACGAGAGCAGGAGTGATTTCTGGATAGGCATTATGCTTCTGCGCAAGATTGCTGAACGTGCGAAAAAAAGGGGCATCTCAACACTGACTGATCCACATACTGGTCAGGACTTTCAGGTCGACAAACTCGACGTTGCCGCAACACGCGACGGCAAGTATACCGAGAATGATGACGAGGCCCTGGCACGTGACACCTTTAATAACGCCACCAACATCGACCTGCCGGACTGGGAGGCTCTGAAGAAGAGAGGGTGGGCTGAATTTACGAGCCCCGGGTCTTCCATCATGGGGATGGATCAGGGGGTGGAGGTGACGCCGGGCGATCCCTGGGTTCCGCTGACACGGCACACACAGAGGAAGGAGCCGTGGACGACACTGACGGGACGTATCCAGTTTTACATTGACCATGACTGGTTTATCGAACTCGGTGAGGCCTTTTCGGTGCACAAGGACTCCATCAAGGCTGGGGGTGATTTCCCAATTCAGTTGATCGGCGGGCACGCCCGGCACAGCATTCATTCCACTTGGTCGGACAATGCTCTCATGCTGCAATTACAACGAGGTGTGCCGCTGATGTGGATGTGCTGCTCGGATGCGGTGGAGCGCGGCATCGAAGATGGTGACACCGTCGAGGTCACCAACGACATTGGTGATTTCGAAATCCAGGTGACCACGTCACCGGCGGTCCCGCCCGGGCTCGCGATCATCTATCACCACTGGACGAACCAGCAACACAAGAACTGGAAGCAGTTTCAGCGGACCATGCCGACACCATTCAATCCGGTTGAAATGGCGCCGGTTACCTACTCGGAATACCCCAATTTGCATCGTGACGTCTGGGCGGGTGAGCCGGGATTCAATGACCGTGATACGAGGGTGGAGATTCGCAAAGCCTGATACCTGGTGGACAAACTCATATAACTAAATCGAACTGTGGAGAAGTGGTAAGTGTGACTTCTCTGCTAGGGAGCAAAAATGACAGATGGAGCGCTTGAGGATCTCACCATTCTCGATCTAAGCGATGGCGTCAGTGGTGCCTACTGCACCCGCTGGTTCGCAGATTTCGGTGCCAATGTAATCAAGATCGAATCGCCGGAAGGCAGTGATCCGATCAGAAACCAGGGACCATTCAAGGATGATGATCCTGATCCGGAAACCGGCATTCCACATCTCTTTCTGAATGCTGGTAAAAAAAGCGTGGTCCTGGATATCGAAAGCGAAAGCGGTCGTGATCTGGTGAAACAACTGGCAGCCAAAGCAGATTTAGTGGTGGAAGATGCAAGTCCTGGCACGATGTCTGAAAAAGGCCTGGGTTATGAGCAACTGAGGCCCGACAATGATCAGCTGGTTTATCTTTCTATTACTCCCTACGGCCAGAACGGCCCATACCGGGACCGCCCCGCAACGGAATTTACCCTCGGCGCCCAGTCAGGCACCCTTCATGGTCGGCGCGTCAGGGGAGAGCGGCCCATAAACTGGGCATGCCAGCAGGGTTTTTATGTTGCCGGACGGGTTGCCTTTATCGCCGCGATGGGTGGATTACTGCATCGACAGGTCATCGGCGAGGGTCAATATGTTGACCTGGCCGAGTTTGAAGCCATGGCGGGTAACGACAATGCAGCGCCCACTACTTATTCGTTTAATGGTATTTCTCAGAATCCGGCCCCTCCACCCCATCGTTTCGGTACTGGTGGGATCGGCAGCTATCCCTGCAAGGATGGATACGTCGATGTGCTGCCTGGCGTCGGCGGGCTGAAGAAGCTTGCCGTTCTGCTTGGTGATGCGGAGCTGGCCAACCACGAGATGTTTACCAACCATCCCTATCGCGCGCAGCACGCGGCGGAATTCGACAAGGAATTCATGGAGCCCTATCTCAAGACACGCACTCGCGCGGAAATTGTCGAAGCGGCCCAGGCACTGGGTATGCCTTTCAGTTATGCGCTGGCGCCTGACGAGTTGCTGACGGAACCACAACTGCTTGAACGAAACTTTTTTGTGGATGTCGACCATGACGTTGTCGGAACCATCACAATGCCCGGTGCGCCGGTCATCATGTCGGAGACACCGATCAGGGTGGGAGCGGCACCGACCCTGGGTGAATCCACGGTCCGAATTCTGTCGGAGGATCTGAATATGTCTACCGGCGAGATAAGCGGTCTGCAGGAAGAGGGGGTAATCGGCGCATGAGCTTACCACTTCAAGGAATTCGTATACTTGATCTGACCCGGGCCTATGCTGGCACGATCGGCACTCAGTACCTGGCAGATCTCGGTGCCGATGTTATCAAGATCGAAGCTGTTTCCCGGCCGGATATACCCACTCGCGAAATGAACCTGGCAGAACTCGACCCGGGGGAGAAGACCTGGGAACGCGCCGCCTACTTCCATCGCCTGAATATAGGCAAGCGGGATATCACACTGGATCTGTCATCGGAGCAGGGTCGGGACATGTTTCGTCGTCTAGTCCCGCAGGCTGATGTCGTGGCTGAAAACTATAACCCGCAAACCATGCGGAAGTTCGGTTTGCACTATGAAGCCCTCAAGGAACTCAACCCGAAAATTATCATGTGTTCCATGTCGGGATTTGGTGGAGTCGGGCCGCGTTCCAACTGGTCAGCCTATGCCGGTCCAATGGAAACCATGGCTGGTCTCACTTCTGTCTGTGGCTATGACGCCGGCCAGACCGTGGGTTCGGCGACGGCCCTGGGAGACTGGTCTCTCGGTACCATGGGCGCGATCAGCATTCTGAGTGCCTTGCACTACCGGAATCGTACCGGCAAGGGTCAGTATATTGACGTGGCCGGTCGAGATGCGGTGGCTGCAGCTCTGGGTGAAGCCATGCTGGATATAACGATTAACGATCGGGTGCTGAAACCACAGGAAAGTCGCCATCCAACCATGGCCCCCCACGATACCTTTGCCTGCGAAGAGGAGAACACCTGGGTCGCTATTGCCATACGGGATCAGAACGACTGGGATGCACTGGTTGCGGCCCTTGGGAATCCTGAATGGAGCCGCGATCCGCGATTTGCAGATCAGGCCGGACGTCTTCAGCACCCCAATGAGCTGCGCCCGCTAATTGAGGGCTGGACCAGAGAACACAGTCGGGACGAAGCAGCAGACCTGTTGCTGGCTGCGGGCATACCGGCAGCAGCTGTCCTTGAGCCTGGTGAGACACTTTACGATCCACAACTGCGGGCTAGGGACTACTTTGAGGTCATCGAACATCCGGTTGTCGGAAAACGTGTTTTCTGCAATCAGGTACCGGCACATTACTCGAAAGCCGAGCGAGTTCCTCGCTCAGCTTCACCTACCCTGGGTCAGCATAATCATGAAGTGCTGGGCGAGCTTCTAGGTCTTACCGAAGAAGAACTCAAGGCCCTGGAAGATGAAGGGGCCATCGGTACACAGCCGACCAGAAAGAGTCGCCGGCCGCCGGAAACAACGCGCGATGCAGTTCGTGACCGTGGTGGCAGTGCAGACGATGACTACCTTGAGAGGCTAAGCGAGACATACGGGACACGCATCGGCCCACCTTAACCAGTTGAAAGAGAGGAGTTCGGTATGGCACAGCCATTAGCAGGGATTCAAGTAGTCGAGCTTCAGGCAGGCGTTGCTGTTGCGACGGCTGGTATGTTGTTGCGAGATGCGGGCGCGACAGTGATTAAAATTGAGTCACCACTTGGGGACGCCTCTCGCTGCGAACCCGGCCATCGGGTTTGGAATCGAGGCAAACAGAGTGTAGAGCTGCCTGAACAGGACTCTCGAATAGATGAGCTGCTGGCCAATGCTGACGTTGTCATCATTGGTGGTAGTGGCACGGCAAGACCCGAATGGACGCCG
>JABHYO010000002.1 GCA_018656865.1 Gammaproteobacteria bacterium | reverse complement strand
TGGGAAAGAGAACCGTCTGAAACAAAGAAAAACACCCCTCGATCTGTCAAATCAGGAGCTGTCGTATTTGTATTTTCGTAGGTGACGGCCTGTAGAATTTCGTTGACGTTGGCGAGCGTGGCACCCGACACACCGCTTACTTCCTGATCGAAGGTAATGGTCAGCAGAGAAAGTGTACTGGTAGGCACATTGGTAATGGTACCCACCGCTGTTCCATTGACAGAAATGATCCCACCAGCCGCAAATGTATCGACCGAGACAACTCCAGATGTATCAATGCCGAGAAGATCTTCTACCGGAGTGCCTCCTTCAATGAAAATCCGAATGCCTCCATCAAGATCACTGTTCGCATCTTCCAGAACAGCATCATCAGCATCGGTAATCGTCACCGGTACGTCTTGATCGATAATGACCGCAGCACCGCCTTTAATGAACTCCGCCGTATCACCCTGCAAGTCATTAAGCTGAGGGGCACCAGCAGGCGTTACCACCGTACCAGTTGCATCAACAGGATTAGAAAAAGTACCCGACGCTGCATAGGTAATATCCGCGCTATTGTTGCCTTCAAGACCCGCGATATCCTGGTTGAACGTGTTGCCCTGGGTGGCCGTGGCAGCAACCCAGCGCACTGCAGACGCATCGGTTATGGTAATGGGACTCGGCAGCCCGGCTAACGCATCAACCAACTCCTGGAAGGGTATCGTCAGGTTAACGTAGTAATCCGGATCACCTGCCCCATCAATATCAGGGGTTGCGCCGGACTCGACACTGGTAACCGGAATCTTGGCAAAATTGGCAACATTGCCGTCAACGACGTACGGCACGTAAGTGCTATCGATACCTGTTGTAGATGGAGATATATTGAGGGCGCTGGGGTTATTACCCCAGATGGCAACATCGCCCTGTGAAGTAACAGTGAGGAATACGTCAACGGCCCCATCAAGATTGGCATCAAGACCGGCGAAGTAGTAGCTGTTGCCCTCGGCGCCTACCCTCCAGCGCAATGACAAATCGCCATCGGTGTTCGAGCCAGTGCCGTTATCATCAAAATAGGTGTAAAAACCAGACTCATTCTCATTGCCAACAATGTCACCACCGGCCTGGCCTGTCTGTTGATCGACCACGTAATCGTACTGCGTCGTACCGGATGGAGCTACCACAGTCCAGACATCAGAAGAGAAGTAGATCGGAGAAGCGGACATTGAAACGCTACTAAAACTGGGCAGGAACTTGCCAGCTGTATCCTGAATCTGAAGTCCAGCCTGTTGGGTGTAATCGACAACCACCGCATCATCGATCGAGACCGGGTCCGCCAGTGTTAGCGTTACTGTATTGTTGGTCGCATCAACCGACACTGAGCTGACTGTGGCAGCATTGCTATTTACGGTCACGATGAATGCTGTAGTTGGCACCGCAATGGTGTCATCGAGAGAGTTATCTTCGTCGATAACCAGCGTTAGTTCATTGCCGTTGTCCTGAGGGACGATCTCAAGCAACGCAGGGTCCTGATTGTCCTGCGGCAGCAACGCGGCGAAATCCGAAAAGGTGAGTGATTCGGTATCCAGTTGACCAATAGTCGTCTCAAGATCCCAATCCCCACCCTCTGCTTCTGCACCTGTTAAATCGATGGAGGCCGCGACATCGGCATCGGTGTAAAAAGCGAGTTCCGTAACAAATTCGATACCGGTTTCACCGCCAGAAATGTTACAGCCGTAAAAAAACAAATCTCCTTCTTCTGTCAGCGAATCGCCAATTTGACTCAGAGCTTCTGCATACAGATCAATGTTCTGGGCATTTACCGTTGCCGTCCCAAGCCGGAAGCTGCCTTCGTCACCGTGAGAAAGAATGTGTATGGAAGAAATGTCACTGCGGCCATCAACATAGTTGGCGATAACTTCCAGCCCATTCTCATTTCCTTCAATGAGTAGTATTTCAGTGCCTGAATCAATATTGGTGAGCAGGCTTTCATAGCCGTCGATACTGGTATCGACCACGACGAGCGCAGTCTGCTCCACCTCGCCCAGAATCACTCCGTTATTTTCTGTTTCTGCTAGCCCATATCCGAAGGTTTCCGAATTCTGAAGATCTGGTTCGGGGGACGATTGCTGCACGCCGACTAGCGAATCGGTTTTATCGTCCAGCGTTGTTTCAGCCAACGTAAAACCGGCCGCCGCATCCAATAGGATGCGTGGTTCTAGTCGTTGAAATCGGATTTTCTTTGCCACAGTTCTATCCGCAGAGCCTTCCGATGGCATTCAAATAAAGTCGATGAATATCCGTCCGTGAAGACCCACCACCCCGATAAAAAGATCTTATCTCGGGTATACGAATTTTAGAGTACTGACAAAAACCATAAAGTGCTATTAAGTAACTATAATGTAAGGCTTTTTTACAATTATTCACCCCCCTGAATCGGGATTTATGACCGCCAGGGGCACACTGGCGATTTATGTTGTGACCAGCGCTGTCACATAGTGACGGCGCTGGCATTTCCCACTTTCCTATATATCTTGTTCCTAAATACATATTTCTTCTCTTATCCCTTATTTAGTTTATATATATGCTTAGCAGACCCATTCGTCCCTTTTTATCTCTATATATACACCTTATGTGGGTTTATTGCCCATTCATAATATGGCGATTCAAACCCACAAACTTCGTCTATATCTATAGAGCAATTTCCGGGCCAACCGTTGTCAGCGAGCACACAACTCCGTGATTGGTGTCGGCCGCATTTGCACTTTCTTTAAGGACACGAATCATGTACAAAACCGGAGTTCAGAATTTGTGCACCTGCACAACGACGAGTTTTATCAACAGGAGTAATTCAAATGTCCGATGCTGAAAGAAAGGACACACCAGAACAGGCTGAATTCCGTGCCCACTGTAAGGATTGGCTGGAGAACAACCACCCCGGTCGACCCGACGTTCGTTTACCTCAAGGCGCTCTCGAACTGAGCGACCCAGACGCGCTCGCCTATCTGCAGAGCTGGCAGAAGTCTGCCTATGACGCTGGCATGATCGGCTGTGACTATCCCAAAGAATTTGGTGGTGGCGGGCGTGAAAACTGCCAGGCAATCGCCAACCAGGAAATGCAGCGCGCAAAAACACCCTACCTGCCAAACGTCATCGGTATGGGTATGGCCGCACCCACAATCTTCTTCCATGCCCAGGATGACGTTAAAGCAGAGGTCCTGCCTAAACTTCTATCAGGCGAACATATCTGGTGCCAGGGCTTTAGTGAACCAGGCGCAGGCTCCGACCTCGCCAACCAGCAGACTTTTGCCGAAAGGGACGGTGACAACTGGGTCATCAATGGCCACAAGGTCTGGACATCACTCGCTCACTTCGCCGAATGGATGATCCTGCTATGTAGAACCAACAAGGACGATAAGTACAACGGGCTTTCCTATTTCGTTGTTCCCATCCGTGAAAATCTGGACAAGGGCATTACCGTCCGTCCACTTATCAAGATGACGGGAGAAACCGGCTTCAATGAAGTGTTGTTCGACAGCGTCGTTGTCGATGATCGCTACAGGCTGGATGAGGTAGGCGCAGGCTGGAAGGTGGCGATGACCACGCTTGCCCATGAACGTGGCGCCGGTCCACTCGTCACACCCGCTTCGGGAGGTATGCCATTGGAAGAGGATGAAAGCGCACAAACCAGCAGCGTTTATGCCCTGATCGAACTCGCCAGACAGCAGGAGCGACATGGCAAATCAGCCGCTGACGACCCTCTGATTCGCGATGAACTCATGCAAATCATGATACGCCAGCAGGCATTCAATCAGAACTTGCGACGCGCTGGGATTCCCGCACTGAACGATCATCCAATGCGTATTCCGCTGCAGTTCAAACTTGTTGCTACCGAGATGGTCCAGGATCTCCAAAACATCGCCTACGAAATTGAAGGTGCTGCGAGCACGCTCTACGTGAATGATGAAAATTCACCTGCGAGCGGTCGCTGGAAACTGGCCTATATGAATTCCTTCGGTATGACTATTGCCGCCGGTGCAAACGAAGTTCAACGCAACATCCTGGGAGAGCGCGTCCTGGGAATGCCTAAATCCAAATAAGCCGAATAGGAGAAAGAAAATGTCAGAACAACCCAAAAATTTCGGCTTCGGAGAAGACGAAACAATGCTGCGTGATTCCGCGAGCAAATTCTTTGCGGACAACTGTAGCCCCGACAAAATCCATGCCCAGGTCGCGCATAACCCGGACATACACAGACCGATTGAATGCATCTGGGATAAAAACCTATGGCAGCAGGTCGTCGAACTCGGCTGGACTGCCGTCTGTGTACCTGAATCCGCGGGGGGAGTCGGTATGCCGCTCGTAGCGGCGGCCGCTATCGCGGAAGAAGTCGGTAAGGCAGCCTTCCCATCGCCACTTCTCAGCACCTATTACGCAACCTTTGTTTTGAACGCCTGCGGGACCGACGCAGCCAATAAGGCACTCACCGATATCGTGACTGGTACACCGACCACATTGGCGATCACCAATGAGAAAGGATCGTGGAGCTCATCTGATACCGATGTCAGCATCAAAGATGGCAAACTGAACGGCACCGCCTGGTTTGTACAGGATGCAAAAAAGTGCGATCGGTTCATCGTCAGTGCAAAAGGTGAACAGGGTATTGGCCTTTACCAAGTTGAAGCGAATGCCGCAGGGGTCGAAATCACCGCCGACGGCATCATCGACCTCACCCGTGATCAAGCGCATATCGAGTTCAACAATGTTGAAGCCGTTGCACTTGCTGCAGAAGGCGATGGTGACAAAGCGCTGGATGAGGCGATGCCCGCCATACTCACTATCATCTCTGCCGACATGGTCGGCGCCGGTGAATGGTTACTGCAGACAACTGTTGAATACGCCAAGACCAGGATTCAATTTGATCACCCGCTTGGATTCTTCCAGGCCGTCAAGCACCCGCTGGTTAACGTCATGCTCGACATCGACAGAGCAAAGTCGTTAGTCTATAACGCCGCCTGCTCTATTGACTGCGGATTTGACGATGCTGAATTGAATGCTCGCATGGCTAAATCACAGGCAAGTGAAATGGCCGTTTTCGCATCCAGCCGTGCTGTGCAATATCACGGCGGTATCGGCTTTACCTGGGAGTGCTATATACACCTCTTTTTCAAGAGGCAGATGCACAATCAGGTGATTTATGGCGATGGGAAACATCAGCGCACAATTCTTGCCGATATGGTAATCGGACAAGCTGCCTGAGTAAGCAGCGTGCGGGGCAGGAAACTACCCCGCATGCCGTTCTTATTTGCCTTTAAATTCCGGTTGCTCCTTGTTGACGAAGGCAACCGCTGCGCGTTTGTGATCCTCGGTTAGAAAGGTCTGCATCATGTGGGCAGCTTCGAGATCAAAGACATCGCTCAATGTTGCATTCTGTGCGGCATTAAGATTCTTCTTCATATAACCCATCGCGACAGTCGGCAGGCTGGCAAGATAATTCGCGTAAGCTCGTGAGTCTTCTTCAAAAGTATCCGCGCTGGCCACCTTCGTCACCATTCCAATGTCATAGGCTTCTTTACCCGTAAGAATATCGCCAGTGAAGAACAACTCACGCGCCTTTGCCGCACCGACAAGCTGTGGCAAGAAATACGATCCACCATAATCACCCGACAAACCGATCTTCGAAAAAGCCGTGGTGATCTTGGCCGTATCAAGGCAGAAACGCAGATCACAGGCAAGCGCAAGCGACAATCCAGCTCCCGCCGCCGGACCCGGTATGATCGCAAGAGTCGGCTTGGGCATCACATGAAGCTGCCTGCTTAATTCCATACCCTGGCGAAGACCCTGGACCTTTGTTTCATAGGAGACCGGCTCACTCGAACCTTGCTTATTGCCGCCAGCATCAGCGGCAAACCCTTTGACATCACCGCCTGCACAGAAAGCACCGCCTGCACCCGTCAGAACCAGGCAACGTACTTTAGGATCGTCAGCAGCACGCCAAACAGCCTCTTTCATGGCCATCATCATCGGGCCGCTCATCGCATTGCGCGCTTTCGGCCGATTCATTGTCAGTGTCAGAACGCCATCGTCAAAGGACTCAATCAGATCGCTCATGTTCTTTCTCAACTCTACGAAAGGGAGTACTTTACCTTAATCTTCTCTCAGCTGTGTAGCTATCAAAAAAAGACAACAATAGGTCACAACCAGCCAACATAGAAGTCATCACATCAAACTGAATCTAAACGGGATTAGTGGGTTATCAGCGATATGCTTGGGATTAAGTATCCGTTTGTCTAGCGGCTCTTAACAGTCTTGTCTAAAACATAGACTCTGGGAACAATAGAGATAAGTGAGCAGTAGAGAACTGCAGGATTCATTCCTACATGATAGGCTAATATCCCAGCCTCCAAAGGATTGGGAAATGTCATCTCCAGATTACTCCACACATGTGGATAACTACAAACAAGTACAACCACTAAAAGTCTGATTGCGGAGTTAAAAAGAGCCCCAGATCAAAGAACCAATCTTCTATACTGATTCATATTGCCTAGATGCTTGACACGGTAGTTTCAAAACAAAGTTCCATTTATCAAGCTGACAAATCTACATCTAGACACGATTGGTTCAACCAGGCAACAAAACTAAGTCAACCTCCACTTCAAACTAAGGATGATAGCGTTTGAACAAGCAGGAAGCAGATCGAACCTTCATTAAAGAAAACCTGAACTTTCTAACTAGCCTGGACGTAGAAAAGAAATTACTGCGCGCTAGGGTTTGTAACCATCCCTTAAGGTAGTCCCATTCAGATTTAGAGTTCTCCCGCGTAAACTGCAAGCAAGGAGAACAAAATGAAGAAGAGCCGATTCACTGAGACACAGATCATCAAAGTGTTGAAGGAAGTGGAAGCAGGCCGACT
>JABHYO010000003.1 GCA_018656865.1 Gammaproteobacteria bacterium | reverse complement strand
AGTCGGCCTGCTTCCACTTCCTTCAACACTTTGATGATCTGTGTCTCAGTGAATCGGCTCTTCTTCATTTTGTTCTCCTTGCTTGCAGTTTACGCGGGAGAACTCTAAATCTGAATGGGACTACCTTAAGGGATGGTTACATGGCATCTCGCTAGGGCATCTAACACCTAGTAGATGGAGCTTTTACATCTAATCCTGTCATTTGTACAAAATCCCTTTGTTGACAAGAGGATAGCGAATTTTTCTAAAGATATCTCAGTTGGTGCAGCTACGGTTACACCAAAGAATATGATGTGTATTCCATCTAATCTTTTGTGCACTAGTCGCTTGGTAACTTCAGAAAGGTTTGACCTCAACCAGAATCAGAATCGGAATGACCAGCATTAACGCGCCTTCGTTAAAGATCCTAAAATATAGGGATGTTCCGTCTAGCGTGCCGTTTTTCATTGAGGAAGTGTAGCGCAGCGTCTGGAACTGGTAGATCACAAGTAATACCACCAGAGCGATTTTTGACCATAGCCAGTTACCGGTGAAGTCGTAGTAAAGCCACAGAAAGACGCCAGTGCCGATAGCAAAAAGCGCCATCAGAGATGAGAATCGAAATAGCTTGTCAGCCATGGTGACAAGCCTTCGGGTGTCCTCGCCTGCAGCAACCCCTTCCACATAGTGGACGAGTATTCGTGGCAAATAAAATACGCCAGCCATCCAGGCCATAACGAAAAGAATGTGAAACGATTTAATCCATAACATCAGACGATATCCACTGATCCACCATCGACACGAATATTTTGCCCATTAACAAACGAAGCCTTTTTGCTAGCCAGAAAAAGAACGACATCAGCGACTTCCTGGCGTGTCGCAATTCTACCAAGCGGGTTCGGAAAGTATGCTGCCGAGATTTTTTCTTCAGCTTCTTCAAAGGTTTCGCCCCATCCGGCCTCGTGCGCACGTTTCAGGTACAGGGCTTCGACCTCGGGCGTTCTGATCAAACCCGGCGATACCAGATTAACTGTGATGCCCTTTGGCCCCATTTCTTTTGCAAGGCTTACGGTTAACGTCGCGAGTGCACCTTTCGATGCATAGTAGTGAGGCATCGCGGTGTTGGGCCGTGTCGAACCAGTAGTGCCTAGATTAATGATGCGTCCGCCTGTTGGCATCTCTGGAGTGAACCGTTGCACCAGGCGCACGACGGAGAGCGTGTTGATCTGGTAGACGTCGACCCAGTCATCCATGCTCGCTGATTGCCAGGTACCCCGGGTTGCCTTACCGAAGTTGTTGACCAGAATGTCGATTCGATCGGTTTGTGCTTTTACCTGCTCTAGAACCTGATCTGCGCCATCGTCGGTTGTAATGTCACCGCATACACAATGACCGGTTGCAGAGAACTGGGTATCAAAGGAATCAGGTGCGTGAAAGAAAACTTCAGCGCCTTCTGCCACAAAGGCTTCCGCAATAACCTGTCCGGTCCCGCGGTTGCTGCCAGTGACGAGAACCTTTTTGTTGTTTAGCTCGAGGTCCAAGAATTCCTCTATACTGCGCCGTCGATTGGTGGTGGTGTGATGCCGGAATTCGAGATTAACACAATTTTGTTCCTGGCCGTGGTTGTGCTTGGGACCGTGGTACAAACTGTGACCGGTTTTGCCATCGGGCTTGTGACAATGGCAGGTGTAGCCGTGTTCGGGGTTGCGGATATTGCCTTTGCGGCCATGGTGATCAGTTTCATCTCGATGGCCAATGCGCTCGCGGCCTTGCGTAAAGGCTACCGGCATGTCGAATGGCCGTACGTATGCTGGGTATTGGCAGGCGTGGTCCCAGCGATGATAGTAGGGCTTGTGCTGCTGACCTATTTAAGCGAGCACTACTACGTTGTACTGAAGCTAATTCTTGGCACGGTCATAGTCTTGGCGGGATCTATGCTGATGATCGCGCCATCTCCCTTTGAACAGCGTTCCAGGCCAACGAGCGCGGTTGCCTGTGGTGTCGCAGGTGGGCTGATCGCGGGGCTCTATAGCGCCGGTGGTGCTCCGATCGCTTATTTCATGTATCGACAGCCCCTTGCGATCGACACCATTCGGTTTAGCCTATTGGCGACCTTCGCGGGCATTACCGCCGCCCGGATCACAATGATTACGGCGTCGGGTCAGTTAACAATGGATGTACTGAAAGTAAGCCTGATAGCAGTTCCGCTCGTGATTGTGGTGACATTGTTGAGTTCTAAGTACCTGCTCGATCTTCCGGATCGAATGGTTCGAGTTATTGTCTTTTTGGTCTTGATGGGTGTGGGAGGGTTCCTGATGGTCGACAGTGCGATGGACATCATGGCATGACCTTCTCCATCCAAAGCGTATCCCAGTACTTTTCAAACTTGAAGCCGACTTCCGTTAGATGACCCACTTCGGTAAATCCCAGGTGCCTGTGCAGGACGACGCTGGCGTCATTTGGCAGGGCGATGATCCCGTAGCAGCGATTGACGTTGGTTTTGGCAAGTTCATTCAGAAGATGATCATAGAGCATCCGGCCGTAGCCCTTGCCCTGGTGGCCCGGATCCAGGTAGATCGTTGTTTCGACAGAACGATGATAAGCGGGCTTCGGACGAAAGCGACTGCTTGAGGCGTAGCCAATCACATTGCCGTTTTCTTCAGCGACGAGCAACCTGTGTGGCAGGTTTTGATTGTATTGGATGAGCCATTCGCGGCGGTCTTCGATTGATACTGCATCAAGATCAAAAGTGATATGCGTGTTTTCGACGTAGTAGTTGTAGATAGCGGCAAGGGGCTCTGCATCACCCAGAACTGCATTTCTGATGACAAGGTCTTTATTCATTGATAATTTGCCGATCCAGCCTAAATCAATATTACGGCATGCGTTTCAAAAAAAAACATTGGATAATGGCGGCTGTTTATCCTCAGACTGGTTTTACACATGAGTGACTTCGAGGATATCAGGCCTTATCACGACGATGAGGTCAGCGATGTCCTGAATCAACTCGTTCGAGATCCTGAATTGACAGGGTTTCTGGCGACCTGGTTGGCACCTCGATTGTCGAAGCTGTTTCCCGTAGGCAGCCTGATCTCCTTTTTTTTGCAGCGCAAGATTCGGGGGGTTTCCGACATCCGGGGATTCCAGAACGTTATCGCCAACTATGCACGTAAACTGGTTCGTGACGGCACAACCAAGTTCGTTTACGAGGGGTTTGAGAAGCTGAAACCCAATGAGGCTTATCTTTTTGTCAGCAATCATCGAGATATCGCCGGGGATTCGATGTTACTGGACTACGCCCTTTATTTAAGCGGGTTAGAGACCGTGCGCATCGCGATAGGTGATAACCTGGTGCAAAGGGAATTTGCGACCTCCCTGATGCGCCTTAACAAGGGGTTTTTCATCAAGAGATCTGCGGGAGGACCCCGCAAGGTTTATGCCGCTCTTATGCAGTCCTCTCAGTTTATTCGGCACTCACTTGATGACGGTCACTCTATCTGGATTGCCCAGAGCGAAGGTCGATCGAAAGATGGCTTTGATGTGACTGACCCTGCGGTTGTCAAAATGCTTGTCCTCTCGGACAGGAAAAAGCCACTGACAGAAACCGTACATAAACTGCGCATCGTGCCGCTTTCGATTAGCTATGAATTCGACCCCTGTGACGTATTGAAGGCAACGGAGCTTGGCAAAATCGACCTTGAGGGAGGTTACGAAAAGCCGCCCGGGGAGGATCTGATGTCCCTGGTTCGAGGTCTGGGCGGTCAGAAGGGACGGGTGATTTTTAGACTCGGGAAGGAACTGAAGAGTGAGTACGAAACACCGGAACAGGTAGCGGCAGAGATAGACAGAGAGATTATCTCAAACCTGGAGCTCTTCCCCGTCAACTACTGGGCGGTCTCAAAACTCAATGAACCCGAGTATCGTGAACTCTTGGCGGACTCCAACTTTGAAATCAGCAAGAAAGAAGCGCTGGCGCTGACCAACCGGCTAAAGCAGTGTCCCCCGGCTTATCGTCGCTACTGGTTAAAGGCATACGCTAATCCGGTACTTAACCGGAAGCGGGTACTCAACCAATAAGGGCGAGTGCGGGTGCTTCGATGGCTGCCCACTGTTCTCTTAATTCAAGAATGTGCTCAGACCAGTATTTCTGCGTGTTGAAAAAGGGGAAGGCTCTTGGGAATGCCGGGTCATCCCAGCGTCTGGCAATCCAGGCAGCGTGATACATCATGCGCAGGGTTCGCAGGGGTTCGATAAGCTGTAGCTCACTGGGGTCAAAGTCTCTGAAATCCCGATATCCCATGAGAATGTGTTTCATCTGAATAGCCTGGGATGTTTCATCGCCGGAAAGCAGCATCCACAGATCCTGGATGGCAGGTCCGGTTCTGGCGTCATCGAAATCAACGAAATGGGGTTGCTCGTCCCTCCAGAGGACATTGCCCATATGGCAGTCGGCATGCAGGCGCAGTTGTTGCCCGTGAAATGCCGCAAACTTGTCCTCAATCATACGAAGCAGGTTTTCGGATACAGAGCTATAGGCATCGACTAGTTCTGCGGGGATAAAATTGTTCTCCAGCAGCCAGCTGCGCGATGCTGTGCCGTAGTCTGCCGGTGTGATATCAGGGCGGTACTTAAACTTAGCCGCAGAACCGACGTTGTGTAGACGGGCAATAAACCTGCCCAGGACTTCAAGGCAGTTGAGATCGTCGACCGCAGGTGCGCGACCGCCCCTTCTGGGGAATAGCGCAATGTAGAATTTATCGTACTGATAACAGGTGTCACCGTTTTCGTTCCTGAGAGGTGCCACAACAGACAGGTCGTGGTCGGCAAGCTCGTGAGTGAACGAATGCTCTTCAAGAATCTGATCCAATGTCCAGCGTCCGGGCCGATAGATCTTGGCGACCAGTGGTTCGCTATCCTCGATGCCGATCTGGTAGACGCGGTTCTCGTAGCTGTTCAATTCCAGAATACGTGCATCACAAAAGTAACCGGCGGCTTCAATGGCGTCGATAATGAAATCTGGTGTCAGTATTGAATACGGGTGATCAGCGTTCATGGTCAGTGATCAATGCCACACCCTTGATCTGGGTGAAGACAATATCTCCTGGTTTCAGGTTAAGTTCGATAAGCGACTTTCGAGTGATTCTGGCGAGCAGGCGCTGTTCACCACAGGCGACCTTGACCACCGCCGTGGGTCCAAGGCCGGGGTCGTTGATTTCGGCAATAGTTGACTCAAGTATGTTGAGGATACTGCTGGATCTTGGTTTTTCCCGAGTCAGGCTGACGTCTCTTGCTGGTATCTTAATGCGGATCATATCACCTGGTCGGTAATGTTCGGCCGCTAGATACATGGTCTGACCCTCGAAAGAAACCGTGGCGAGGGCATGGTCGTGGTCCTGGCTTTCTACTACACAGCGGATAATGGCCGCGCTTGTGGGTTGCTCAGCGCCCGGACCGTCGATCGCAAAATCGAAGATCGGCGCCTCGCTAATGACCTTGCCCGACTCGATGCTGATAACCGTATCAGCGAACTCTAATACCTCATCCAGGGCATGGCTGACATAAATCACGGGTATCTTCAGGGTATCGTGCAGTCGTTGCAGGTAAGGCAGGATTCGGGTTCTCGCGGCCGTGTCGATAGAGCCAAGCGGTTCGTCCATGATCAGCAATCTGGGGTTACTGAGCAGGGCTCTTGCGATGGCGACCCGTTGTTGTTCGCCACCAGAAAGCTGGTCCGGTCGCTTCTGAAGCAGGTTCGCGATGTCGAGCATCTCGACGACGTCCTGTCGACTCAGGCTACTATTTTTGTGTCGTCTTTTTTCCGCGAACTCGAGATTCCCGGCTGCAGTCAGGTGAGGGAAGAGGTTCAGATGCTGGAACACATAACCAGTGCATCGCTGGTGCGGCGGTACGAAGTTGTTTTCATCCTGCCAGGTCTCGCCGTTGAATCGGACCACGACATTGTCTGCACGCTCCAACCCGGTAATGAGACGTAGCAGAGTGGATTTGCCTGATCCTGAAGAGCCGAACAGGGCAGTGACGCGATCGGTTGCAATGGTGATATCGACGTTGACTTCAAAGCCGCTATCTCGTTCCAGCGCGACACGGAGTTCGAGGCTCATGATGACCGCTCCCCAACAGGTGTCTTCTGCCATTGTCGATCCAGGCTATAAAGCGTGAAAAGCAGAACAAAGGAGAAGATCAACAGGCCCGAGGCGATAACATGGGCTCGATCGTAGTCCAGCGCCTCGACATGATCAAAAAGGGCGATAGACAGTACTCGGGTTTCATCAGGCAGGTTACCCCCGATCATGAGGACGATGCCAAACTCTCCGACGGTATGCGCAAACGACAGGCAGATGGCAATGATGAAACCACGTCGGCAGAGCGGCACGATCAGGTTGAAGAAGCGATCCATGGGTCCGGCACCAAGGGTTGCTGCAGCTTCGATCAGTTCCCGCCTGAGATTGCTGAAAGCCACCTGTAGTGGCTGAACATAAAAAGGCAGTGAGTAAATGATAGAACCGACAACGAGTCCCGGGAACGAAAATGCCAGAGTTGAGCCGGTTACCGATTGCCAGACCTGACCGGGCAGGCTTGTGGGCGAGAACACGATCAGCAGGTAGAAGCCGACAACCGTCGGCGGTAGGACAATAGGCAGTGCAACGAGCGGTTCTACGATATTGCGCGTGAAGCCTTTGCTTTGTGACAGCCACCAGGCAAGTGGTGTACCGACAATGATTAGCACCAGCGTTGTAACAAAGGCCAGCCTCAGCGTAATCCAGAGTGAGACGATATCCGGGTCCATCAGCGAGGCTCCGGTAGTCTGTATCCGGCATCAATCATGATTGATCGTGCCCTTGTGGTATCGAGGAAGGCGACGAATTGCTCTGCCCTTTTGTCGGCTGTCTCGAGAATGACCAGCTGCTGTTCGATGGCATTGTGGTAGTCGTCAGGAATAATCCAGTAGGTCTCTTTTTTCTCACCGGTCATGATCAGTTGTGACAGCGCGACCAATCCGGCCGGGACATTGCCGGTGTGAACAAAGGTATAGGTCTGTGCGATATTGGAACCATTGATGAGTCGGAGATCCTTGATGCCGAGATGCGTCAAAACCTCTGTTGCGGCGATTCCGTAGGGTGCATGTCTTGGGTTTGCGATGGCGATACTTGAGCGGTAGCTGGTCAGGCTGGATGTGTTGGTTGCCTGATTCATCGGTTGCCAGAAGGCCAGCCGGCCGAAGGCATAGGTTTGCCGTTTACGGCTGAATCTGGCGCTGTCGAGTCGTTCTGGACGTTGTTTGTCGGCCGCAAAAAAGATGTCGAAAGGCGCACCATTTTGAATTTGCGCGTAAAGAGCCCCGGTCGAACCCGGGCTGAGGGTGATGTCGGCATCGTCATCATAGGCAGCCACCAATTGTTCAAGCACTGGCTTGAAGTTGGCGGCGACAGCAATCCTCAACGGTTCGCCCGCCGAGACTGTGCTGGTCAGAAATAGACACAGGATAAGCCGCGTGCATAACCTGACGGCGTTAGCCCATACGCTTGATATGATCATCGATCAGCCACCCGGAGATGGACATCATGGCAGGATTGTTCGGTAGATCTTTGTAGTGGAACCACTGGGCGTCGGCGATTTCCTCCTCCTGGATATTGATTTCACCACTGTCGTACTCGGCGAAGAAGCCAAGCATCAGTGAATTGGGGAATGGCCAGGACTGACTGTTGAAGTATTTCAGGTTCTTGATTTTGACGCCGACCTCTTCGAAGACTTCACGATGTACTGTTTCTTCGATGGATTCACCCGGTTCGACGAATCCGGCCAGCGTCGAATAGAAGTCAGCCTGAGTATTGGCATTTTTCGCCAGCAACAGCTCTTCGCCTCGGTAAACCAGGACGATGATGGAAGGCGCCAGCCGGGGGTAAAAGGAGAGGTCACAGCTTTCACATTTACGTGAGCGATCCGTTGGCTCCGTTGAGGTGACTCCGCCGCAGGCACCACAGAAGTGGTGATGTTGGTGCCAGTCAACCAGTTGCTTGGCACGACCGATCAGGTCGAAAACCGGTTGGTCGACCGTTGTCAGAAATCCCCACAGGGTCTCAAACTCATAGCCATCGGGCTCTTCGGCATCCGGGTCGACTTCTTCGGCAAATATCGGCGCATCGCCAATTCGACCGAGGTAGTGCGATGACAGGGGCTCAAGTCCGCACCAGCGCCACTCATCCTGATTCAGGGGCCGCCAGGGATACTGACCATCGATGCAGAGAATTTCACCATCTGATATGACGATGTGATAACTGTTGTCGTGGGAATCGGGTGCCGCTACACCCGATTGGAAGTCCTCGACGATATTTGCGTATTCCCAGTCCATAGATTCGATAAGGAAGAAAAGCGCGACTTTATCATTTCTGCCATCCTGCGTCAGGCGTAGTGTGATGGTGTTCGCGCCAGGGCAAGCACAACGACGTCTTCGGCTCCGGCGGCGAGTAGTGTTTGGCTGATCTCGGTGATCGTCGCCGTGGTCGTGATGACGTCGTCAACCAACAGGATGCGTTGACGATGAACATCCTTTGTAGCCGTGAAAACACCGGCGAGGTTCTTACGCCTGTCGACCAGATTCAGGCTTTTCTGATCGATGGTCTGTTTAGTTCGCCAGAGGCAGCTCTCGACGATGGGTGTTGCGAAAGATCGTGAGATTTCCCGGGCGATGACTAGCGATTGATTAAATCCACGACGGCGCTGCGTCGATGGGTGAAGCGGTACCGGTACTATCATGGTTTTATCCTGGCAGAGTTGCGTGAGCGTTTCGCAAAGTTGTTTTGCCAGCAATGTTGCAAGCACTCGACCCGAAGCGAGATGGTTTGATTCTTTAAATCTCTGAATCATGACGTCGACCGGGAATCTGTATTCGAAAGGACAGAGCGCCGCGCTGTAGTCCGGCGCCTGTTGCATACATCTGGAGCAGATATCCCGGGAATCTGAGAGGGGTAGAGCGCAGTAACAGCAAGCTTCGGTTATCCAGGGCAGATCCTGTTCGCAGGCAATACAGAGGTCCAACTCACGATGTGTCCAGGCGCTGCACAGGACGCAACAGCCAGGTAAGAGAGTAAAGGAGAGACTGCCCATACCTCCATGATGAGGTAAGTTACCGCAACGATACGTGCGTAAAGTCAGTTTTTGTTTGTGGGCTCGGGGCAGGGATGTTCAGTAGATTCGTCGCACAGAGTTATCCTGCCGAGGTAGGCAGACCAGATTGCCATCTGCTGATCGGTGAAATTTTGCTGACCCAAATCGAAGGGTTCGACGCGACGAATAAGCCGGATGGAATAGAGATAATCGTTGCCTCGAATGGCTTTGACCAGTTTGACTTCACCACTGGTGGAAAAGGCGTTTTCGCCGCAAAGAAACAAACGGACACTGGTCTCATAGCGGTTTTCATAGCCAGAGCTAATGTTGAAATGCTGGACGAAACTGCAACGGCTTTCATCCGTTTTCGCTTCCGAAAGTAACAAATCAATTGGATCGCCGACGATGTCCTGGATTCTGTAAGATTCGAAGGCCAGTTTTGTCGTCCAGTTGTCGGCAGTCTCGCCTTTGAGAACGAAATCGGTCAGGCGCGTACTACCGCTATTCATCTGAAAAACCTGTTCCCACTCGTTGGTTACCGTTACCAGAAGGCGTTCATCTGAGCTTGTCTCCGGAGCCGGGACAGAGCTGCAGGCGTTTAACAGGAAGAGAAAGATAGGTAGAAGACGGATAATCATGGGAGTCACCTACATGAATGACCTGGCTTCTTTCTCCAGGGCGATCAGTCTCCGTACCCAGTTTTCGATGATGGAGAATTGTTGTACGGTGATCTCGAACCGCTGACAGATTTCCTTTAGCAAAAACTGTTCTTCAATCTCAAAGGCGCCATCTGCATAGCCCAGCCGAATGAGCGCTATGATGACGGCAACTTTTGCCCTTTGTGTATCAAAGGTGTTCTCGACGCCTTCAATGGGAATATAGCGTGGCTCGAAATCGTCGCGGAGTCCGATTTCCCGGCGCAGTTGATCCATCATCACCTTTTCACTGGGATTGAGGACACCATCCGAAACAACAATATTATGCGCGAGACAGATAAATGCCTCTTTTTGTTGTTCGTTCAGTTCATGTAGAAACATGACTTACTCCGAAGGCGCTACCAGTTTCAAGTCGTAGTTTTGGATCTCATCATCTCTGAGAGTTGTGACCTGAACGACGTCACCGGGCTCGAACTGTTCCAACTGTGATAGCAGGGAATCTTCGTTGGTGACGGTCTCGCCATTGATGGCGATGATGACATCGCCGAGATGAATATTCCCTCGCCCGTCTTCCCGGACACCGATCATTCCCGCTTCGTCGGCCGGCATACCGTCGCGGACCGATAGGATGGCCACGCCTTTTACCCGAAGTCGCCGGGTCCAGTAGTCCGTTAGTGTTTCGATGCCAATGACTGGCCGAAACAGTTTGCCATGTTGTATCAGTTGCGGAACGATCACTTTCACTGCGTTCACCGGTATGGCAAAACCTATACCCGCACTGGCGCCGGAAGGAGAATAAATCGCTGTATTGACTCCAATCAAACGACCTTGAGAATCGAGCAGGGGTCCACCTGAATTTCCCGGATTGATGGCGGCGTCAGTTTGAACAACATTTTTAATGGTTCTGTCATTTACAGACTTTATTTCGCGACCGAGAGCACTAACAACGCCGACAGTCAGTGTTGTGTCCAGCGCAAAAGGATTGCCAATGGCTAGTACTTTTCTGCCGACGGCCAATGAGGACGAATCCCCAAGTGGCAGGGCTTTTAGATCCTCATCGGGTGCGTTGATCTTTAGCAGGGCGATATCCTTCTCGGGTGCACTACCGACGACTTCTGCTTCGTAGCTTCGATTCGACTGCAGCGTGATCGTGATCTTGCTGGCGCCGTAAACCACGTGGAAGTTCGTGACAATCAGTCCGCTCTCGTCCCAGATGAATCCGGTACCGCTGCCTCTTGGTATTTCCTGTACGTTTAGTGAGAAACGCTGTCTTCTGAGTTGTGTATTGGTGACAAATACGACACTGGGGCTGGCGCTCTCGAATACCGCAATGTTGTTTCGTTCATCGTCCGTATAAAAGCCGGTGCCGATTTCATCGGGTAGGGTAAAGACATCTGATGCTGGTGTAGTGGCAGGCGGTGTTTCACCACGCTCACTGCCTGTAGCGAAAACATAGAGCGTAGCCGCGATGGCGACTGCGATAACAATTGCCCCGATTGCTCTCATAATGTCAGCGGGTTGTTGGTGTAGTCCTGGAGACTATGACACTGGAATCGATAAATTGATTCAGATCATAGAGATCCTGGGGGTTAAGCGTGCCAACGGCTTGCTTGAGACGCAGGGTATCCAATACATACTGATACCTTGCACTGGCGTACAGAAGCTGAGAAGCATAGAGATTGCGCTGGGCATCAAGAACGTCGACGATATTACGCGTCCCTACCTCATAACCGGTCTGGGTGGCATCGAGAGCGCTCTGGCTTGATTCAATACCTCGCAGGCGTGCTCGCACCCGGGCCACATCGGTATTAATGGCGATGTATAGGTTTCTCGTACTTTCAGCGACCCGTCGTTGGGTCAGGTCCAGGGATTTCTGCGCGGCTTCAAGGTTATAGCCGGCGGCCTTGACCTGGGATTTTACGCCACCCCCCTGGTAAAGGGGCACGTTAACGTTGAGAGCCATGGTTCTCTGATCAAGCTTGCCACCAAGAAAACTGACGCTGCCGGTGACATTGTGATTATAGGTGACCTGGGCATCGACCGTTGGATAGAAGCCTGATTTGGCGAGCTTCAAACCCTTCTCTGCGGACCGGAGGCTTTCCCTTGCGGCGGTCAGAGAGTAGTTGTTCTTGAGTGCAGTTTCGACCCAGGCTTCCTCATTCTGCGGATCTGGATTCTTGACCGGGAAATCTTCTGCCAGTCCATTGACCTCGCGGAAATTCTCGCCAGTGAGCCTGAACAATGGTTCGAAGCTGGTCGCCTGGGAACCCTCGGCGTTAATGACATTGACTGTCGATGAATCGTACGCTGCCTGGGATTCAAGCACATCGGTGATGGCAACGAGACCAACATCGAATCGTTGCTGAACCTGTTCCAGCTGACGCTGTACGGCATTTCTTTCAGCATTGGAGGCATCAAGGTCAGCTTCAGCTTCAAGGATGGCAAAGTAGTTCTCGGCGACTCTGACAATCAGTGACTGTTGTTCTATTGAAAAATTAGCGACGGCTTCCGCCTGCTGATTTTTTGCCTGTTTGAATCGGTACCAGCTGTCCAGCCGGAAGATGGGTTGATTCAGAACGGCCTGCCAGCCGTGGTCGTTAAACCGCTCTGTGGGGACCGGCGTGGAGGCAATCAACATCCGTCGGTTGTCGGATGACTGGCCTCTCAGGGCAACATTCGGAAGCAGCAGCGCCCTGTTCTGGGCAACGACTTCATTTTGGGATAGGAAAACGGCCTGTGCTGCACCCAACTGCGGGTCATTTCCGACCGCAAGATTGTAGATTTCCTCCAGCGTCGCGGCCTGAGCCTGGATGCCGGTCACAAGAAACAGACTCGCTACAAGTCTTCGAAATGGGAATTTCATCATGTACATCCAAATCATAATAGTCGTGCTCGCTGGGGTCACTAGCATACCCGAATGAACTACGGCACCACCACAGAGAGGCGATAGTGCGTGAACATGGCACGGTAGATCGATTATAGGATATTAGACGCGAAAAAACTGAATCTGGTTTAAGAACCGATATTCAGCAGCGGTGGTTCGAATTTTCCAAGTTTTTCTTCCAGCCAGGCAGCGAGCGCCAGCGCCTGGTGCTCGGCGAACGGGCGGGCCAGAATCTGAACGCCTATCGGCAGGCCGTCCGGGTCGGTTCCGGCGCGGATAACGACCGACGGCCAGCCTGTCAGATTATAGGCGGCCGTATAGGTATAGTTGGAAAAATCCTCTGTTTCGTCATGGGCCAGTGCCGTTCTGCCGTTGACCGGGCAAATCAGTATATCCATCTGGTTGAAATAGCTCAGCATGCTGCTCTGGTAGTTATGCCAGAGGTTGATGACCTGAGCGAATTCGGCAGCGCCGAGGCTGTCCGGTCGCCTTGAGATCATATCCGCAACCGGTTGCGAGGGCCTGTCTGTGTGGCAGTCCTCTAGCAGGGCATCCACCATTTCACCGTCATCTGCGGCGAATAGTCTGGAATAGATAAATGCCGCCATTTCAAGGCCTGAGGGCCGGGCTTCGGAAACGGTTTTCCCTGATGATTTGATCAGGTCAATAACGGTATTAACGGCATCCTTGATCGGCTGATCGGGAGACTTTATTCCGTTGTCGAGGTGGTAACCGACTCGCAGTGCCTCGACATTGACGCTATCCGGTGACAACCAGGGTACGGGCACTGCATGAGGGTCCTGGTTATCGGGCCCCTGAATAATCTCCAACAGATAGGCAAGATCATCTACGTATTTCGCCATGGGGCCGGGCTGGGACAATGGCGCAAGGAGCCCGGTTGAGGGTAGCGCATTACCTGTGCAGGGCACACGACCTGTTGTCGGTTTGATACCGGCAATACCGCAGAAGTGAGACGGTAGGCGAATACTGCCACCGGTATCCGTACCCAAATCGAAAGGTGTGCAACGCGCAGCGATTGCAGCGGCAGCGCCACCGCTGCTACCACCCGGTGTTCGTTCGACGTTGTGGGGATTGCAGGTCTTACCAAAGACGAGATTGTCTGTTTTGAATGACAGCGTGAATTCAGGTGTATTGGTTTTACCCATCAAAATGGCGCCTTCGTTGCGAAGGCGCTCGACACAGGTGGCGTCTCTTCCCGGGCGGAAATCCCGGCGGCCAAGCGTGCCCCACGTCGTTACGGTATCGAAAGTATCGAGGCTGTCTTTGATGGTCATGGGGACGCCGAATAGCAGGCCCGGCGTTTCACCACCGGCCAGGGCAAGGTCGGCTCGTTCAGCACTCTTCATTGCGGCTTCTGCTGAAAGCGTGACCACGGCGTTGAGGGCAGGATGGGTGGCTTCAATACGATCCAGGAATGCGCGTGTTACCTGCTTAGATGTAACCTGCCTGGTGCGAATAGCCTCAGCGATTTGTCGCACCGGTTGTTCCAGCAACTCATCCATCCTGCAGCCTCCTAGTTGGTGCTGCCATTATAGAGTGCTTTCAGTCGCTGGCGAGAGAGAGCGTCAGACTCAGTTCTTCGTCATCGATGGAAAAGGGCAGTTCCTGTGATTCCGGTGATAGTGAGAGTTCCAGGGCAAGGGTCTCCCGTCGGATGTAGTCTTCATGTGTATTGATGGCATCCGCCAGCCTGCCGTCAGCGTAGACCGTCAACCTGATCCTGTCACTGACGTTATAACCGGCATCTTTGCGTGACTTCTGGACGCGGTTGACGACTTCCCGGGCGAGACCTTCTTTGATCAACTCATCGTTCAGCGTGCAATCCATATCGATGGAGATAAAGCGGTCGGAGAGGGCATTGGTGCCGCTCATGGCTTCCCGGAAGATAAGAACGTCATCAACTTCAAAACGTTCGCCGTCAAGCGTGAGCTCTCCGCTGTTTTGTAGTTCCTCGATCTCTTTGCTATCCAGTGTTTCTATTCGCTGCTTAAAATCCTTGAAACGCTTGCCGAGCCTTTTCCCAAGAATAGGGGAATTGGGCTTTGCATATAGATGAATAAAGGACTGCTCGTCCGTTGAATAACTGAGATTTTTGACATTCAGTTCGGCGCTGAGATAGTCCTCAAGTCTGGCGATTTCATCAAGCAGTTCCATGTCGCGGTGAATGATGGTGAGATTAGCAACAGGGTATTTTGTTTTGACCTTCTCCTGGTTTCGTTTCTGGCGACCAAGCAGGATGATGTGCTGCATGCGCGTGACCGCTTGTTCGAGTAGGGGCTTTATCCGGGCCCCACTGGCCTCAGGATATTCACATAGGTGAACCGAGAGGGGCAGATCTTGATCCGAAATCTCTCTAAGTGACTGGTATACCGTTTCCGCCAGGAAGGGCGCAAAGGGTGCCATGGAGACACTCAGTTCGAAAATCGTCGTATACAGGGTCTGGTAAGCGGCAAGCTTGTCCGGGGTTGCTTCTTCAACCCAGAACCGCGTTCGATTGAGCCTGATATACCAGTTGGTCAGATCCTCAATGAAGTCAAAAAGGGCAGGTACAACGTTATAGAGACGATAGTTTTCCATCTCTGTAGCGATATTGAACTTTAGGGATTCCAGGCGTGAAAGGATCCACTGATCCATGATGTTGTCGGATTCTTTCGGGACATCATCCGGTTTCCAGTTGTCGATCTGCGTATAGGTGTGGAGAAATTTGAATGCATTCAGCCAGGGCAGCAGTGCGCGGCGGACCATGTCCTTGACACCGGTATCGGTAAATCGCTGCTCTTCGGCTTTGACCAGTCCGGAGTTGATCAGGTACAGGCGCAGTGCATCGGCGCCGTAGGATTCCATTAGATCGTCCGGCGGTGTGTAGTTACGTAACCGTTTTGACATCTTCTTACCGTCTTCGGCCATAACGATGCCGTTAACGATCACATTCTTAAATGGGTGAGTGCCGAAGAGGGCTGTTCCGAGAACGATCAGCGTATAAAACCAGCCCCGTGTCTGATCCAGTCCCTCGGCGATAAACTCTGCCGGGAAGCCGCGTTCAAAGAGCGATTGGTTTTCGAATGGATAGTGAAGCTGAGCATAGGGCATCGAGCCGGATTCGAACCAACAGTCCAGCACTTCGGTGATTCGCCGATAAGTGCCTGCTTCCCCTTCAACGGTAAATGTTAGTGGGTCGACATTCTCCCGGTGCAGGTCATCTAACATGACGCCGGTGAGTTCGTTGAGTTCTTCTCTCGAGCCGATGCAACGCATGCTGCCTGTTTCATCGTTAATCCAGATAGGCAGCGGTGTTCCCCAATACCTGTTTCGAGATATAGCCCAATCGATCGCACCTTCGAGCCAGTTGCCCATGCGGCCGTTCTTGATATGCCCGGGAACCCAGTTGATCTGTTCGTTGGCTGCCTTTAGCTGATCCCGCATCTGTTCCACCCTGACGTACCAGGAGTCGATGGTGCGATAGATGATGGGTGTGTCACTTCGTGGGCAGAAGGGATAACTGTGGACGATGACGTCCTGGATATAAAGACTGCCTTGATCCTTGAGTAGGCGGATGATTTGTTTGTCGGCCTCCTTGACGTGCATCCCTGCAAAGTCGGTCACCTCGGCTGTAAACTGGCCGGACATGTCGACGGGGCAGACTCTCGCCTGAATGCCGGCTGCTTTCAGGATTCGAAAGTCGTCTTCACCAAACGCCGGTGCCTGATGCACAACGCCTGTACCGCTTTCTGTCGATACATAGTCGTCCGACAGGACGACAAAGGCGCCTTCCGATTCAAGGTCGCTGAAATATGGGAGAAGTGGTTCGTATTTCAAGCCGACCAGCTCCGTACCCTTGAACTCCCTCAATGCTTCGAGTTCACCACCTTTGGACATCGCCTCCAGGCGTTCTCTTGCAACGATGATGACCTTGCCGGTAGCATCTTTTGCCTCGATATAGTCAATGTCGGCACCGACGCAGAGCGCGAGGTTGGATGGCAGCGTCCAGGGTGTTGTGGTCCAGGCGGCTATATATCGTTCGTCGTTCCTCAGTTTGAACAGCACGGTGATGGCCGGATCCTGAACGTCTTGATAGTTGGAGCCTGCCTCAAAGTTCGACAGGACGGTGCCGAGTTCCGTAGAAAAAGGCACCACTTTTTCACCTCGGTAGATCAGACCCTTGTCCCAGAGTTGCCTCACCACCCACCATACGGATTCCATGTACCAGGGTTCCATGGTCTTGTAGTCGTGATCGAAATCCACCCAGCGACCGATGCGGTTGATGGTTTTGCGCCATTCAGTGGTGTAGCGCTGGACGATGCCACGGCATTCGTCGTTGTAGCCCTTGATTCCCAGTTTCTCGACTGCTTCGATGGAAGACATGCCGAGCGCTTTGTCTATCTCGTGCTCGACAGGCAGGCCGTGACAATCCCAGCCAAATCGGCGTTGGACATACCGTCCCTTCATGGTGAAGTAACGAGGCACTACATCCTTAATAGTTGAGGCGACCAGATGACCATGGTGCGGTAGACCCGTCGCAAAAGGAGGGCCATCGTAGAAAATATAAGGTTCGGCATTTTCGGTCTGTTGCATGGAACGCCTGAACACATCTTCTTTGTCCCAGAAGTCGAGGATCTTGTGTTCAGCGGCAACAAAACTGAATGTTTCGTCGTTTGGGTCTGTCTTATCTGCCATGTTCTGTTCTCGTTGGGGGCCAGGGAGCCTGTGACTAAGTATCCCTA
Source organism: Gammaproteobacteria bacterium (assembly GCA_018656865.1). Lineage (GTDB taxonomy): Bacteria > Pseudomonadota > Gammaproteobacteria > Pseudomonadales > Azotimanducaceae > UBA9659. Next base: position 17,299 of record JABHYO010000003.1, on the reverse strand, counting down.
ACCAAAAAAAAACCCGCCGTTGGCGGGTTTTTTTTGCTGTTCGCAAGTCAACCCACCATTCGCTGCCGAATAATGCTAATTATGTAAATGATTGCGATTCTAGGTGAATTCATAGCCGATAAGGATAGTGGAACGCTACGTTATGTCAAGCAGCGAGACCTTCTGAAGGAGCGTTGGCGATGTGAAGAATCTCGAAGTTTGGCGTCATTTTGAGTGAAATGAAGAACCTCGAAGTTTGGCGTCATTCTGAGTGAAACGAAGAATCTCGAAGTTTGGTGTCATTCTGAGTGAAACGAAGAATCTCGAGATCCTTCACTGCGTTCAGGATAACCGGACATTTTTGAGCGCCCTGTCACCTCGCATTATCCTGAACACCGGTGACGCTGCCGCGTGAGTTAATCTTCTCCAGAACCTGAGCTATTAGCTTTTCGACGGGGAACGCCTTGTACCAGTCGGGTGGGTTGTCATGGCCGATTACGGTTGTACCGACCATCTGGAAGTTCCAGCCTTCATTTGTTGCTCTAGTGTGAATATCCGAAAGACGTTCCCAGGCGGGGCCGTTAAGGAGTGGATGAACACAGGCGACATTGATGTTGCGGGCACCCTGATTCTTGAGTTCATCGATGGCGGAAACAACAGACCCCGCGGTATCGATGATGTCGTCAACTAACAGGACATCCCGGTCCTGGACTTCGCCGATCAGCGTCGATCGAAAGACCTTGTTGGGCTTGGAATAATCCCGCTCCTTTGACAGCGCGGCCAGATCTGCGGAAAGTTCCTCGGCGTAAGCGCGAGCACGTCCCAGGTAGCCGACGTCCGGTGAGACGACCACATCGCCTGTAAGCTTCTGTTTTTTAAGCCACTTGACCAGATGCTTGGTCAGGAAGACGTTTTCAAGGTGAGCCATCGAAGGATTAAACATGCCTGCAATAGCGTCATTGTGAATTTCCACTGTCATGACACGATCGACACCGGCGCTTTGCATCATCCGGGCGAATAGGCCGGCGCTGATACCCTCTCGCGTCCTTCCCTTTTTCTTGTCCTGGCGCGACGACGGATAATAGGGCAGAACTGCCGTGATGTACTGGGCATCCGACAGGGCCGCCGCTTCAATGGCGTGTAGCAGCATAATAAAACGGTCATAGATGCTGAGATCGTCCTGCACGCCTGCCACAGATTGAAAGATATAGACGTCGTGGCCTCTGACATTGGCGCCGATCTCGAATTTACCTTCGCCGCAGGCGAACCAGGTCTCCGTGCTGGGAGTTAGTTCGTTACCCATGTGCCCCGCCACGGTTTCGGCAAAATGACGCCCGGAGTCACAGGTCATGAGGGCGATCGGTGCTCTCGAATCTTTTCTCGTTCGTTTTGTTGTCATGACTTTCTGCTGAACTCATCAATGGTGGAAAGTAGTAGTCGATACTCGATAGCGTGAACCTTTTCTGCCAGAGACTCGGCAGTGTCATCGGTTTCGACGGGGGTAGATTCCTGGTGAAGGATATTGCCCATATCGTATTCGCCGTTTACCAGGTGGACAGTGGCGCCGGTTTCTTTGTCACCGTCGCGGATTACCGCTTCGTGGACATGCATGCCGTAGCATCCTCTGCCGCCATGGCGCGGTAGCAATGCGGGGTGCACGTTAATGATATGTCCCTCGTAGCGTGCCAGCACTCTGGGACCCAGCTTTTTCATGTATCCGGCAAGGACGACAAGTTCGACGCTCGCCGTCGTTAAAGCATCGCAGATCGCGATATCAAGTTCATCTGGGTCAGCATGCGTTTGTAAGGACAGGTGCTTTGCCGGGATACCAGCTCGTTCGGCGCGCTGAATCACGGGTGCGGAGGAATTGTTACAGACGAGTACGGAAACGTTAGCGTTCAGTTCGCCGTCAGCGCAGGCGTCCGCGATGGATTGGAAATTGGTCCCCTGATGCGATGCCAGCACACCAACCTGAAGCATAATTAGTTCCTGTCGAAGAAACCGACACCGTGGTGCTAGTTTCCTGAAAACCTTTTGATTTATATATAAATAATTGTGGGTAGTCGCAGCGCGTGCCCGCTATATCGTGACTTTTCGGGCGGAAACTAGCTAACACGGAGTTTGTAAAACCACAGTTTATCATGGTTAGTTGCCAGTCAGGGAGAGTTTCGAATGTGGAGCTCATCGCTCAAGGCGGTATACTTCACCCCGTTTTTCGGAGAGCTGAATGCAACGCATATTGTTACTTCTGCTGGGGATGTTCGTTAGTAATGCGACCCCCGCCGACATATCCGTTGAGGCCTGGTCCAGAGCAACACCGCCTGGTGCCGCCTCGGCGGCAATCTATGGGAAGTTCTCAAACACCTCGACCCGGGACAAGACTCTGGATCGAGTTGGGTTCGACCAGGCAGACCATGCCATGGTGCATGGAACCCAACACACAGATGGTATGGCTCGAATGCAGACCAATGAGTTGACCATTCCCGCCGGGGAAACCATTGAGATGAAACCGGGTTCTATGCATATCATGCTGATGGGGTTGTCTGATCGACTGGTTCAGGGTTGCCAGTATCGCTTCGAACTCATCTGGGAGGATGACTCAGTGTCCGAACACTGGTTTAGAACCGGTAGTTTTGGTCAGATGAAGACCCCCGATGACGAGGGTGCTCCATGCCTTTGAAGGAACAACTTGAAACCGCCATGGCGCATCAGGTTGCCGGTCGTTTGTCTGATGCCGAAGTCATCTATCGGAAAATTCTTGAAGATCAGCCAGTACAGCCGGACGCCATACATCTTCTGGGTCTGGTACGGGCAGAGCAGGGCAGAGATGACGAAGCCGTTTCGCTAATGGAGAAGGCGCTCAGCATCTTTCCCCAGGCTGCGCACTTTCATCACAACATTGCGGGTATCTATCGACGTATGGGTCGTCTGGATGAGGCCGAGTCTCAATTTAGACAGGCGATAGATCTTAAGCCCGACTATGGCGAGGCGTATCAGGGGCTGGCAGAGATGGTCAAGTTCGCCGCAGGTGATCCGCTCATAACAAGGATTGGCGAGCAGCTTGCCCGGGATGGCCTTGAAGATGTACTCAGTTCGTACTTTCATTTTGCCGCAGGTAAGATCCTTGATGATGTCGGCGAATATGGACAGGCTTTTCGTCATTTTTCAGAAGGCAATCGCCTGACCCACCGGAACTTCGATACTGCTGAATTTAGACGTCTGGTGAAAGATGTGCTTTACGTCTTCAGTCGTGAACTTGCCCAGAGGACGGCCGGAAGCGGAATTGATTCAGATATCCCGGTCTTTATTGTCGGTATGCCGAGGTCCGGCACAACCTTGATCGAACAGATTCTAGCCAGCCATTCCAGGGTATTTGGTGCCGGTGAGCTGAATGACATGAAACTGATTGCTGCTACTGCAGCGAGAGTGTCGGTTTTCAAACAGACGTATCCAAACTGTATTCCCGGTCTCCGCAAGAAAGACTATCAGGGGCTCTCGCAGGAATATCTGAATCGTCTCACGGCCATCGCAGCCGATCCAACGGTATCGAGAATCATTGACAAGCACCCACTCAATTTCCAGTTTGTTGGCCTGATCTACTCACTCTTTCCCAAGGCGAGAATCATTCACACGATCCGGAACCCGCTTGATACCTGTCTGTCTTGTTTCTTTCAGAACTTCACCAAGGGCCAGGACTATAGTTTTGATCTGAAGACATTGGCTTATTTCTATAATGACTATCGACGGCTAATGGAGCACTGGGAAACTGTTTATCCCGGCCGGATGTACTCGGTCCGCTATGAGGATGTCATTGCAGACCAGCAGACTGAAACCGAAAAGCTGCTTGAATTCCTGGGGCTTGAGTTCGAGGAAGCCTGCATGGAATTTCACAAGACGGACCGGAAAGTCAGTACCGCGAGTTTCCTTCAGGTTCGAAAGCCGTTGTACCAGACTTCTCAGAAGCGGTGGATGAATTATCGCGATGAACTGCAGGAACTGGCGACAATTATTGGCCTCAAAACAGAAGTGCCGGTGACCATTAGCGGCCGCCGCAATAGACCGAGCAGCATTCTGTCTTGATCGGTATTTGCCCTGAATCCATGCTAAGGTGTGCGAGCCTGAAAATAGAGCATTGAACCAGAGAAACTGATGCAAGCAACACACTGGGGGGATCTGGAAAAAGAGGATAGCAAGCTCGCTGCCTTTGGTCAGGAGCGTCTGGATGGCAAGGTAGCCTATCTCGCCACTGTCCGAAAGGATGGCCGGCCTCGCGCCCACCCCGTAACGCCGATTATCGGTAAAGGCCGCATGTTCATTTTTCTGGAACCCAGTTCTCCAAGAACCAGGGATCTGATTGATAATCAGGACTTTTGTCTGCACTGTGCCATGAGTGATAGCTCAGGCAGCAGCGGCGAATTTCAGGTTACCGGAACTGCTATACAGATCGAAGATGACGAGACAAGGGAGATTGCAGAATCCGTTTGCAGTTTCAGGCCCTCACTGAGGTCAGTGCTGTTTGAACTCTGTTTGTCCGAGGTCATGTCAACTGCCTATCCTGGTGGCCTTCCCAAACGTCGCCGCTGGCATTTGACGCATTCACTGGTGGAATCTGCCGGGTGAATTCAGGCGTTGATGGGCAGCCCCGGTCAACTCTGCCTTTTGTCACGATTCTCAACTACAACCTGCCCACCGCCGGCATTGGCTTCATGTTCTTTATGGTAGCTCTCTACCTGATGAAGTTCTCGACCGATGTCCTATTAGTGTCGCCTGCTGTCATGGGTATGATTTTTGGGATTTCCCGGATATGGGATGCGGTTACGGACCCGGTGGCTGGCTACCTGAGCGACAGAACCAACCTGAAATCAGGTAGACGTCGACCCTGGATTCTATGTTCCATCCCCTTTGTCTGCGTGACGTTCTACATGATGTGGAATCCGATGGACGGGCTGTCAGAGAGCGGGCTGATTGTCTGGATGGCAGTAGCGGTTATTGGTTTTTATACTTCAATGACAGCTTTCACCGTGCCTCATGCCTCTTTGGGTGCTGAGCTGTCTACCGGTTACCACGAACGCACCAAGATCTTTGGGGCTCGACACATGATCTGGAATTCCGGTTCGCTGCTGGCTTTGGTTGCCATGCATCGGTTGATTGTTGGTGGAAATGTACGGTTCGATGCTTATGTGATCTCTTTGATGGCGGCCGTCGTTGTCACCGGGCTTATTGTCTGGATGTTCATCACCATCAAAGAGAGGCCGGAATTTCAGGGGCGAGGTGAATCGAATCTCTTTGTTGCCTTTGGCGATGTGATCAAGAACAGATATGCGACGCTGCTGCTCATTGTTTTCTTTGTTGAGAATCTTGGTGGTGCTGCGATCGGCATATTGACCCCCTATGTGGCCGAATATGTCGTCGGCCGTCCCGAGAAAACGGTTATCTATATCCTGATGTATCTGATCCCCTCGGTAGCTTCAGTGCCGCTTTGGGTGCCCCTGTCCCGTCGTATCGGCAAGAAAGCCATGTGGATATTTTCCATGCTGGTGACGGGTTTCGGGTTCGGTGGCATGTTCTTTCTGGAGGAGGGCTCAGACACGATGATCATGGTGCTGGCCTTTATCTGCGGACTAGGCGCGGGCAGCGGTGCTGTTGTTGCGCCGTCCATTCAGGCGGACATCATCGATTATGACGAATACAAGACGGGCAAACGAAAGGAAGGAACCTATTTCGCGGCCTGGAATTTTGTTTTTAAGAGTGCTTCGGGCATTACTCTGATGCTGACTGGATTTGTTCTGAGCCTCTCAGGTTTCGTGCCTAACGTGGAACAGTCGGAAACGACCAAGCTGGCACTGCTGACCTTGTACGCGATTTTCCCACTGGTCTGCTATGTTCTCGGTGCGGCCATCTTCAGTCAGTTCAGGTTGACTGAGACTGAGTATCAAAAAATTAGAGAAGCGCTCGACAGCAGAGAACTCACAGACTGACGGACAGTGTTCTACCAGTCGGGTGTTCTACCAATCGGGTGTTCAACCGGCTACGGCGGGGTGGACGAAAGTGAGTTGTCCGTGAACAGCTGGAGTGCAGACAGTCTTTGCTCCAATATCTCGAACGGTAGAGGGCCAAGCTCGACGATTTTCTGATGCAGTACAGATTCACATGCTTTGGATTCAACCGGGCAGCGATCCCGTAGAGTCGAGAAATGGAGTTTTCCGGCGACCGCAGCGAGATAGTACCCCTGTGCGCTGCTGGTTTTAGACAGCATCAGACGAATACGGTTGGCCGAATAGGGGGTCGAAGTTGTGAGGTAGTTCTGTGCTTCTACAACAGACCAGTTGTCGGTGTTGATTCGCAGATCCGCTAGGGCCAGCCCGGCCATGAGCCTTGAAAAGTAAAGATACGAGAGTGTGCGATCAACATCGCGAATGGCGATGTAGTCGAGAACGTAGCCAGCCCAACCGTGGATGTAACCTGGCAATTCTAGAACCGCAGAAAGTGATCCCTTTTTGTCCTGCGTGGAAAAAGACTGAATGCCGGGGAATCCGTAGTAGGCGGCAATGCTTCTGAGTTCGAACATCGGAAGATCTGTGACCTTTGCCAGGCTGATGGAGAGAGTTCCCTGGTTATAGTTGAACGATGTTTTTGTGGACTCTGTTCCGGCAATGCTAAGCGCGGATTCCTCATATCGTGTGAAAAACGCGTGCCAGTTGAGCTGTGTCTTGATCATGGTGTCCGCCAGATCATCAAGATACTGCTGGCGTCCCCTGTATGAATCTTCGGGGTAATCGGCACCTGATCTGACATTGTTGATGTGGCGTTCGAGGCTGAAGTTGCCGGTTGTTTCGTCGCCCGCGACAGCGGCGATGGTTTGGTCAAGACGGTCGATCTCCGCCAGAATTTTGTCCTCGTATTCTGCGAGACTCCAATTCAGGGAGCTGAGAGCTCGGGCTTTTTCCTGAAATTCGCTGGCCTGCCATTTGGTGCGCTCGCTCCTGGTCAGGTAATCGAGCAGCTGATGTTCGAGCCTGATGCTGCTGGTGACCTGAGTGAAGTCAACGCTGGCGGAAAGTTGCTTCGATTTTCGTTGCAGATATTCTGCCCTTGTCGAACCTTTTAGGAGGTGCAACTCTCGTCTCACTTCGGAAAGAATTTCCCTGGCAATGGCTGATTCAAACTTTCGTCTGAGGGAGCTGTCTGTAGTTTGACCAACTGGTTGACTGCCGCAACCGGTGAGAACAAATACGGTCAGGATGAATGCATTCAGTCGCACGTCAGGCGGTTCTGCATATCGGCAAGGACATCCACGAGGCGCTGCAGCGCCGTTGGCAGGTCTGCTAACGGCTCCGTTAGCAGATTTTTCTCCGTAGTCATGGCGTTGGCATTAATCATGACATTCAACTGTGACGATTGAAGCGACGATTGTATGAGTGAGGCAGCAATGCCGACATCAGTCAGAAGATTGGCGTTGCCGATATCCATCATCAGTTCGATGTCACTTATATGGCTGCGACAGATAGAGATGACCTCAAGAGGAACTTGCGCCGCGTTGATGAGTGCGGGCTCGAGGTCTCCTTCGCCCTTGTAGGCACGCATAACCTGATCGAATGCAACGCTGTCGGCGTCCGCCAGCTCAATTAGTCGCTGTCTGGACAGGCTTACCCGCGAAAGAATTTCCTGCAGTCTTGAATCGTCACCCCTGGTAAAGTTTACGACCATGGCGATCAGCGCGCATGCCTCTCCGGCGACAACCGCAGCGACGGCGCCACCTCCGGGTGTCGACGTTTTCGCGCTGACGGCATTTAGGTACTCAGTTATAGTCTGTCTGCCGATTTCTGTCATTGGTGAAAGTTCTCGTACAGTCTGATTGTGTTGCGCATGCACATAGCGACTGTCATCGGCCCGACACGGGGGACGAATATCCTGACCTTATCCTCGATTTCGTCATCATAGTTCGGGATTGAAGAAAAGTTGATACAGACGGATTCAGTCTTTAGTTCATCTCTGTGTACCCGCTCAAAAGAATGATCGGGTACGCCTGTAATAACAATATCTGACCTAGCCAGAGCTTCCTCCCTGGAAATCTTTACTTCACGAGGTTCTCCAGCGTTGAATTCGAGTGGTCCGAACTCATCGAATGAGAAGACATCTGCGCCGTCGTTCGACATCATGACAGCAAGTGGTCTGCCTATAACCTCGCTGCGATTGAATATCGTCACGGTTTTGTCAGTCAGTGCCTCATATTCACCAATACCGTCCAGAACCTTGATGATGGCCAGCGGTGTGCACGGGAGTAGCGCTTTTTTGTTTGTTTTGCCGCCGATAGCGGACCGGTCATTTGCGGACATCTTGCGAGTCCAATAGAGGCTTCCTGCTTCGATGTCCTTGGTGTAGTGAACCAGGTTTCTCAGATAATTGTCTTCCTGATTGCTGAATACGGGAAAGTAAATGAAGATGCCGTGAATTCCGGGGTCTTCATTGGCCTTCCGGATTGCAGCTTCGAGATCCAGTCGTTGTATCTGCTTTAGTTCGTAAGTGAAGCCGGTTTCCGTAAATGTCCGCCTCGTCGCGTTAGCGTAGGCGATGGAAGGTTTATCGTCGGAGGCAATAAAGCCGATGACATGTATGCTCTGGCCCAGTCGATCTATCGAAGCTTTAATTTCCGCAACGTATTTTTCCGCGACAACGGCAGGGTCAATTTTCTGCAAGTCAGTTCTCACTGTCGTAGTGATGCGCGGGTCGGGTTACCGAGCCTAGGTATCCTTTGTGGTGGCGAGCGTGATAATCGGCCGAGGTAAATCCCTTGAGTTCCATCAATGTGAGTGCCAGTGCGTCACTAATCGCCAGCATGACGGCTATAGTGGCGCTCGGAGTGATCTTAAGAGGGCAGGGTTCTTCAATGTCAGAGCCCATATCAAGAATCACATGGGACAGGTCCCGAAGTGGTGAATCGACATGCGATGTTATGCCAATGACGGCGTCAGTCCCTAGATTGTGGGCAATCTGCAGCATTTCGATGACTTCGTTGGATTTGCCGCTGGTTGAGAAGGCAACAATGCAATCGCCTTCGGAAAGCATGCCCAGGTCACCGTGGCCTGCCTCAGCTGGATGTACAAAGAATGAGGGTGTCCCGGTGGACGAAAGGGTCGCCGCAAATTTATGGGCGATATAACCCGCTTTACCAATGCCCGTGGTCACGACCTTACCTCGGCAATTAAGTAGCTTGTTTACGGCTTCCTCAAAGGCATCGTTGACACTAATAGCCTGAACAGCCGCCGCTTCTTTGGCGATGATGTCCTGCATTCGTTCTTTGATATTCAATGTAGTGCGATCCCCATGACGCAGAAGATGCGCCATTATACAGAACTCAGTTAGGGAGAAAGTGTCGATGTTTCAACTTGATCGACAGCAATCTGCCTTCGTCAGAGCGGAAGATGCAGCATCTGATCCTGTCCGTCACGGGGTTGTTGAACTAAATCACCGGTGCCGGGAGAGCGACTGCCGTATCATCGCTGAAGAAAACGATGCCGGAAGCATCCATGGTGCCAGTATCGACACCGCCTGAGACCAGGCTGCCACCAGTGACGAAAGAGGATTGATCGACGGACAGATTCAGATCGGTATTCATGTCGGTAATCCTGTTCGTTTCGAGATCGACCATAATGGTGCTTGCTCCCACTGACAAGGTGGTGTTGCTGATCTGAGTTTGCAACTGGCCGCTCATGCTGAGAGTGCCACCGTCATCAAAAGTGAAGCTGGCGTCATAGTTTCCTTCTTCTAGTTCGCTTGATATCGGCGCGAGACCGGTAACCGCAATATTGCCGGTGAAGTTTCGGGCGCCTGTGGATCTGAGATCTCCCGAAAAGGTCACAGAGGTTGTATCGATGACCTGACCGGCACCGGACAGTTCTACTGAAAAAGATCCTTCAAACAGTTCCTGAGTCGTCAGATCGGTCTGGGTCTGTGAGACGGCAATGGTTATGTCGCTGGCGCTGATGCTGCCGTTGCCGCCGGGGTTGAATCTTGTCCCGGTGGGGATGGTGATGTTCACGCTGATTCCTGTCTGGATGTTACTTGAAGTCGATGTCGCCACCGTCAGAGTCACGGTATCGGCGTTTTGTTCCAGGACGCCAGAGACGTTTGTACCCGTCAGCTCTGTTTCTCCGTTCTCTAGCGCGGTGCTAATTGCCTGGTCCAATTGGATCAGTGTATTTCTCATTTCCTCGGACACAAGCGTACCCAGGAGAGAAAGTTGCTCGTTGTAGACCAGAGCGGCACCGGCGGCGGTACCGCCGAAGGCGGCAGTTTGTGAGATCAAGAGGGTTGAGCCGATCACTTCGGAAAAACTTGAGATAAAGACCTTGGTTCTATCCAGCGGGTCCGTACTCGAGGGATCTGCCGGTATCGCAATGTTAACCGGATTTCCGCCTACCTGTACCAGTAGTGGCTGGGAAGTCGTGCCTGCAGCAATGGATCCGGCGAGAACAGCTGACGGAGACGTAAGTGAGTTCTGAAAAGCCGTCGCAGTAACAATGTAGCTGGCAACCGATTCAGCCAGGAAAGTGCCGGTAGCACTTAGGTACAGTCCACTCGGTGCAGGTCTGATACGGTTTTCCATTCGGTTGAGAACCAGGTGGTATTTGGATACTGAAGGTTCGTCGGTATTGATCTGACCGTGCAGACTCGCGCCAAAAAGTGCAAGACCTAGCCGGTCAGTCGTCGGTATCTGGGCCGCAGTCAAGTCTGCGATGGCGATATCATTTATGTTTTGGCCCCGACTGCTGAGTCCGGTTAAAAATTCGACGACACCAAGTGCCTGGTTATTAGCGAGATCTACCGCGGCGGCTGTCAGTGTGCCGACGGCTGCGTCCAGAGCATATCGAGTAGCAAGGTCGCTCGCGGCAGAAAGATTAACATTGATGGTCCGATCCGATCCGCCTTCTACAAAATCGGGAAAGGTCGGAGCCAGTCCTCTGAGTTCAAAACCATCCGGAAGTGTATAAGTGGTACCAAAGGAGACAAAAGATCCATCGGCTGCTATACAGTCATTGTCTCCTTCACGATCGTAGTCACATATGGCGGTTGCGCCTCGGCCGTCCAGGGTGACCACCAGCGGGGGTGTAATACCATCCTGAATGGCGAATTCTGAGAAAATCAGGTGGTAAGCGCCGTTTTGGTTGGTGGTACGACCACTCGCAAGAACGATCTCTTCACCATTGGCATCATGAACGGCAAGGCTGGCACCGCTGATGCGTGATGCGGCTTTACCGGTGATTCCGTCCTGTCGTGGCTCAGGTGGGTTTATGACGGTATTTTCAGCGCTGTCTCCACCACCACCGCCACAGGCAGAAAGCAGCATGAGAAGGATCGTGGAGAGCCAGATTCCGGAATTAGCTGATGTCATTACTTCGTTTCGCTTCCTGACGCGCGGTCGCTAAGATTACGTCACACGCCCGGCAAAGACCACCTGCCGATTACCGCATCCAGGCTTCAACTGGCCTCAATCCCTTTGTCAACGACGCGATACAGCTTCAGACTTGTGAATCGCCCGGGAGAAATTAAAAGAGGCATCAAATGTCGCTGACCAGCCTTGCGATCAGGTACAAGGGTGTCGTGGCTGTACTGTTGGGGCTGATACTGGTTTTTGGTTACCAGAGCGTCAGTGAGCTACCTTTGCAGTTGCTGCCAAACGTCCAACGTCCACAGATAACGATATATAACAATTGGCGTTCCGCTGCCCCACAGGAAGTGGAAGAAGCTATCGTCCAACCACAGGAAGAGGTGCTGAAGTTCAATTCAGGAGTCGAAGATATTGTCTCTTCGACCTCTCGTGGATCCGGCAGGGTTCGCCTGAACTATCAGCTGGGATTCGATATGAGTCAGGCCTTACTCGATGTGGTCAATCGGCTCAATCAGGCGCCGGCGAGGCCGCTTGATTCGAGCGAACCTTTCGTCGCCAACGGTGGAGATAGTGGTCTGCCGGGAGCGGCGTCGATACTGGTCTATGCAAGCGAGACAAACCCCGTCAAAGATATGATCGAGTATCAGGATCTGATCGAAGAAGTGGTGGAACCCAGATTGTCGAGAATTCCTGGCGTCGCTCAGGTCAATCTCGATGCCAGGAGACCGAAAGAGGTCAACGTCATTGTTGATCCTTTCCGAATGTCGATGCTTGGGGTACAGGTATCCGATGTGGTCAATGCGCTCAATCGGGCGAGGGACATATCCGGTGGGTTTGCTGATGTTGGTCGCAGAAGGTACACGGTTCGTTTCCTTGGTGAACAGGAGGTTGCGCAGCTTGGCAGGTTGGTAGTCGGTTGGCGTAGTGAGCAGCCGATTTACCTGGATGATGTAGGCCAGGTGAAGGTCGACTATGCAGAGAACACCGGCGTCAGTCTGCGTAATGGATTTCCCAGCTACTATATTTCCATCAGTCGGCGCAATGATGCCAATACCGTCGAGGTTCTGGATGCGATCAATGCGGCAATCGATGAACTGAATGCCGGCCCACTAAAGGAAGCCGACATTCGCATTCAATTAAGTTTTGATGCGTCTCTGCATATCCGGCGGGCGATCAGCCTGGTGCAGAACAATCTGCTGCTGGGGATATTTCTTGCAGTGGCTGTTCTCTTCTACTTCCTTAAGAATGTGAGGGCAACTCTGGTTATTACACTGACTGTGCCGATCTCGCTGTTGGTGTCGTTCATCTGCCTAAAAGCACTGAACCTGACGCTAAATGTCATCAGTCTCGCCGGGCTTGCTTTTGCCGTGGGGCTGGTCATGGATGCGGCAATTGTCGTTCAGGAAAATATCTATCGGTTAAGGCAAGAAGGGTTGGACCTGGTGGCTGCAGTGAAGGAAGGCTGCAGTCAGGTGTCTGGCGCACTGTTTTCGTCAACGATGACGACTGTCGCGATCTTCGTACCTATCCTCTTTATGCAGGGTATCGAAGGTCAGCTGTTTAAGGATCTTGCAATTGCGATTTCGGTAGCAGTACTGGCCTCAATGGTGAGTGCTCTGACGGTGTTGCCTATCGTGACGACCGGTTGGGGGAATCTGAACCTGAAGGAAGACGAGCACGCTGAAGCCTGGGCGAAGTTGTCGTCCCTTGCCGTAAAAATGACAGATACTCCACTACGCTGTGTTGCCTGGATTGCAGGGGTGATGGGTACTACTATCCTTGCCGGCTACCTTCTGATGCCCAAGGTGGATTTTTTGCCAAGGGCAAATATCGATGCCATATCAGTATTTTTTAATATCCCCAGCGGAATGAATGTAAAAACGATTCAGACGGAACTTGCCCCGGAAGTTGTGAGGCGGTTGCAGCCCTACTATGACGGTGAAAAACTGCCGAAAATCAGAGCGTACAACTTTGCTTCTTTTAACGGTTTTGCCACCCAGGTCTATATCTATCCAGAAGACCCCGATTCCGTTCAGACTCTGATTGAGAAGCTGCGAGGCGAAATTCTGGCAGGACTCCCGGATGTAACGCCCTATGTTAATCAGGGGACCATGCTACAGGTGGATAATGGTGGTGGTAGAGGACTTAGAGTTGATCTACAGGGCAGTGATCTGGATCAACTGATGGTTGCTGCACGCAAAGGTCAGGAAGTGATCAGCGAATTTTGGGAAGGTACCAATGTCTATGCTGACGGAGGTTTGCAACTGAGCGAGCCTGAACTCAGATTCGTGCCTGACGACCGGCGGATAAACACGTCCGGTGTTGATCGCATGACGCTTGGTAGCGCGATCAGAGCCTATACCGGGGGGCTCTTTGCTGGCGAGTATTTCGATGGCAATGAGCGGATGGATATGATCGTCAGGACGGAAAAATGGCAGTCGCCGGAAGAGCTGATGGCTTTGCCGGTTGCAACCCCGAATGCCGGTATTCAAAAGATTGGCGATCTGGTATCCCTGGAAAGGTCTGTCGGTCCGACATCACTATCCAGGGTAAACGGCAAGCGCACCGTGACACTGAACGTGATTCCACCTGAGCACGTTACGCTTGAGGAAGCCATTGAAAAATTGGAAGCAGAGGCGACTCCTGTGCTTGAGGCGGAGTTGCCAGCTGGTGGTGCTGTCAAGTATCGGGGTAACGCAGACAGGCTGAAACAGGCGCTCTCAGAAGTGTTCAGGAACTTCAGTCTTTCATTGCTGATCCTGTTCATGATCATGGCAACACTGTTCAAATCGATGAAGGATAGTCTGCTGGTTCTTCTGGTCATGCCCGTAGCCATGACAGGGGGGTTGGCGGCGCTTCGAGTGCTTAACCTGGTCAGTTTTCAATCCCTGGACATGCTGACCATGATCGGATTTATTATCTTGCTTGGTTTGGTTGTCAATAACGCCATTCTGCTCGTGGACCAGACGCGGCGAGCAGAAAAAAATGGGTTCGACATCGGTGAAGCAGTTGGCGAGGCGATCCGAATCAGGGCAAGGCCGATATTCATGAGTTCAATGACAAGCATTTTCGGCATGCTACCCCTGATGTTGATCCCTGGTATCGGCTCGGAAATATACCGGGGTCTGGCGACTGTCATTGTGGGTGGGATGTGTGTCAGTGGCCTGGTAACCCTGGTGTTGATACCAGCGCTGCTCAGACTTGACTTGGGCGCACTGGTACCGGTCCCGGTAATGTTTACCAAACAACAGGAGGTGCGGTCATGAATTGCATTCCAGTATTAGTGGCTCTGCTATTGGTGAGTTTTCAGGCTGCAGCGGAAGGCCAAACTGTGATTGTCGGTACGGTCGAGGAAGTGAATAGTACGATCCATGTACATGTGAACGGCCTGGTTCGCTCCAGGAGCGATGTCCTCTTGCCTGCCAGGATTTCCGGTCAGCTTGTATCCTCCATGGAGGAGGGCATGCAGGTTTCTGCCGGTACCGTCATCGCCCAGGTAGACAGGCAACGCCTGAGCCTTAGCCTGCTGGAACAGGAGGTAATGGCGGAGAGAGCGGAGGTCAACCTGCGTTATCTTGAAGGTGAGGTAAGTCGTTTGCTGGAACTGGAAAAAAACAATCTTGCTGCCAAGACGCAGCTGGCAGAAATGATCTCGCGCCGAGACCTGGCGAAAAACGATCTCCGGCTTGCGCAGGCCAGGATTGCACAACTTGAAAATGATCTGGAGGAAACCAAAATCGTTTCGCCGATTGACGGGGTCATCGTCGAACGTTTAATCGAGGCGGGGGAATATGCAAGGGCCGGTGATACGGTCGTTCGGGTAGTGGATCCGACCTCGCTGGAGATTACTGCGGCAGTTCCTGTGGTTAATCTGAATCGTCTTGATTACGTAGAACCTGTATTGATAACGCTGAAGGAACTTCAATTTCAAGCGAGGCTTCGATCCATGATTCAGGCAGGGGATCGGAGTTCACAGACTTTCGATGTGATTGTTGATATTCCGCTGCTGGCGGCGGCGAACTTGGTAACCGGTCAGTTTGTTGAGGTCGATGTCCCGCTCAAATCTAACAAACTGCTGTATGTACCGCGTGATGCAGTGGTACTCCGCACAGATGGCAGCTATGTTTTCAGAATCGATGAGCAGAATGTTGCACAACGAATTAGTGTGGAGCTTGGTGAAGGCCACGGCAGTATGGTTTCAGTTCGGTCGTCCGAGGGTAGCTTGAAGCTGGGAGATCGGGTGGCTGTTCGAGGTGTCGAAACTCTGCAGGACGGTCAGGAAGTTGAGCCAATAACTTAAGTGAGTTTAACTAGTTTCCGTCCAGAAAAGGCAGTTTTCACGGGTGTTAGGTGCGACTGCCCAATATTGTTAGTTTATAAATCAACAGGTTATCAGGAAACTAGCACCGCGGCATCGATTTCTCGGACATGAACTATCTAGGCTTCTTCAGTAGATGGATTCAATGTCAGCCAGTCCTGGACCTGCGCTGCCAATTGCTTTCTCTCTGTGATGGAAATACCGTGTGGGTCGAAGCGCCAGCGGTTGTGGTTTGTAAGCAGTGGCAGTAGTTCAGGACGTTCGATACGAAGCAGCCAGTTGGTCATCAGCTCGCCTCGGCTGCGCCGATAGCCCATCTCCGATAGTTGTTCTTCGATTCTGAAGAAGGGTGATTCTCTGCCCGGCAGAACCCAACTGGCAACGTCTCCTGAGGCTTCTCCTTCGAGTGTGACCCGTTCCGAGGTACTGATACGCCATATCAGAATGAGGGCCAGGATGGCGCCGAAAATATAGAGTTCGCGCTCATAGTCTTCAAGTTCCTGATCATTCCACCAGCGGGTGAACAGAAACCAGTTATTGCCAAAGAAATCTGAGACCGGTTGCAGCCAGTTCGCATGACTTTCTTCCATGGCCAACCACGATGACGGTGTGGTATCGACAACAATCCAGCGGTCATCGATGTACGCTATTGTCCAGGCGTGAGCGTGGCGTTTACGGACAATGTACATACCGAGCCCCTCATTCCACTCCTGGACCGCGTAGCCGACAACGTAGCGGGTCGGTACGCCGAGCTTTCGCAGAAGCAGCGCAGTCGCGCTGGCAAAATATTCACAGTGACCAGCTTTCTTTGTGCTCATGAAGTGGGTCAGTGGAGTGGCCTGAACCTCTGCGCCGGACTGGTAAAGGGTGTATTTGAAATTTTGAAAAAATGATTGTGTGAATTGCAACGCCTCGTGCGCGCTGAGATCTTGGGGCGCTATTGAGCTGAGGTAGGCGTCGTATTCCTTCGGTACCAGAAGGTCGTAAGAGGTTGGGCTGTCGCCCAGGTTCCCCTGTATCTCATATCGGACTCTATAGTGAGGTGCGGGAATCAGACCAGTTCCCTGAATAGTACCGTAGACAGATTTGTTGACGGCGGTCGCTGGTAGCTCGTAGATCTCGGTTAGTTCGGCGGGTACAGGAACCGGAGAACGTTTTCTATCGAACTCGATATAGATCTTCGCCTCCGGGTATTGGCTCTGGGGGCCCTCGGCGAATTCCCACCGGAAGTCATCGGCATGCTCTACTGGATGGAATCTCAGGTCGAACACTTCCCAGTCAGTACCACTGGCGGAATTGTAGGCTGCCTCCCGCAGCAGTGGCGGGAAGTCTGGTTTTCCGGATAGGGGCTCAATTCGAAAATCGATAGCATCCGAAAGCTTCAACTGCCCAACCTGACCAAGTGCCGTGTGTGTCTTCATGGGGTCCGATCTTCGTGCGATCCACTGGGCTATCCACTGCTCTGTCTTGGCCTTGACAGCGAGGTGCGCTCCCCTGATGCCATTGTGCATGGTGATGGCGCCCGTAATAATCAGGCTCATGGTCAACACAAACGCGCTAGCGCTGAATCGGCTGGAGCGAAGACAGAATAGTGCGATCACGATAATGGTGGT
>JABHYO010000004.1 GCA_018656865.1 Gammaproteobacteria bacterium | reverse complement strand
GTTAGTTTAAAAATCAATAGGTTATCAGGAAACCAGCACCGCGGTATCGATTTCTCGGACAAGAACTAGCTACCGCTGGGAGCATTGGTCAGCGCCTGGAACACAAGATTCTATGACCAGGCGTTGAGTTGTCCGGTGAGGGCTTCCATAAAGGTCAGGGGCTGGTCAAGAAAGAGGTGGTGCTGCGCGTCCGCGAGTTCAGTAACTTCGAGGTGGGGCAACAGCTCTTTCATATAGGCCGCGCTTTTCGCGGTAAAAAATTCGCTGCTGTCTCCGTAGATGAGTGCACATTTGCAGCCAATTGATTTGAAATCCGCCTCGATGTCTTCGTATGGCTGCATTCGCAGCGATTGTTCCTCATCGAACTTCCAGCCGAAGCCATCGTCAATATACTCGACCGAACTGCGGGCGATGTGATCTACGATGTACTGGTTCTCACACTGCTGGGGTGGTTGCAGGCGGAACCTGGACTGGGCGACTTCCGCGCTCGGATATAGTTTGGCTTTTGCCAGTCGCTCCGGTTCGGGTGGCCTGACATCGTCCGGATGTTTGATACCAGAATCGAGAAGGATCAGCCCCTTGAATCGGTCAGGGTTCCTGGCAACTGTTCTGATCGACATAGCACCACCGAAACTATGTGAAACCAAAATAGTGTTTCCCGGCATTTCACACTTGTCAGCTACCGCAACGATTTCTTCTGCGTAGAGATCGGCAGAATATTCATCGCGGTGATCGCTATCGCCCATACCCGAAAGATCAAGGGCTACAGTCTGGTACTCATCTTTGTAGCTGGGTGTAATGAAATCCCACCAGTGGGCATGGGCATTGTGGCCATGCACGAAGAGCAGACCCGGACTACCCGGTTCACTCCAGTAAAAGTAGGTGATTTCGCATTCACCGACCTCGATAGAACCTTGCTCAGGTTTGATGTCTACGGCGTCCCAGAACCACTGGGGTGTTGTATAGGTTGAGTTGTCCGACATTTCGAGGTCCTTCTGTCGTGCGCGACTATCAGTCGCCTAGGATAGCAACGGCTTCGCCTAGGCCGCCGCAGAGTACTTTTTCAGATGGTGATCGACGTTCCCAAACAATGTTTCAATCGATGTTAGACGTTTAAAGTAGTGCCCGACGTTAAGTTCGTCGGTCATCCCCATGCCGCCGTGTAGTTGTATGGCGCTCTGGCCGACGAATCGCCCACCCTTGCCAACTTGAACCTTCAACGCCGAAATGGCTTTTCTGGCCCCTGCCTCGTCATCCTCACTCATTCTGATCGCTGCCATGTAAAGCAACGATTTAGCCTGTTCGTGTTCCATGAACATATCCACCATTCGATGTTGAAGTACCTGGAATTTGCCGATCGGCTGACCAAATTGTTGTCGCGTCTTGCAATACTCGACTGTCGTTTTGTAGAGCACTTCCATCGCTCCAACTGCTTCGGCACAGACAGCCAAGATGCCATTATTGATGCCGGCTTCCAACAGGGTCAATCCATTGTCTACTTCACCCAGAACAGCAGTTTCGGCAACTTCAACATTTTCAAATGTGATCTCAGAAGCTCGACCGCCATCAATAGTTGGATAGTCGCGCTTCGAGATACCCGGACTGGCTGCATCAACCAGGAATATGGTGAGTCCTTTTTCGTCACGCTGATCACCACTGGTCCTCGCAGGGACGACCAGCACATCGGCGGAAGGACCACCCATGACCACACCCTTGAAACCGTTGATGACAAAGCCACCGCCCTGTGACGAAGCTGTCGTTGTCACATCGGCCAGATTGAATCGCGCCTGAGGTTCGACGTAGGCAACCGCAGCCATTTTTGTCCCTGCCATGATTTCTGCCAACACACCTTCCTTGTGTTCCGCACTACCACCTGCCTCGATAATGGAACCAGCCATAATGACGGTCGAAACATAAGGCTCTACCACCAACCCCTTGCCGAATTCTTCCATCATGATCATTGTTTCCACGGCTGTACCGCCAAAACCGCCGACCTCTTCCGAAAAAGGCAATGCCAGCCAACCCAACTCAGCAAAACTAGCCCAGTTGTCTCGACTGTAGCCCTCTTCGGTCTTAATCAGTTTCTGACGGGTTTCGAATTCATACCCGTTCTGAATAAAACGCTGAACGCTGTCTTGAAGAAGGGACTGTTCTTCAGTAAAGGAAAAATCCATAACTCACTCCTGATGGTAAAACGCCTGTTTCGTATGCACTGCGCAAACAGGAAACGGGATCATAGGATTTGTACCCTGGCATTTCAACAACAGGGGTTTACCCGGCCCATCATGGCCTCTATGCTCAAAAGCTCGAAGTAAATTATATTGTGGAGAATCTCAATGTCAGACCCTGTCGTTGCCCAGAAGTCGCCTTACCCAGTGGAAGTGGAAGCGGGACAGACTTATTTCTGGTGTTCCTGTGGCAAAAGCGCAAAACAACCCTTCTGCGACGGATCTCACCAGGACACCGATTTTTTACCCTTCAAGTTCGAAGCAGAAGAGACAAAAAAGCTTTTTTTCTGTGGCTGCAAGGCGACGAAGGCGCAGCCTATGTGCGATGGTAGTCATAGTGAGCTGGAGTGATTCTTTAGTGCCGTCACCCCTCGCGACGCGAAGGATCTCACTACGAGATTCTTCAGTCGTGCGCGATCGGCCGCCGCACCGCCCGCTACGTTCAGAATGACTCTAGCCGAGATATACTGAGATTCTGGCACCGCCAAGTACCGATTCCTCAACCTTGACCTGACCACCATAACGCCCAACAATTTCTGAAACGACAGCAAGGCCAATACCCTGGCCGGACTCCATGGAATCAAGTCTCAAACCCCTTTCCAGCACCCTGTCACGATCTGAAACGTCGATCCCCGGCCCATCATCTTCCACCACTATCGTGAGCTTTCTGTCACCACCTGTGACAGACAGTCTGACCTGATGCCGGCCATATTTGCAGGCATTGTCGAGGAGATTTCCCAGCAGTTCGTAAAGGTCTCGCTCATCACCGAAAAAGACGACAGCTTCCGCATTGGACTGAATTTCGATGCTCTTGTCTCGGTATACTCGACCGAGCGCGCTCACGGTTCTTTCAACCAGCGGTATGATTTCGACCGATGCACCGTAAAGTAAACTCGAACTCGCCACTGCCTTTTCCAACTGGTAGGAGACGATCTCGTTCATGCGGTCAACCTGCTCGTCTAATGCTCTGGCAGTCTGCGTATCGAGACCCGGTCTCGAGGCTTCATTTTTCAGTATGGAAAGCGGTGTCTTCAGGCTGTGAGCCAGGTCTGCCAGGGTGGTTCGATATTTTTCCCGCTGTCTCCTTTCATCAGCCAGCAACATGTTCAGGCTGCGTGTAACACCGGCAATCTCACTAGGATATTCACCCTCAAGATAGTCCTGGCTGCCGTTCTCTATGGCTTTGAGATCACTCTCAAGCCCAGTGACGGGCTGCAAACCCCAGTACATAATGGCCGCCTGGACACCGACAAGAACAATCACCCCCGCAATTAGCCAGCCCCATAAATTATTGCGAAAAGCCCTGACTTCGTTTCGATAGGGTTCGAGGTCCTGCAGCACGACATACTGATAACCTGCTTCACCAGTCTGGCCGCGCCAGATAATACGGTAACTGAGAGAAAACAGCGGCTCGTGATCTTCAC
>JABHYO010000159.1 GCA_018656865.1 Gammaproteobacteria bacterium | reverse complement strand
GGGAGCTCCCTGGCCCCTTCACAGTGGCCAATATGACCGGGACAGAATGCGAGTGATGGAAGAAGTCCTCAGGTTCTACCGGTTCTTCGACTATTCACCGGACAGGTCAGCAGACCGATTCCCGGATCACGTCAGGTTTGAACTCGAATTCATGGCTCATCTAGCAGGGCTCGAGGGTGCCGCTACGGCCACGGGCAAAGACGAAACATCAGTAGTGCTGGCGCAACGGGATTTCGTTAGCAGAAACCTCGAAAACTGGCTGCCGGAGTTTGGCAGGCAGATCGAGGCGCGGACAAAGATTGAATTTCTGAAGCAGGTAGGTCGCCTGGTTCCATTCCTTATTACTCAGGATGCTGACTCATTGAGACAACGAGTGGCGTCTACTGTTCCTGTTGAGGAGGGTGATTGAAATGAGTGAGCAAAAAGCTGATACGGAATATCGGGGTGTCGACGACATTTACCGGGAGAACTGGACCTGGGACAAGGTCGCCTGGGCTTCTCATTGCATTGATTGCTATCCGGGTAATTGCCCGATGCGGGTCTACGTCAAAGATGGTATTGCCTGGCGGGAGGAATCGGCCGCTGTCTTCCCGCAGATCGAAGAGGGTGTGCCCGATCTCAATCCCATGGGCTGTCAGAAAGGTGTCGGCTGGACCCGGACTCTTTACGGCAAGGAGCGGGTTCTATATCCCTTGAAGCGGGTCGGTGAACGCGGTGAAGGCAAGTGGCAACGGGTCAGCTGGACCCAGGCAGCGACTGAAATTGCTGACGCGGTTCTCGATGCCGTTGAGGAAATCGGACCGGAATCAGTCATCGCGCCATCCGGATGCAACACCCACACCTGGGGCGGACTGGGGCGCGGACTATACATGGGATCCATTGGCGGTCTGATCATGGATGTCAATGCCGAGATGAACGATCTGGCGCCGGGTCATTACATAACCTATGGCGCCTTTGATCCGGTCAGTAGTATCGATGACTGGTTTCACGCGGATATCATCCTGATCTGGAATGGCAACCCGGTCTATACACGGATACCGCACTATCATTTTATTGCCGAAGCTCGCTACAAGGGTGCCGAGATTTACACGATTGCGCCTGATGTTTCTCCGTCTGCGGTCCATGCGGATTATCACGTCGGCTTGAGACCGGGGTCCGACGCTGCCTTTGCACTGTCGATGGTGCAGGTCGTGATTGAAGAGAACCTGATTGACGAGCAGTTCGCAAAGGAACAGACAGACCTGACGCTGTTGATGAATCCAGCGACAAAGCGATATCTCCGCGAATCCGATATGGAAGAAGGCGGAAGTGATGAACAGTTTTACGTCTGGGATCTGAAGGCCGGCACGGCTGTGAAGGCACCCAGAGATACTCTCTTCTGGGGTGACGTAGATCCGGCTCTCACGGGTTCATTCATGGTCACGACGCTGGCAGGTGATGTCGAGCTAGGGCCTGTTCTGAGTGAAATTATCCCCCGGCTGGATCAGTACAAGCCAGAGCTCGCCGAAGAAATATGCAATGTCCACCCGGATACCATTCGCAAACTGGCCCGTAAGATCGCCTCAAAACGAACCAAGGTAGTTTGCTCACTTTCGAACGCCGGTAAACACTATCACGGCGATCTGATGGAGCGGGCGCAGCTGTTGCTGTTCGGCCTGACGGGTAACTGGGGCAAGCAGGGCACCGGTGTACAGGCATGGACGGCCGGTATGCTTGAGGGCAATGGAACCATCGCCTTTAAGCAGAATCGTGGTCCGGAAGAAGTTTTTGCCATGGCGGACATGACTGACGCAGCATTCGAGGCAGCGAAGGAGGCGGACCCCACGCTGACTCGATCAATATGGGCTATTGAGGCGGCAAAGGTATCTGCCAAGACCAGCAACATGATCCCACCCATCTTTTACTGGTACCGCCATGCCGGTAACAGGGAAGCCTGGCAGAACCGGGCCTGGCACGACCCGTCGATGAAACGGGAATTCGATGAGTACTTTCAGGAGGCTGTCGAAAGTGGCTGGTGGGAAGGGCTGGATGTGCCGAGGGAGGAACACATACCGAGAGTGCTCATTGAGTGCGGAGGTAATGTCCTCAGACGAACTCGTGGGGGCAGCAAAATGCTGCTTGAACACCTGTGGCCAACGCTCAAGATGATCGTCTCAATGGACATTCGCATGAGTACGACCGGCATGTTTTCGGACTATGTTCTGCCGATTGCCAATCAGTATGAGAAAACAGGGTTCGGGATTCCCAGCACTCATACCATGAACATGACCTTCTGCGATCATGCCATTGATCCACCCGGAGAAGCGGTCAACGAATATGAGGCATTCCGAAGATTGTCTGAACAGTTGGAATTGCGAGCCAGAGAGCGGGGTATAGAACCTTATAAGGATGTTCGGGGCATGCAACACGATCTCAGCAGCTGTCACCAGGTCTATACTCGAAATGGCACCTTCGTCGATGAGGAAGTGCTGACGGACGAACTGATTAGGGATACGGCAGCACTGGGTACGATACCAGCCAACGCCAGTCTCGATGATATAAGAGAAAAGGGATATTACCGCTGGGAGTCTCCGGGTAACGGAGCGCGTACCATCAATCAGGCTACTGATATGAAGCCGGATGAGACCTTCGCACCATTCCGGAATCGAGTGGAAAAAGGCGAGGTCTGGCCGACACTGACACGTCGGGCACAATTTCTGATCGACCATCCCTGGTTCATCGAGGCTGATGAGCATCTCCCAATTCATAAGGATCCACCCCAGATCGGCGGCAACTATCCATTTCAGGTCGCAAGCGGTCACAACAGATGGAGTATTCACTCTCTTAATACCGCCAATCACCTGATGCTGGAAACCCACCGGGGTGCACCGCATGTGGTGATCAACGACAAGGACGCGGAAAGTCTCGGAATTGAAGACAACGAGGAAGTTCGTGTCTTCAACGATCAGGGCGACTTCCTGGTGCCCGCTCTGGTTTCATCCAGTGCCCAGCCTGGTCAGGTCGTGATGTACAACGGCTTCGATCCTTATCAATTCACTGACTGGAAATCGCCGAACGACTCCGAGCCCGGCATGGTCAAGTGGCTGCACCTGGTCGGTAACTATGGGCACCTGAAGTATTGGATGATGCAGTGGCAGCCCTGTCCGGTAATGCGCAATACCCATGTGGGAATCGAAAAGATCCAGCCAAAATCGGGTGAGTGAGCAAACTGAAGTATTTATTGGAGTAAAAAACTATGTCTGATGTCAGCGTAGAGAAAAACGGCGCAACGCTGGTTATCACTTTGGATAATCCCGAGGTAAAAAACGCAATCAATCTGGGTATGCAAAATGAGCTTACCTCGGCACTGCGTGAGGCAAGCCGCGATCTGGAAGTCAGAGCGGTTGTCCTGACAGGGGGGGGTGATGTTTTTTGCTCCGGTACGGATACAAGACAGATTTCAAACAAGAAAGGCGTATTTGAAGGTACATCTGCGCCCCGTACGAGACATGGCTATACCCATGGTATTCAGCAGATGTCGAAAGCATTTTTCGATTGCGAGGTACCGATCATTGCTGCAGTTAACGGACCGGCGATTGGCCTTGGTTTTGATCTGACCATTCAGTGTGATATTCGTATCGCCAGTGAGAATGCCAGCTTTTCAGAAGCGTTTATCACCTTTGGGTTGATTCCCGGTGATGGTGGTTTCTGGTATCTGCCAAGAATCGTCGGTTATTCCAGAGCAGTGGAGATGACGATCACGGGTAAGCGTATCGATGCCGCTACCGCTGAATCCTGGGGACTAGTTTCGCAGGTGGTACCCAAGGGAGATTCGCTAACGGAGGCGCTGGCGCTTGCCGAACAAATTGCAAAGCGCCCGCCCCAGACAGTTCGACTATCGAAAAAGCTGATCAGAGATGCCGATCAGCTGTCGTTCCATGAAGCTTTAGACCTCGGCGCAATGGCGCAGGCGGTTCTGACCGGTTCCGATGATCAACAGGAATCTGCTGCGGCCATGCGGGAGCGGCGAGATGGTAATTACCAGTCCAGATAAAACTTAAAGGATAAACAGAATGAAACTAGGCTTGTCTCTAGGCTATTCAGGGGGGCAGTTACAACTCCCTGTCGAGAAGGTTCAACTGGCAGAGCGGCTGGGTTACGACAGTGTGTGGACCGCTGAAGCTTATGGGTCCGATGCGCTATCACCGCTTGCCTATCTGGCCGCCAAGACTGAACGGATCCGTTTGGGAACGGCGGTGATTCAACTGGCTGGCCGAACGCCGGCCAATGCAGCGATGACGATTGCAACGATTGATGCCCTGGCAGGAGGCAATCGCGTCATTTGTGGAATTGGTGTGTCAGGACCACAGATTGTAGAAGGCTGGTACGGTCAGCCCTGGGGCAAGCCCTATTACCGGATCAAAGATTACGTCAGCATCATGAAGAAAGTGCTGCGTCGGGAAGAACCGGTTGTGCACGAGGGTAAAGAGATTACCCTCCCGTATACAGGGCCGGGTGCGATGGGAATCGGCAAGCCCCTGAAATCGATTCTGCACACGAACCCGGATATCCCGATCTGGTTGGGTACCGGCATGGAATCCACCGTCAAGCTTACCGCGGAAATCGCCGATGGTTGGTTGCCGCTCGGGCTGGTGCCGGAAAACTATGACTCCTATGAACCCTGGATTGAAGCGGGACTTGAGAAGGCCGGTAAGGACAGAAGTGACTTTGAAAGCTTTTCAGGGACCAGCGTGACTGTCACCGATGACGTCCAATCTGCGCTTGACCGATTGAAGCCGGGGATTGCGCTGTATGTCGGCGGGATGGGACACAAAACCAAGAACTTCCATAATGAAATGATGGTGCGCCGTGGTTTCGGTGACGCTGCCCAGCGAATACAGGAACTTTTCCTGGCGAAAAGAAAGGAAGAAGCTACTGCAGCAGTCCCGGACGAGTTCGTCGACCAGGGGGCTCTGATCGGTGACAAGCAGCGTATCAAGAAAAGATTTAAGGACTGGGAAGACTGCGGTCTCACCGGTATGACCATCTCCGCTGATGAAGATGGTCTGCGGTTGATGGCGGAAATCGCGCGCCTGAATGTCGAACCGGGTGCCTGACCAAAACGGAGCTAGCCAGAGCGTCGCTTCAGTTCCAAAGCGGGGCACCTTCGCCTCGCTGGCTATTCCAAACTACCGGTTCGTTTGGATATCCAGCCTGTTCGCTTCCTTTGCCATGCAGATGCAGTCTGTAGCACGTGGCTGGCTGATCTACGATATGACGGCTTCTGCCATGGCGCTCGCCTGGGTGATGCTTTCGTTTTCTCTGCCGACCATCTTTTTTTCACTGGTCGGCGGCGTAATGGCAGACCGGATGGACAAGAAAAAAGTGATCATCGCTGCGCAGCTTTCCAACGCTTTATTTACCTGTGTGCTTGCCTGGGAGATATACCAGGGCGATGTGACATTCTGGCACTTTATTCTATTCGGGTTTATTAACGGTTCTCTTCTGGCGCTGAGTATGCCCGCGAGAGCCGCGCTGGTGCCGGAAGTAGTGGGTGAACACAACCTGGTGAACGCCTCAGCCCTGCAGAGTGCGATGTTTAATCTGTCCCGGGTTCTTGGCCCGGCGTTTGCGGGTTTGTTGATCGCAGGGTTTGCCGGAGAGAATCAGGCTTCCACCACCGGCGTCGGGCTGGTTTTTTTTATTCTGAGTGCTTTCTATCTGGTTGCTGCATTCGCCATGTTCTTTCTTAAACTTGATTTTGTTCCGACGGCAGGAGAGTACAGGACACCGCTTGCCGATATCAGGGAAGGGATCAGCTATACGTTGGATGATCGCATTGTCTTCGGTCTATTGATCATGAGCCTTATCCCTTTCTCATTCGGGTTCTCGGCTTCGTTTTTGCTACCCGCCTTTAATCAATCCATTTTAGGCGGCGGACCTGAAGACCTCGGCCTGCTGATGAGTTGCATGGGCGGCGGCGCTCTGGCCGGTTCGATGACGCTGGCGCGAGCGGGAGACTTCAGAAGGAAGGGGGAAGTAATGTTCAAGGCTTCCTATCTCTGGGCGTTTTCCATCGGGCTGCTAGCGATCTCCCAGGACTTCCTGACGGCACTCGTCACTTGTGCGATTACCGGATATTTCAGTGCGATTTTCGGTTCACTGAACGGTAGTGTCCTCCAGCTTGCTGTGAATGCAGAGATAAGAGGCAGGGTCATGAGTATCTATATGATGACCTTTGGCCTGGTTCCACTCGGTGTGATGCCTGTCAGCATTATTGCCGAAAATCTTGGTATTGATCTCTCGTTGATAGCAGCAGCGGTGATGCTGGGACTGTCGATGTTCCTGCTGAGTGTGTTGATGCCAGATTTGCGAAAAATCGACAGGGGCTGGTGACTGCGCCGCTGGGTTGCATCATGGGCTGCGTCATGGGCTATGACTTTGTGATTCATCTTCTACCAGGCATTGAAGCGTAGTATCTCGCTGAGTGGCTTGCGTTTTGTCTTGCCAAACTTCGCTTCGGGATAACCGATAGGGATCAGCGCAACGGGGTGCGCATCATCCGGCAGGTTCAGCTGCGCCCGCAGTACATCGTCCACACTATCCTGTGCGGTCGTCATCACGGTACCGAGCCCCAGGCCGCGAGCGGCAAGCAACATGTTCTGTACCGCAAGATAAATTGAACTGCCCGCATGTAAAGTGGTTGGGTCGTTAGTTGGCGAAGCAAGATTGTAAAGACACGGTACGATCAGGGCAGGAGCCTTACCCAACTGATTGAAGAACGCCTCGGCGCCGTTCATCATAAGCCGCACGCTCTTGTCGTCGGACTTCTTACCTTCCGCCATCAGCTGTTGCATCATTTCTGACTCACCCACACGATCACGTAGGGCATTGCTGACGGCAAGGCGCTTTTCTTCTTCATCAATGATGACAAAGACCCACGGCTGCATGTTGGAACCGCTCGGTGCTTTGGAGCCAGCCAGGACGACTTTTTCAAGCAGTTCCCTTGGCACAGGCTTGTCCTTCCAGTAGCGAATGGCACGTTGTGAGAACATGGCTTCCCAGAGGTCGTTTGTCGGTTCACGACCGTGCGGTGCATCCATCGACGCCAGGTCTGGTGAGATATCGGTCATTTCCAACTCCTATTGATTGAGATTTCGCATTGGCAACCTGTCGTCAGGTGCCAATTTTTTGTCTTTTGACTTTGATGCCGACTGCTTCACGATCCCAGGTGTCTGATGTTACACCGTCATCCTTAAGCAGGTTCTTTTGCACCTTTTGAGTCGGCGTCTTAGGCAGTTCATCGATGACCCGAATATATCTTGGCAGCATGAAATACGCCATACGCGGTTCGAGAAACTGAAACAGCTCGAGCGGGTCGACCGTTTTGCCAGGTACGGGCGC
>JABHYO010000196.1 GCA_018656865.1 Gammaproteobacteria bacterium | reverse complement strand
TGCTGCGCGCAGCATTCCCGGGTTTCCGGAATCTGATTCATGACTGGGCGAGTTTCACGTTATGGTTTTTGGTATTCCTGGCGGGTTACATCATCGCAGGTCGTCAGCAATTGCTCGAAGACATCCGGCAGCTTCGATATCTGTCAACACTGGGACTTCTTACCGCGACCATCAGCCTCTACCTGCTGTTTGGCGGCCCATGGCCGGACTTTTCCCGGTACGAATTTATCGTGCCAGCCTATCTGATCTGGTGTGCATTGAGAGTGTCGATGATCTGGTGTGCGATCCTGACCTGCCTCGGATTTGCCGGTCAGTATCTCAGAGTTGGGAACCCGGTACTGTCGTATCTGAACGAGGCGGTTTACCCGCTCTTTATTCTGCATCTGACCACACTGGTGGTACTGGGATACTTTATTGTGCCGCTCAGCTGGAGTCTGTGGTTGAAATACCTGATTCTGACTTCAGCGACGTTTGCGTTGATCCTCGTGTTCTATCAGGTAGCGATCAGACCTTTTAATGTTATGCGACTGCTTTTCGGCGTCAAACCCCTATAAACTGCGCTACTGATTTGACCAGGTTAGAGCCCATGGCTGAAAAACGCAGAGCGAGAAGTCTTGCGGAAGTGCAGGAAAGAATGGCGTCTGTCTTTTCTGAAGAAGTGCTGAAAAAGGGTCTCGAAGTGAGCCTCAGACCGACCGATGTCGTGGTCACACCTTTTGGCAAGAGCGGCACAACGTGGACCCAGCAGATCGTTCATACCCTACGGACGAGGGGTGACATGGATTTTGATGATATTTCCCGTGTTGTGCCCTGGATAGAGGTCAGTGCGGCGCTTGATATTGATCTTGATGCAGAACAGAAAGCCAATCCCAGGGCATTCAAAAGCCATCTCGCCTGGGGTCCGATGCCGAAAGGCGGCAAGTACATTAATGTTGTACGTGATCCTGTCGATGCGGCGATTTCGATGCATAGGTTTCAGGAAGGCTGGTTTCTTGAACCGGGCGCAGTGTCCCTGGATGAGTTTATTGTCAAAGGGTATCTGAAAGACCGTCGTTACTATCATCATCTGAAGAGCTGGTGGCCGAGACGTAACGACGACGATGTGCTTTTCCTTGCTTACGAACACATGCTTGAAGATGGAACAGGAACCATCAGGCGTATTGCGAGCTTTATTGACATTGAGCTTGACGATGAATTGCTCGCGATTACTGAAGAGCACTCATCGAGAGAGTTTATGCTCAGGCACAAGGATCGATTCGACGACGCCATGATGAGAACAATGAGTGAAGAAAAAGCAGGTATTCCGGCGGGCAGCGACAGCGCGAAAGTTACCGCAGGGGCAAAAGTTGAATTGAGTAAGGAGACCCGTCAGGTGCTGAATCAAGTCTGGCATGAGGAGATTACGACGAGCCTCGGTTTCGAAACCTATAACGACTTGATCGAGGCGCTACATCAGGACGTCTCTGATTAGCTTGAGAAAAACCGTGCCGGATTATCTTTCAGAATGACATCAAAGTCGTCGTCCGTCATACCTTCCAGCTTCAGCGCGGGAATGATTCGTTCAAAGATATGAGTCATATTCCAGTTCGGCAGAACGTCTGAGAGCGACATGCCCGCCGACATTCCCGGTACGGTTCCCAGCCAGCAATTGACATAGTCATGGGACATCATGATCTGTTGACGGTAACCAAGATCAACCAGTTGCTTCAGATTCTGGATGCGTATCTCGTCAGTGACCTGGCCCTCCAGGCCGAAGCGGTCAAAGCCGACATAGACACCTCGCTCGGCAAGGGATCGCTGGTAATCCAGATCGTCGGTACCATCGGAGTGTCCGACTAACAGATGGCCGGGTGCGACACCTTCGCCGGTGACGATATCGATCTGATCGTGACCACAGGAGCACTTCTCGGTATGTGAAAGAACGGGGATTTCTGTTGCCGCAGCAGCCTTGGCGGCAGCGGTCAGGATTTTTCGCTCATATTCGCTGACCACACCTTCGCCCGTAGCGATCTTGAGTAAGCCGGGTTTGATACCGGTACTGCCAACGCCGTTCTCAATTTCGTTGATGAAAATGTCAGCGATCTCATCGACTTCCTTATACCGAAGAGTGTACGGAATACCGGCTTTTTCGTAGTAGAAACCGGTGGCGCAGATGAGATTAATGCCGGTTCTGCTTGAGACTTCGGCGATAAATTCAACATCCCGACCAAGATCGTTGGGGCAGGGGTCAACCACAGTCTCGACACCATGCTCTTTAAGCTCTTCGAAGGCAGCGCAGACCCTGATGAGCGCTTCGTCACGTTTGAAGCCGGGTTGCCTCGTGTCGAGAAACCAGCCGGGGAAGCCAACCAGAATGTGCTCGTGAATTAGAGTTTTGCCAGGATTTTCAATGGTGCCGAGTACGGAATTAATGCTGCTCATTGTCGGTTTCGCCAATATGTTTGTGACAGGTTAATTCAACGGGGCGGGGGTGATCAATTGCCATGACACCCAGGTACGGGTATGTTTGGCGACTTCCAGAGGGAGAACTAAAGTATGTATGCAGGGGACTACGCCCATAAAAATCCCGAACGACCAGCGTTCATCATGGCAAGTAGCGGTGAATCTGTTAGCTATCGGGAATACGAAGAGCGGGCTAATCGCCTCGCGCATCTGCTTCGGGATGAAGGCCTGAAACGCCTTGATCATTATTCCGTATTTATGGAGAACAATAACCGCTATGTGGAATGCTGCAGTGCCGGAGAGAGAACGGGTCTTTACTACACCTGTGTCAACTCCTATCTGAAAGATGAAGAGCTTGCCTATATCCTGAATAACAGTGAATCGAAACTGCTGATTACATCTTCCGAAAAACTTGCAGTTGCCAAAGAAGCGCTCAAGCTGGCACCGAACATCACCAGGTGTCTGGTTGTGGGTGGAAAGACGGAAGACGACCGTATCGTCAGTTTTGAAGACGCTGTCTCCGGCTATCCCGGAACGCCGGTCGCCGACGAATACCTTGGAACTTCCATGCTTTACTCCTCCGGTACTACCGGCAGGCCCAAGGGTATTCTGCGATCTCTCGAAGAGGCCAGTCCAGAGAACCCGCTACCTCTCCATAGCTTCCTGCAGGACATGTGGTGTTACCGAGAGGACATGATCTATCTGTCTCCGGCACCCCTGTATCATTCAGCGCCGCAGGCGGCAGTGGCGCTGACGATTCGAAAAGGGGGCACGGCGGTGATCATGGAACACTTCGATGCAGAGGACTATCTGAATTTTGTCAGTCAGTACCAGGTGACCCATAGTCAATTGGTGCCGACCATGTTCAGCCGGATGCTGAAATTGCCTGAATCCATTAGGGCCAAGGCGGATACATCATCACTCGAAGTTGTCATTCATGCAGCGGCGCCATGCCCCGTACAGGTCAAGGAAGCCATGATCGACTGGTGGGGGCCGATCATCCACGAATACTATGGTGCCACTGAAGGGCTCGGTTTCTCTGCCCTCAACAGCGAAGAGTGGCTGCAACACAGGGGTAGCGTCGGCAAGGTGATCCTGGGAGAACTGCATGTTCTTGACGAAGCAGGTGATAACGTTGCCGATGGTACTTCCGGGGAACTCTGGTTCAAGCGGGCCTCGGAATTCACCTACTTCAACAATGAAGAGAAAACAAAAGAGTCGACCTCTGCCGATGGCAGTATGAGTACCGTCGGTGACGTCGGGTATCTTAAGGACGGCTATCTCTATCTGACGGACAGATCCACTTTCATGATCATCTCGGGTGGGGTCAACATCTACCCGCAGGAAACAGAAAATCTACTGATTACCCATCCGAAAATTGCCGATGCAGCTGTTTTCGGAGTCCCCAACGAGGATCTGGGTGAGGAAGTGAAAGCCGTTATTCAGGTGATGCCCGGGATCGATGCTGGAGAGGAACTTGTGGAAGAAATGATGGCCTTTTGCATGGAGCATCTTTCACGCCAGAAATGCCCCAGGTCCATTGATTTCGAGGATGAGCTGCCCAGACTACCTACCGGTAAGCTTTACAAACGGCTGCTGAAAGACCGCTACTGGGCGGAACACAAGAACAGTATTCTCTGAATCCCGTTCCAGGATCAGATTGAGTCCCTGACAGCCGCCTGTGCTGCGGCGATTCTGGCGACTGGAATCCGGTATGGACTGCAGGAAACATAGTCGAGCCCGAGATCGTGACAGAACTGGATCGAGCGTGGGTCTCCGCCATGTTCGCCACAGATACCGTACTTAATGCCACTCTTGCGCGCTCTGGATTCTTTTACGGCAAGTTCCATCAGGCGACCGACTGCGCGTTGATCCAGAGAGACAAAGGGATCGCTTTCGATAATCTTCTTGTCCAGATATTGAGGCACGAACTTGCCAGAGTCGTCCCGACTGAAACCATAGGTCATCTGGGTCAGATCGTTGGTGCCAAAGCTCATAAACTCGACGGCGGGTGCCAGTCGATCTGCGCCGAGACAGGCTCGTGGCGTTTCCATCATGGTGCCAATCTTGTAACGGACAGAGACTGATCGATCTTTTAGCGCAGCATGAACCCCGCGATCGATGATCTCTGAAATGAGCCTGACCTCTCGTACATTGATGACAAGGGGGATCATAATTTCCGGCGCCGGGTTCAGGCCCATTTCGATCGCCTGAGCGGCGGCACCGATAATAGCGTTGACCTGCATTTCCGTGACTTCCGGCATGACGATTGAAAGCCGGCAGCCTCTGAGACCCAGCATGGGATTCACTTCACGAAGGTGATCGACCGCTTCAGCGATACTGCTCGCGGATTTGCCGATCTGTTCCGCCAGATGTTCGACATCGGCACCGAGATGAGGCAGGAACTCGTGCAAAGGTGGATCGAGAAGGCGGATTGTTACGGGCAAACCGTCCATGATCTGAAAGAGGGAGAGCATATCTGCCTGGTGAAATTCGAGAATGCTGTCGAGATAGGTTTGCCTTTCCTCTGCGTCGTCAGCAAGAATCATCCCGCGCATTAGGGCGACACGGGATTCTTCGAAAAACATGTGCTCTGTCCGGCACAGACCGACACCCTCCGCCCCAAGCTCTCTTGCCTTTTTCGCATCCTCAGGTGTTTCGGCATTGGCACGGACTTTGAGGCGACGATACCGGTCTGCCCAGTTCAAGAGTAGCTGGAAATCGTCGCTGTCCCTGGCTTCGGTTTTTGGAATGTCACCAAGCATGACCTCGGCGGAATTACCGTCGAGAGTAATGATATCGCCACGGGAGACAGTCACGCCTTCCCGCGTGGTCGCCGTTCCGGCATCGTAGTCAATTGTCAGAGACCCGCAGCCCGTGATGGCACAGACACCCATGCCTCGGGCGACAACGGCGGCGTGGGAGGTCATGCCGCCGAGCTCAGTCAGAATACCCTCGGCAACTTTCATGCCGTGAATATCCTCCGGTGTGGTTTCACGCCTGACGAGGATAACCTGTGTACCGTCTTTTGCAGTTTCCACTGCCTCGTCTGCGGAGAACACCACCCGACCAGTTGCACCACCCGGACTCGCAGGTAGGCCGGTTGCGATAATGTTCTCCTTGGAATCCGGGTCGACCATCGGATGCAGAAAGGCTTCGACATGTTCCGGCGATACCCTTAAGAGTGCTTCCTTGCGAGTTATCAGTTGCTCGTCCACCATGTCGACGGCGATCTTGATCGAAGCCCGCCCGGTTCGCTTGCCGCTTCTCGTTTGCAGCATGTAGAACCGGCCTTCCTGGACGGTAAACTCGATATCCTGCATATCCCGGTAGTGTTTCTCGAGCAGATCCTGAGTCTCGTATAGTTCATCGTAAACACCGGGCAGGCGCTTTCTCAACGCCTCGACGGGCTCTGGCGTTCTTACTCCGGCAACAACATCTTCACCGGCTGCGTTAAAAAGAAATTCCCCGAAGAATTCGTTCTCTCCGGTTGACGGGTTTCGTGTGAATGCGACGCCGGAGCCGGAATCCTCGCCGTAGTTTCCGAATACCATGGCCTGAACATTGACCGCGGTGCCAAGGCTCTCGGGGATGTTATTCATCTCTCGGTACACAATCGCTCTCGGCGTATGCCAGGACAGAAAGACGGCCTGAACTGCCAATTTCAGCTGTTCGAATGGGTCCTGGGGAAAATCAGCCATTGACTTGAAAGTCTCGATAACCGCTTGCCAGTCTTCTGCTGTCATGTCGGTATCGAGTGGTTTGCTGTGGGCATCTTTGTAGCGGGTAATTTCGCCTTCGAACAGGCGTCCGTCGATGTCGAGGACAACATCGGCAAACATCTGGATAAAGCGACGGTAGGAATCGTAGGCGAACCTGGGATTACTGGTTTTTCTGGCAAGCCCTTCAGTAATCTCGTCGTTCATGCCAAGGTTGAGAATTGTGTTCATCATGCCTGGCATGGACACCGGCGCTCCGGAGCGGACGGAAAAGAGCAGTGGATTGTCGGGGTCGCCGAACCGGGTTCCCATCTTTTTCTCGATCAGGTCGAGCGCCACGCGGTATTCCTGTTCGAGCAGATTCGGCAGTCTGTTGCCGGCCTGGAAGAATTCCCGACAGGTACTGGTGGTGATGATGAAACCGAAGGGGACCGGAAGTCCCAGGTTGGTCATTTCGCAGAGGTTGGCGCCTTTGCCACCCAGTAAATCCCTGTCTTCCTTACTGCCCTCGTTGAACAGGTAGACCCTTTTAGCCATGTGTCTCTCAAATCGAAAAGCTTGCGGGGCGCGAGTATAACTAGTTTCCGTCCGAAAAAGGCTGTTTTCAGCCTAAGCTGGTGCGACCTTCCAAAGGTGCACTTAGTTGGGGTCTGACCCTATGTTCGGTGGGACAGCGGGCTATATCAGCCTATTCAGATTCGTGACCGTCTTGGAGAATCACGGGGGATTGCATATCATGGCGGCTTTCCGTTTTTTCAGAGATAAAGACATGAGTGATGATCTAAATGCGTTCCGAGAGGAAACGCAGTCCTGGCTCAAGGATAATTTTCCGCCTTCCCTTACAAAGTTCTCCATGGGTGCTGAAGGAGAAAGCGATGAGGGCCAGCGAGCGGATCTTGACACTTGGCGCCAACGCCTGGCTGACAAAGGCTGGGGCGCGCCTACCTGGCCAGCTCAATATGGCGGGGCCGGACTTTCGCATCCCCAGGCGAAGATTATCAGCCAGGAGATGGGGAAGATCAGCGCCTTCAATCCTATTCCTTTGATGGCTGGTATGGGTGTGACCATGGTCGGTCCGACTGTCCTCGAATTCGGGACTGACGATCAAAAAGAACGGCATCTGCCAGGTATCGCCAGCGGTAAAGTTCGGTGGTGCCTTGGGTTGTCGGAACCCAATGCAGGTTCAGATCTGGCATCGCTTGCGTGCAAGGCTGAAGACAAGGGCGATTACTTCCAGCTCAACGGTCAGAAAACCTGGACATCCGGCGCAAATATTTCCCAGTGGTGTGGCGCTGTTGTCAGAACCGACCCGGCAGCGAAGAAAAGGAACGGCATCAGTTTTGTCATGCTGCCCATGGATCAGGAGGGTGTCGAAACAAGGCCGATTCAGTTGATTTCAGGTTCTTCGCCATTCTGCGAAACATTCTTGAACGACGCCAGAGCAGCCAAGACGGATCTTCTTGGTGAGATGAACGATGGCTGGAGTGTGGTTAAGCGATTGCTACAGCACGAACGTCAAAGTCAGACTCAGGCCGGTAGTTCCAGCAGCAGTAGCAGCAAACCTTCGCTGCTGGACATCGCTAAACAGTATGTTGGTGCTGAGGACGATGGCACGCTCGCCGATGCGGATTTACGAGTACGTCTTGTCAATCATCTAATGGATACCCAGGCACATGGTTTGACAGTGAAGCGTATTACGGCCGAGGCGAGAGGCAAGGTCGAGGTCAGTGCTGCCGCGTCGATTCTAAAGAATTCTGCAACCCGGGTCGGTCAGACCAAAGCGGAACTAACCCTTGAGATCATGGGAAGTCAGGGTGTTGGCTGGGAAGGTGAGAACTATACCAGTGAAGAAAAAGACACGGTGCGTGACTGGCTCTGGGGCAAGGCCTTTTCGATTTACGGCGGTTCCTACGAAGTTCAGAACAATATCATTTCAAAAAATATTCTCGGTCTCCCCGAGACGACGCAGAAGGGATAACAGACATGGCGGCATTAACAGAAGAACAGTCCATGATTCGGGACCAGGCGAAGTCCTGGGTGACTGAACAGGCACCGGTACAGAAGTTCCGTCAATTACGTGACAGCGGCAGCGAAGATGCTTTCGCACCGGATATCTGGTCCTCCATGGTCGACATGGGGTGGACAGGCATCATCGTGCCGGAACAGTTCGGTGGTTCGAATCTTGGTTACCTGACGTTCGGTCTGGTTCTGGAAGAAGCAGGCAGGCAGTTGACGGCATCGCCACTGTTCGCTTCAGCCCTCGTTGGCGCCTCAGCGCTCCTGTTGGGTGGAAGCGATGAGCAAAAACAGGCCTGGTTGCCTAAGATTGTCGATGGCAGCGCGATATTGACCCTGGCGGTGGACGAAGGACCGCGCCATACACCGGAGAAGATTGAACTTGCGGCTGAAAAGTCAAAAGACGGTTTTACACTGAATGGCAGTAAAACTTTTGTTCATGAAGGTTTGGTGGCGACGGCATTCGTTGTTGCTGCGCGCACGGATGGAGGCACGACGTTACTCCTGGTTCCAGCCGACTCTAAAGGTATTAGCCGGGATGCGGTTCACACCATAGACAGTCGCGGTTATGCCAACGTGCAATTTGATAACGTGGAAGTAGCTGCGGACGCTGTTCTTGGGACCGTCGATAACGGTGCCGAGCTGTTGGGTGAACTCCTTGATCGGGCCCGGGCAGGGCTCGGCGCCGAGATGCTGGGTACTGCTTCACAGGCATTCGATATGACTCTGGAGTACCTGAAAACACGGGTGCAGTTCGGCCAGGTGATTGGTTCTTTTCAGACCCTGGGTCACCGTGCTGCGGAACTCTTTGGTCAGATGGAATTAGCCAGATCCTGTACTGAGGCTGCTCTGCAAGCTATCGATGATGGAGATGACAACATTGCTGAACTGACTTCGTTGTCGAAGGCCAGGGTGGGTGATTTTCTGTTCCAGATGTCCAATCAGCTGATTCAGATACATGGCGGCATCGGTATGACCGACGAATTTGATGCGGGATTCTATTTGAAGCGAGCGCGAACACTTGAATCGTCTTTTGGTAATCGGGCTTTTCATAAGGACCGCTACGCGAGATTACTCGGGTTCTAACCGAAGGATCTGGAAATCACGCTGTCATCCTGAGGCGTGTCTGAAGGATCTGGAAACCAATCTGTCATCCTGAGGTGTGCCTGAAGGATCTGGATATCTACCTGTCATCCTGAGGTGTGCCTGAAGGATCTGGATATCTACCTGTCATCCTGAGGTGTGCCCGAAGGATCTGGATATCTACCCGTCATCCTGAGGTGTGCCCGAAGGACCTGGAAATCTACCTGTCATCCTGAGGCGTAGCCGAAGGATCTCGTGACAAGATATTTCAGCCACACCTGGTGTCGCAAAACCAGCTCAACTGGTTATCATATGCACCATGACCTCATTCGATGAACTGCTCTCCCAGCGGCCCGCTCTTCAAGGGAAGTATGCTGCATTTCTCAATGCAGTGACGGACAACGATAATATTCCAGCGGAAGTGCTCGACCTTTGCCGCCACCGGATCGAAGAGATCCATGGCATTAGACCGGTATCAGAAAAGATGCCTGCTACTGTCTCAGATGAGGGGCGGGCGGCCCTCGTCGTCGCAGAGAAAATACCGTATCAGCATCATCAACTGCTCGATGAGGAAGTCGAAGATGTGAAACGTCTGTTTGGAGACGCGGGTTGCGTATCGTTACTGACGGCCCTTGCCTTCATGGATGTCACCTGTCGGCTGAACCTGACAATTGGAGGTGAAAATGTCGACTAACCCCCGGGTTAAATCCGCGATCCCCGGTGAAGATGAAAACTTCGCCAGCGTCATGATGCATACACCGAGCATTCTTCAGCGCTTTGGTGATCTCTACACTGAGTTCTGGCAGCGGGGGATCATCAGCCAGGAGATCAAGGAAATGACCCGCATCCGCAATGCGCGCATCACCGATTGTGGTTACTGAAAAAATGTCAGATTTTCCGCCGCCCGTGAGGCGGGGCTTGATGAAGCACAAATTTCGGTTGTTGATGACGGGTACGAATCGAGACTGCCGGAAAAGGAAGTGGCGGCACTCAATCTGACTGATGATCTGATCGGTTTGCCCGGCCAATTGACAGAAGATCAGTTTCAGTCTCTTCGGGCAAATTATACCGATGAGGAGATCGCAGAACTGGCGCTGGGTGTGGGTCTGTTTCTTGGGATGTCAAAGGTACTGATTACCCTCGGACTAGAACCAGAGGAAATGGAGACAACTATTATTCCAACACCCGGCAGTAGTTAGTTCTCGTCTTCTTCGTTAGAGCCTTCAGCGGTTTTTCATTGGAGCCTTCAGCGGTTCTTGTTTAAAGCCTTCAGCGGTTATTCGTTGAATGTTCGCTTTCAATCACATCAAATAGCACCACCACTCCTACTACTAATACCTGAGGCCATGGCTGAAGATAGCTCAGTCGAGTTCAGCATTGTTATACCCTGTCGAAACGAGCAGGAAACTATTGCGGCAACAATCCAGGAGGCTGAAGTTACTATTCAGAAACTCGGTGTTGTTGCTGAGATCATCGTTGCGGACAACGCCAGTGATGATGATTCCCGTGAAATTGCTTCTGAAGCAGGTGCGCGGATCATCCAGGTCAGTGAACTAGGCTACGGCAGTGCACTGAAAGCAGGAATTGCCGCTGCTCGAGGTACCTTCGTTATCCTCGGGGATGCCGATGGCAGCTATGACTTCGGTGAATGTGGCCGCCTGCTCGAGGTACTGCGCCGAGGGAACAGCCTCGTGCTCGGATGTCGGTTGCCAGGCGGAGGAGGTTCCATCGAGGCTGGTGCAATGCCATGGTCACATCGCTATATCGGTAATCCGCTGTTGACCCTCCTGTCCCGTATTCTTTTCCGGGTTCCAGTACACGATGTTTACTGTGGCCTCAGGGGATTTATTAAGAATGACTACGCCCAGCTAAATCTTGAACAGACAGGCATGTCCTTTGCGGTAGAGATGATCGTGAAGTTCACATTAGCCGGTATGCCGATTGGTGAAATTCCCATTAGGTTGCGAACCGACGGGCGAACGCAGACTAAATCTCACCTGCGAACATTGCGTGACGGCTGGGGGACACTATCGCTGCTCATGAATACCTGGTTCAAGCTGCATAGGGGAGCTCTGGTTCTGCGGAGCGGCGGATGAATTCGGTTCGCATCTACCTGGCATGCGGCATTTTGATGCTGGTCAGCGGGATGATACTGGTCAATGCACCCGCTCACTTTTCTGCATTCGGTACGATGTATGAACCGGATGCCTTCTATGGCAGCGGCAATCTTTACCTTACGGCAGATGCTTCGGTTGCCTGGACCATACTATTACTGTCGCTTGCCGTCATTCTCGGTATCGCGACCAATGGCAACACACATCTGGATGTAGATCGGCTGCTGCATGCGGCAGGAAGCCGGTTCCCCTGGATAGTTTGTGGATTGATCTTTCTGGTAGCTCAGCTTGTTTCTATTTTTGTGTTCGATCGACATCCTCGGGACGTGGATCATGTTGCCAGATTATTTCAGGCAAAGATGTTTGCCAGCGGTCAACTGACGCTGGAAGCTCCGCCGCTACCTGAATTCTTCAGTGTATTCGCTGTGCTTGTCCATGAAGGTGAATTGTTCTCCAAGTATGCGCCGGGCGGTGCTCTTTTTTTTGCGATCCCGGAGTTTCTGTTCGGTACGAGTCTCAACATCAATCCTTTGTTGGGCTCTATTAGCGCTGGATTATTCTACCTGGCATTCCTGAATTGGTTCGATGAGCGAACAGCGCGGCTGACGCTAATATTTGCCGCATTGTCGCCCTGGTTCCTCTTTACGATTGCGAGCTTCCACAGCCATGTTCCGGCACTGTTTTTGTTTTCGGTCATCCTTTACCTTTTCAGCAGGGTCGGTGATCAGCAGGGCTACTGTAGAGAACTGGTTCTGGCTGGACTGGCGGGCGGTATTTTTGTCATGACGCGAGAGCTCACCTCAGTGTTGATCTGCTTTCCGCTGGTGCTTGGATTGCTGGTCAGCAGCCCGAAGCTGATTCCTGTGAGAGTCGCAGCCCTGGCAACCGGTGTTCTCGTTCCGCTGTGTATGCTGCTGGGATATAACTATCGCCTGACCGGTGATGCAATGTTGTTTCCGCACCTGCTTGCCGACCCGAACCAGGTGCCCTGGTTTGGTTATAAAGGACATACACTGGAAAAGGGATTCGCGCATGTGTTTGAGTCTCTTCGGTTGATGAACGTCAACATGCTGGGCTGGCCAATAAGTTTTCTCTTTCTGCCTTTCCTCCTGCTCCAACGATCCTCTGTGTCGCTAGTGCTTTTCCTTTGTTTTCTCTGGCTGGTGTTCGGTTACTTTGCTAATTATTGGAATGACTACTCGCTGGGTGTGCGTTACTACTTTGAGGCAACGCCAGTGCTATTCCTGCTGGCAGCATTGGGTTTCTGGCAGCTTTACGATCGGGTGGGTGAAAGTGTTGTTTTCAATCGCACGACGCAGTTCTGGATTGTCATTGTCTTTTATTCTTTCAGTGCCTTTGTTTACGTACCGAAGATCCTGCCGCTGTACGCCAATCACTACAATGGAAATGTCTACACGCGAGTTGATGACTACGCCCGCTCACTCCCGGAACTGGGGGCGTTGATTTTCTGTTCCGATGCGGGTGGTGAGAATGGTGGCTATTCGGCGGGTTTTCTGGCGAATCCGTTGAACCTGGCAGAGTTGTCAAGAAAAGCCAGGGACGGGAACATCAAACTGGAGCGACCGATATTCGCCCGTGACCTGGGCGAACGAAATACGGAATTGATGGCACTGTTTCCGGAACTTGCCTATTACAGATACCGGTTTGATCCGCAGAATGACAGCGGGGAGTTCTTTCCACTGGCGCATGACGGTACTGAATCAGGTCCGTCGATTAGAATCGCGAAAGACTAACGGCGCACCTGTTACGGATAGAAAATCTCATCGAGAAACGCAATCATGACGTTCAGCGCAGTTGGTGCATCACTCTCGAAGCTGGAGCCAAGCAGTGCATTGGATCCAGAATCCAGAAATGCATGAGATTGGCCCTCGTATTCCCAAAACTGAGTTGAGTGACCAGCGGCGTTCAGCGCTTTGGCGTAGTTTTTGACGGATGCCGGTGTGACCAGCGGGTCTTCACTCCCAACCAGAAGTAGCTGGGGCGGAAACCGGCGCTCTGTTGACGATGGGATGTTGTCGATTGGTGAAACTGCTTTGTACAGTTGAGGGTGATCGACAATATTAAAATCATCTCCAAAACCTCCCCTGCCAATAACCCCGTTTACCAACCACAAAGGACTAGTTGCGCTTTCAAAACCCTCCACAGCTCCCTGGTAAAAGTCATAGGGATAACTAAGTATTGCTGCCTGTACTTCAAGGCCGTTTTGCTCACTGATCTGCTCAGGTGACTTGCCAGCCGGAAGGTAAGAAGGTGTAAATTGGAGTGATTCCAGTGAAAAAGGCACAGAACTCAATTCCGTGCCGAGATTGACGATCATCGCAGACAGGTGACCGCCTGCACTGTCTCCCGTGACGACAATCCGTGCAGCATCTCCTTTGTAATCGCCAATGTTGTCCTTGACCCACAATACCGCGCCGAATGCATCATTGACGATACCGTTCAGCGTGGTGGTATTGTCATTGTCAGAAAGTAGACGATAGTTGACGTTGCAGATGACATATTCTGAATTTGTCGCCAGATAAGCGGCGGTTTGATCCATGATCGATTTGTCATTCAACAAAAAACCACCGCCATGGAATATCACAACAACAGGGTAGGAATGCTTACCCGATGTTGGTGTGTAAATATCCATGGTCAACTCAAAGCCACGGGGCGACGCCCATGACACATCCCTGGCTACTGTGTAATTGTCCATATTGTTGTTTTCCACCAGTTCCGGATTGTCAGAGCAGGCGGAAAGAAACACGGTAGTCAAAATGCATCCAATCAGCCGGATGAAAGTTGGTAATGGGTTTGGTTGGGTTTTGATTAGCTCTCTTCCAGCACCGCAACTGC
This sequence comes from Gammaproteobacteria bacterium, assembly GCA_018656865.1. GTDB lineage: Bacteria > Pseudomonadota > Gammaproteobacteria > Pseudomonadales > Azotimanducaceae > UBA9659. The sequence continues at coordinate 5,655 of JABHYO010000196.1, read as the reverse complement.
GCTCAATTAATAGCAGCAATCGCCGCTTTCATGGTCGCATCGGTCACGGCCCGTCGATCTTCACCCCAGGGCATTGGCATGAGAATGGGGTGCTCAATGCCTGCATCGATGTAGGCTTTCACGAAGGCTGTAACCTCGGAATCATCACCAATGAAATTGATTGCCTGAATCATTTCATCGGATACGGCAGCGAGAGCGCCATCACGATCCTTCTCGGCATGCTTGGCTCTCAGTTCATCGACTTCATTGTCAAAACCAGCCTGACGAAACATGCGTGCATATCCGTCCGCCATGGCGTAGTTAAAGAGATCTCGTCGGGCTGACTTGGCCCGTGCCTGCAGTTCGCCAACCGCAGCGTGAACATAGGCATAGATGGTGGCGTCCCCACCTTTTCTTACCTGTTCAATGGACGAACCTACATGGGATGACGGGATGTAGTTAAGGAGTACACCATCGGCAATTTCTCCCGCCAGCTTCAGCATCTGCGGATTCAAAGCAGCCATGACGATTTTTGGTTTTCTCTCTCCAAGCCTGACACCCAGTTGAAATCGTTTGACGCTAAAAAAGTCTCCTTCGAAGGTAACGGACTCGCCGGACAGGCACTCCCGCAGTAGGGCGACATACTCACGCATCAATCCGATTGGTTTGTCCGTTGCCTCAACTCCGTGAGAACGCAGGATGCCCGGTGCGGAAACACCAAGTCCCAGCAGGATGTCGCCGTCAGGATTCAGCGCCTGCAATGTCGCTGCCGTCATTGCGGTCAGGGTAGGAGTTCGAAGCTGAACCGGGATGATGCCTGTGCCGAGAGCGAGACCTGGTGCAGCCTGGGATGCAGCGGCGAGAAGGGTCATGGCGTCGGTGCCGGTTGCCTCGACCGTCCAGAAGGAACTGTAGCCGAGATCCTGTGCACTTGCTGCTATGTCGGTTGCCGCTTGGGGGCCAAGCACAGCCAGGCTGCCGAATGTTACGCCCATGGGAGTTGAAGTCATAATATTGTTCCGCGCAAAAAGCGCCTAGTGTAATAGAAGTTAGTTACGAGAAGAATCGGTTGCTCGCCTGCAGTGACAGTCTGTCAGGAGACCAAACATCCTGAAACTCACCTAAGGCACCACCGGCGAAATCCCATTCGAACATGCTCATCCAGGCGAAATACCCGGGGCTGGCCTGCTTGCCTATGTGATTGCGCGCTTTACCGTAGATGTTGAGCGGTCGATCGTCCTCATCTTTTCCTGTAATCAGCACTGCACTGGCGCGCTGCCAGTTGTCCCTTTCGATTTCCTGAGTGGCTTCTTTGATAGGGCGTCTTACACCATCGACTTCGAGATAGCCGCTGACTGACCAGGGTTCGTTCGACATCTGGGTGATGACGAGAAAACTGGCGTTGTCGTTGATACCGTAAACATAGGATGCCCTTGCCGAGTTGGAATCGAGCCTCGGACCCCAGGATCGGTCACGCATACCGTGGCAGTTCAGTTGCACTTCGTGCCCCCCGAGGGTCAGGGTGCCTTCAACTTTTACCGGCTGGTCCCAGTGACCGACGTCCGGCAATGCCACGGGCACATGATTGTCGGTGATGCCGGTGAATGTAAGATCCGCACTGATGGCATCGCCGTCCTGGTAGCGCACTCTGTACTGATTCAGAGGCTCCAGAACGTCGTAGCGGAGACCTTCCAGTTCCATGCTGTTGTTCTCGAATACGGGCGGCTTCAGGTGCCAGTAGGTGCGAAAGTAAGGTGCGGTCCAGACGGTTTCCTGTTCGGGACCCCAGACGGCGACGGTAAGGGCCGCGATATCGAGGTTTTTTCGGAGCAGGGGATAAAAGGTACCGGAGAGTCCGGTAACGGGATCGTCAAATGAGAACCAGTAGGTTTCAGACCACCAGCGTTCATCCGTAGTGGGTGCATGAAAGTAGTCATCGTTTGGGCTTAGTTCCATCTTTGTCATTCGTTCATTCCGAAAGAGGTAGAAAGGGTTTGGCGGCAACAGGACTGACCGCGATATCCGGTGTGATTCGTCGGTTGCCCATTTCGTAGAGCAGATTCAACACTTGTTGATTCTGTCCTGAGTTGGTCTTGATCCAGTTGTTCAGGATATTCTCGTAGTCGAAATCGGTCTCGCCGGTCAATTTTTTAACAGCTTCGCGGTTTTGATCGAGGATATCGGGCCGCAGTTGAACAAGGCCAAGTACCTGCTGTGCCATGATGTCGACCATCCCCCGACCCGGGTCGGAATCCGGCCAGGTCAGTGCAATCAAATCAACAAGAGCGCTCACGTTTTCAGATAATTCGTTATCAACAGGGGCGAGTTCCACTTCAACTGTAGGGACAGCAAGACCTTCATATTCCATCATGGCACGCGGCATGATGACGTTCATCAGAGTGATCAGGTTGAGGTAGGTGAACCGGTTAAGGTTTCTTGCTCCGTTGTCGAGTGCAGCGAGGCAGGACACCAGCCAGACATACATGACGACAATACGATAGTAAGCGATTCGCTTGCGACTGACCGTAAAACCGGTTCTTGCCTCCCATCGATCCAGTTGCTGGTAGAAATCTCCGATCCCACCGCCAAAATGGTGCCCTCGAAAAGCAAGCCAGGCAAGATCATCCATTGGGTCGCCAACGTGAACGAATTCCCAGTCCAACATCGCTGTCAGCTTCTGGCCGTCGTGCATAAAATTTCCAGGTCCGACATCACCGTGACAAACAACCAGCCTTTCTGCATCCCGTGGAGCATGATCGAGTAACCATGCTGTTGCGAAAGTGGCCAGCGGAGAAGGGCGTCTCACCCTGGTTTCAAGAATTTCAGCCCAGAGGGAAACATTGGCTGTTGCGGCCTGCGCCGGATCAGTCGGCGGATTCAGCGCGGCAAACCTTTCGTCGACTTCAATCAGATGGAGATCGGCAAGGCTGTCTACATAAGAATCAATCACCGATTCTATGGCGTCCTTGGAGAGGCCGCCGAGGTCTGGTGAACCCGACGCCATCTCCATCAGTATGGCATTGTCTGCTGTGCCATAAAGCTTTGGGATTTTTACATTGGTTTCAGCCAGTGCCCGATAGACACTGGCTTCGCGGGTGAGGTTAAGGGGCGTTCCTGCAACAGGACCGTCTCCTGTATCTTCCCTTAAAACGCACTGCTGGCGATTAGTCTCAATGAGCCAGGTAATTCTCGATGCCCCAGCTTCAGACCGATTGCAGGAAACGATTTTACCTGCCTTTTCGGTGACAAGCTGTTCGAGGTCAGGGGATAATTCGGTTGTCGTCATGAGCTGATCTTACCAGTGATTATTCAATGGGCAGCAGATCGATCTGCTGATTTTGTCGAGTCAGGAACGCTTCCTGCCATGCCGAACGGTGGTTGGCCGGGCTCACCTCGACCGCCGTGACCTTGTATTCAGGGCAATCGGTCGCCCAGTCGCTCAGTTCCGTTGTCACGACATTGGTTCCGGTCATCGGGTGGTGGAAAGTGGTGTAGACCACACCTGGGGCTACTCTTTCGCAAACATCGGCCTTGAGGGTGATTTCGCCAATTCGACTTCTGATGGCAATCCAGTCTCCAGTTCGAATGCCGCGTACCTCGGCGTCGGCTGGATGAATCTCAAGGACGTCTTCTTCCAGCCATTTGATGTTTTTGGTCCGGCGGGTCTGGGCACCAACATTATATTGGCTGAGTATCCGGCCGGTTGTCAGCAGCAGGGGAAACTTTCGGTTGGCTGCCTCGGATGTTGGTTGAAACTCGGTCAGCACAAATAGTCCTTTGCCACGAACAAAACCATCGACATGCATGATCTCGGTACCTGCGGGTGCCTGATCATTACAGGGCCACTGCACACTGCCATGTCCGTCGAGAAAGCTGAAAGAGACACCGGCAAATGTAGGTGTGAGTTCTGCAATCTCGTCCATGATGGTTGCTGGTGATTCATAGTTCATGTCGTAGCCCATGGCGTTTGCCAGCGCCTGGGTTACCTGCCACTCAGCCATACCGGTCCGGGACTTCATGACAGGTCTGACCCGGTTTATTCGTCGTTCGGCATTAATAAAAGTGCCGTCCTTCTCCAGAAAGGAGGTGCCGGGTAGAAAGACATGAGCGAATTTGGCCGTTTCATTCAGGAAAAGATCCTGGACGATAATGCAGTCCATGTTGGATAGCGCTTCTTCCACATGCTGAGTGTTGGGATCGGACTGGGCGATGTCCTCACCCTGGATGTAGATGCCTTTGAAGGTGCCGGCACAGGCTTCATCCAGCATGTTGGGTATGCGATATCCTGGCTCATTGTGAATCGAGACACCCCAGTGTTGGTCGAACTCTGACCGGACATCGTCATCGGTAACGGATCGGTAACCCGGCAGTTCGTGGGGAAAGGAACCCATATCACACGATCCCTGCACATTGTTCTGTCCCCGAAGCGGGTTTACGCCAACACCGAGACGACCGATATTGCCTGTCGCCATGGCCAGATTGGCCATGGCCATCACCATGGTGGAACCCTGGCTGTGTTCGGTAACACCAAGACCGTAGTAGATGGCGGCACAGTCTGCGGTGGCATAGAGGCGTGCAGCCTCACGAATTGTTTCTTCGGCTACGCCGGTGATGCTGGAAACTTCGGCGGGCGAATTTTCGTTTCCGCGAGCAAAATCCTGCCAGGTTCTGAACGATTCATTATCACAGCGCTCGCTGATGAAGCGGTCATCAAGCAGGCCTTCGGTAACGCACACATGTGCGAAGGCGTTCATCATGGGTACGTTGGTGCCCGGTAGAAGAGGCAGGTGGTGCTTCGCCTCGACATGGGCAGATCGCACCAGGTCTATTTGCCTGGGGTCGATCACAATCAATTGCGCACCTTCGCGGAGTCGTTTTTTGATCTGGCTGGCAAAAACGGGATGGGCATCAGTTGGATTGGCGCCGATGATCATGATGACATCGGCATCCTGGACTGAATCGAAGTGGTTGGTGCCGGCCGACGTTCCAAACGTTTGTTTCAATCCATAGCCTGTCGGTGAGTGGCAAACCCGGGCACAGGTGTCGACATTGTTATTGTTAAACGCAGCCCGGATCATTTTCTGAACAACCCAGACCTCTTCGTTGGTACATCGGGATGAGGTGATGCCACCGATGGCGAAACGCCCGTGTTCCTGCTGAATTTCTTTAAGGCGATCTGCTGCGAAATTAATTGCTTCCGCCCAGGAAACCGTACGCCACCTGTCTTCGATACTATCCCTGATCATCGGTTCGGTGATTCTGTCCTGATGATTGGTGTAACCCCAGGCAAATCGTCCCTTGACGCAGGCATGACCATGATTGGCTTTGCCATCCTTAAAGGGGATCATACGCACGACCTGGTCGCCCTTTAGCTCTGCCTTAAAAGAGCAGCCAACACCGCAGTAGGCACAGGTCGTTACAATGCTTCTGTCAGGCACGCCATTGTCGATCACGGATTTCTCCATGAGCGCCGCCGTTGGGCAAGCCTGAACGCAGGCACCACAGGACACACAGTCGCTCGTGAAAAAATCATCTGTGCCGGTTGCGACGCGAGAGGAAAATCCTCTGCCGTCGATGGTCAGGGCGTATGTCCCCTGGACTTCTTCGCAGGCGCGAACACACCTGGAACAGACGATGCACTTACTCGGGTCATAGCTGAAATAAGGGTTGGAGTCA
>JABHYO010000088.1 GCA_018656865.1 Gammaproteobacteria bacterium | reverse complement strand
CTTGGTGATTATCTGGCGAAGGACGAAATGGACGGTATTCGCATGTGCCGTGAAGTGATGCGGCATCTGAACTGGCATAAACTGGGTCCGGAGCCGAACCCCGATTTCGAAGACCCCATTCACGATTCGGAGGATATGCTGGGGCTGGTGTCTGAGGATCTGCGATCACCCTTCGATGTAAGAGAAGTTATCGCGCGAATCGTCGACGGCTCATACTTCGAAGAATTCAAACCCCTTTATGGTCCCACTCTTATCTGCGGGTGGGCATCAGTACATGGCTATCCCGTCGGGATTCTGGGTAACAACGGCGCACTGTTTTCGGAATCCTCTGAAAAGGCAGCCCAGTTCATCCAGCTTTGCAATCAGATCAATGTACCCCTGGTCTTCCTGCACAACATCACCGGCTTTATTGTCGGAACGGATTTCGAACATGGCGGGATCACCAAAAACGGTTCGAAAATGATCAACGCTGTGTCGAATTCAACTGTGCCGCATATCACCGTGATACTGGCATCCTCCTATGGTGCGGGTAACTACGGCATGAGTGGTCGTGGTTTTAGCACCCGCTTCACTTATATCTGGCCGCTGGCCAAGATCGCGGTTATGGGGCCAAAGCAGATGGCGGGTGTCATGAGTATCGTCGGTCGTGCTGCGGCTGAGCGACGTGGCATCGAATTCGATGAGGAAGCAGACCGAATACGGGCCGAGGTCGCCGAACACTGGGCGGAGGAACGCTCGAAAGGTCTCTACGCCACCTCCCGGGTCTCCGACGATGGCATGATCGATCCGCGCGATACGCGAGACGTGATCGCGATGTCTCTTTCTGCGGCATATAACAACAAGGTTGAAGGTACTAAGGAGTTCGGCACATGGAGAATGTAAAACCAATTACATCCCTCCTCGTTGCAAACCGGGGAGAAATCGCCAGACGTGTCATGAGGACAGCTCGTGATATGGGCATCGCCACCGTTGCCGTTTATGCAGACGGCGATGCCGAAGCACCTTTCGTATTCGAGGCCGACAGTGCCATCGCACTCAAAGGCAGAACCTCCGCTGAAACCTACCTTGATATCGACAAGGTCCTTTATGCCTGCAGGCGCTCCGGCGCCGATGCGGTACACCCGGGATATGGGTTTCTCTCGGAAAATGCCGGATTTGCCCAGGCGGTGATCGATGCCGGTTTTGTATGGCTTGGGCCAACACCGGAAGTAATCGCCTCAATGGGTGACAAGCTCTCTGCGAAAGCACTGATGCAGGAAGCAGGTGTACCTACGCTTCCAGCCATCGAAATCACCGAGCAGACAAATCTCAGCGAAGCTGCCGCAGAGATCGGTTATCCGGTCCTGGTCAAGGCATCTGCCGGGGGCGGTGGCCGCGGAATGCGTATCGTGGAGAATGAAGCCGGACTGAATGATGCCGTCGAAAGCGCCAAACGCGAGGCCCGTTCGGCCTTCGGCGATGATACGGTCTTTCTTGAGAAGTGGCTCGACTCATCACGCCACGTTGAGATTCAGATTATTGGAGACGACCAGGGCAATCTCGTGCACTGCTTCGAGCGGGAGTGCTCGATTCAACGCCGCCACCAGAAAATCATCGAGGAAGCACCCTCCCCTGCGGTAACGCCGGAGATAAGGGCCGCCATGGGTGAAGCTGCTGTCACAGCAGCCAAGAGCCTGGGCTACTCGTCAGCGGGCACGGTTGAATTCCTCTTATCCGACGGTGAGTTTTACTTCCTCGAAGTCAACGCCAGGTTGCAGGTTGAACATCCCATCACAGAGGAGATTATCGGCCACGACCTTGTGCGCGAGCAGATTCGTATCGCAGAAGGAGAGGCGCTTTCCTTCACCCAGGACGATCTTGAGATCTCGGGACATGCCATAGAGGCACGACTTTGTGCTGAGGATCCTGAAAACGATTTTCTTCCGGCACCTGGACCCATTGTCGTCTGGGAGCCGTCTGACAAAGGTGGCGCAAGATTCGATTCCGGCGTCGAATCCGGCAGCGTCATCGCCATGGAATTCGACCCGATGATCGCCAAGGTAATTGTTCATGCGCCCACCAGAAGAGAAGCGGCAGCTAGACTCGCGAGGGTGCTGGAAACAACCCGAATTCAGGGACTGACCACAAACCGGGACTTTCTCGTTTCAACCTTGCGAGATCCTGCTTTTATTGCGGGTGACACAACCACAGATTTTATCGAGCGCGTTGGTCCGTCCCGCACACGGAAACTAACTCAGGCAGAACTTGATGAAGCAGCAATAGCCGTTGTTCTGGAATCACAGGCCCGGAATCGTGCGGCTGCAAAAGTGATGAAAACCATTCGTAGCGGTTGGCGTCACACGATGCTGCCTTTCGAAATCATGAACTTCCAATGCCAGGGTCTGGACACTCATCTTGAGTATCGTTCCCTGCGAGACGGGAAATTTCGCTTCCGTGTTGGTGACGGCGACGAAATCCTGGTTACACCCTATGCCTGTGGTGAGGGTCAGGTCGACATTGAGATTGATGGCCGCCGTGTCGGCTACGCAGTCAACAGGGTCGGCATGGACTGGTATGTCCATGGCCAGAAAGGTGATCTGCAGGTCACCGAAATGCCACGATTCCCCGTCCCAGGGGCCGACGAAATTGCTGGCGGCCTGGTTGCCCCCATGCCTGGTGCCGTGCTGGCAACGGAGGTATCAGACGGTGACGCAGTCACAAAAGGTGACCTCCTGCTTATTCTCGAGGCAATGAAAATGGAGCATCGAATAACCGCGCCGATGGACGGAATAGTAGCGAAACTTCACGTATCTGCTGGTGATCAGGTGAGTAATGGCCAGCTTCTGGTCACCCTGGAAGAGCAAAATTAAGGAGCAGGCCATGACTGGTCAGGAAGCAACTCTATACGAAATCAATGAAGGAGCCGCGTGGATTCGTCTCAACAGACCGGAGAATCGTAATGCTCTCTCCGCCACACTGGTGAATGAGCTCTATGGACACCTCCAACACGCAAACGAGGATGATGAGGTGCGCTGCATCGTCATCACAGGCAATGGCACTGCATTCTGTGCCGGTGCCGATCTCAAAAACCCTCCAGGTCAGGTTGTTGCCGGCGAGAAAACTGTCGCTTTTGTGGATGTGTTGAATACCATCATGGATAGCTCCAAACCGGTAATTGTTGCCGTCAATGGTGCTGCTTTTGCAGGAGGACTTGGTCTAGTCGGTGCTGCTGACATCGTGGTGACAGTGGATGACGTTCAGTTCAGTTTCAGCGAAGTGCGCATCGGCGTGATTCCGGCCGTCATCTCAGTGGTCTGTCTGCCGAAACTCGGCACTCACCATGGCATGAAACTCTTCCTCACTGGCGAGCGGTTCAATGGCACCCAGGCCGTTGACATGGGTTTCGCACACCGCGCTGTCACTGCCGATCAATTGGAAGCTGCGGTTCAGGAAGAAATTGACTCGATCAATCTGAGCGGGCCTTTGGCGGTTCAGGAAGCGAAGAAACTGGTACGGCGTATATCCCAGCTTTCAAGAGAAGAAGGCTTCGCAGAGGCCGGCCCCTGGAGTCAGCGACTATTCCAGTCGGAAGAAGGAGCAGAAGGGATGGCGGCGTTCCGTGAAAAACGAAAGCCCAATTGGGTTAAAGAATAAGCGGCCAACAGGTTAAGAGGAGAGCCCCATGAGTGACGTAATCCGAATCGGGAACTGCAGCGGTTTCTACGGCGACAGGCTTGCCGCTGCCAAGGAAATGATCGATGGCGGTCCGATTGATGTACTGACAGGTGACTATCTCGCCGAACTCACCATGACGATTCTTTACAACCAGATGCAGACCCGTGGCGAGAACATGGGTTATGTCGGCACCTTCCTCAAACAGGTTCGTGATGTCGCCAAAGATTGCAAGGAACGGAATATCAAGATTGTCTCCAATGCCGGTGGGCTCAATCCAAAGTCCATGGCTGACGAAATTGAAAAAATCCTTGCCGAGCTCAGTATCGAAATGAAGGTCGCCTATATCGACGGCGACGACATCAAGAATGACATCGAAAAGTTCCAGTCTGAGGGCGAGCAGTTCGTCAATATTGACCGGGGCATACCGCTTTCAGAATCCAGCAATACGGTTGTCACAGCCAACACCTATTTCGGAGCCTGGGGTATCAAAGAGGCGCTTGATCAGGGTGCAGACATCGTTATCTGCCCGAGAGTCACCGACGCTGCTGTCGTAATCGGCCCCGCAGCCTGGAAGTTCAACTGGGCCCGCAACGACTACGATGCACTGGCCGGCGCACTGGCAGCCGGGCACATCATTGAATGTGGCGCCCAATGCTGTGGTGGCAACTACTCCTTCTTTGAGGAAGTGCCCAGTTTTCGCGACGTGGGTTACCCCATCGCAGAAATCGAAGCTGACGGCAGCTTTACCGTGACCAAACATCCCGGCACCGGCGGCCTGATCTCAGTCGGCACCATCACTGCACAATTGCTTTACGAAATTAAAGCACCCGCCTACTACAACCCTGACGTCATCGCCCACTTCGACACCATGGCAATCGAACAAACCGGTGAAGACCGTGTTTACGTTTCGGGTTGTCGCGGCAGCAGCCCGCCGCCTACCCACAAGGTCTGCGTCAACACGCTCGGCATCAACAAGCAGAGTCTGGAAATACTGCTTACCGGACTCGATATCGAAAGGAAGGCTGAGATCTTTGTCGATCAGATTTTTCACAATCTAGGTGGGCAGGATCAGTTCGACGATGTCGATATAAAGTTGATCCGAAGCGACAAGGAAAACCCGGCAACCAACGAAGAGGCTCACGCAGCCTTGAGGATTACGGTGAGTTCCACTGATCCCTCGAAATTAGGCCGTCTGTTCCAGGCAAAGGTCACCGAACTTGGGCTCGCCTGTATTCCGGGTAACACCGGGCGCGGCGCGTCCGGATACAACGGTACTCCGGTAATCGCTTACTGGCCGACGGTAATTGACAGCAACAGGGTGACTGAACACGTTTACCTCGGCGACAAAAGTACGGACGTACTGCCAACGCAGCGGCTCGACCTTGAAGAAATCTACTACCAGCAAGTGCCGGTTAACCTTGCCCCTGCCCCTGGTGGCGAAACTGTGCGAACCCCCTTCGGCCGCCTATATGGCACACGATCTGGAGATAAGGGCGGCGCTGCCAACTGCGGCGTTTGGGCCAGGACAGACGAAGCCTACAGTTTTCTCTTCGAATTCCTCACGATTGAGAAGTTCAAGGAACTGGCCCCGGATATGGCAGAGTATGATATCGAACGATTTGAATTGCCTAATCTACGTGCTTTGAACTTCTATATTCACGACGTACTGGGTGAAGGAGTGTCGTCCAATCATCGTATCGACAAGCAGGCCAAGTCTCTCGGCGAGTACCTCCGGGCCAAACACATCGACGTACCCTCAGTCCTGGTAGAGCAGATAACATGAAACATGAATCTAAGAAACCTGAATCCATGAAACCTGATTCTATGAAACACAAAAACGATCTCTATGGCGACGACATCACCCAGACTGCTGATGAAGATCACCCTCCGGCGATTCCCGCGGCGACCATTGTTCTGTTAAGGGAGCACCAGGGCAACTCGGAAGTTTTGATGTTGCACAAGACTGCCGAGATCGATTTCGGCGGTCTCTGGGTCTTCCCCGGTGGTAAAATTGACGACAAGGATTATGCAGGAGGCGACGACGACCACGTCGCTGCCCGAAACGCCGCGGTGCGAGAAACCGTTGAAGAAGCTGGCATAACCATACCCGGTGACGACTTCATCTATTTCAGTCACTGGACACCGCCACCAAAGCCTGGCCGGCGATATGCCACCTGGTTCTTTATCTCATCGACAGAGGATGATCATGACATCAGCATCGATGGCGATGAAATCCAGAACCATCAGTGGATCAATCCAGGCGATGCACTATTACGCCACCAGACCGGTGAGATCGGCCTCGCGGCACCCACCTGGGTCACGCTCTACCAGCTATCCCGTTTCGATACCATCAGCGAAACACTGACTCAGCTTGACCAGAGGGAGCCGCGTGTTTATCAAACTCACATGGGCAAGAACGCAGAAGGTCTGCGCACCACCATGTGGACCGGTGATGCTGGATATGACGATTGGGATGCAACGATTTCAGGCGATACCCATCGCCTGATTATGAGTCCTGACGGATTTGAATTTCATCATTCGGCAGTTGAGTACTGAAAATCCCCGTCTCATACATTGAATCGCAAATGCGATTCAATTATCCGGCAGGCTATTCTCAAAGAGAATCGCCGAGAGGGTACAGGTAGCCTACCCGTACAATTCCACCTCTGGCCACGACTCTTATTAGGCTGTGGCCGCCCCCATTTTCTACTACTCCATTTTGCGGGAGTTCCCTCTTCCACTTCCATTAAGACACACTCACTCGGGCAGCAGAAACCTATCGATATTTTAGATTGCGTTCCTTTGCGTATAGGAATAGTGCAGCGATGGTATAGAAGGAATTCCTGGAAATTTGGTGGCTTCGAGAAGTTAACTTGGCAGTACCGTCTTTATCATCCCAGAGAATCAAACGCCTAAAAGCTTGCCAGGCGCTGAAAAAACCAAAACGCAGCCAAAGCACCAACGAGATAGCCACTGGCTAAACGGGTGCTATCAGAATCCAGCTTGATTGCACCCTTACCTGCCTTTACTAATAGCCACGCCCCACATCCCGTCAACACAATGAAAAACAACTGCCCTAGTTCAACGCCGAGGTTGAACGCTAACAAGGCGAGTAATGAATCATCGTTAGGCAATCCTATTTCCTTCAAGACGCTAGCAAACCCCAAACCGTGAAGTAGTCCAAATACTGAGCTGACCGCAACCGGAAACCGCCAGCTTAAGGTCGCCTTTTTCTGACGGGTTAGCTCGGCAGCGACAAAAACAATACTAAGCGCGATAAGTGCTTCTGTCGGTTCTATGGCCGGAGTGATGACTTCAACCGCTGAGAGCGCAAGTGTGATCGAATGTGCGAGAGTGAAACCAGTGATCGCAAGAAAGATTCGTTTCCATGTATAGGCGAGCCACATGAGACAGACAACAAACAGTAAATGATCATAGCCCCCGAGAATATGTTCAATACCCAAGCGCCCGTATTCTGTGAAAATGCTACCGCTGCCTACTATACTCGGAACCTCGATCTCAACCTCACCAGGTCCCGCATGAACAACTCTTGCAGGAAGATTGAGCCGCGCAATACGAACAATGCTGGAAAGTGATGGGTTAGTTCGCGGAAAATCGAGGGTAATGCTCTGGGGAACGCCCCCGGAGCAATGGTAAAGCCTTGTGCCCAGCAGCCCACCATCGGCCCCAACTTCGGCGTTGGCTTCGCAAGTTTCATCGAGGCTGATAGACGGAAGATTTAATTGATCCAACGTCGGCGGAAGTCGCCAGGCAAGCTCATACGCGGTAGCGTCTGATTGATTGAGTTCAATGTAAACCGGACGACCATCGTGGGCCTGTATAAACACCGAAAAGATCAGAATCAGCAGGCCAAAATATAATCGCAAAAGTTGGAGCATCAAGATGGTTTCTTTAAACGGATTTCAATTTTGGCTTCAAGAGCGGGATCAATCTTCACCTCAAACTCACTAATCATTGTATCGATCACCGCTTTCTTACGCTCGGTTTCTCGTTGACGCTGGAGTTCGGTCGCAATCTGATTGCGAACTTCGTCAAGCCCAGGAATTCGCGCTACCTGTTTGCGCGTTAGTAACACCAGATGTTCACCGAAAGCCGAAGTTAAAGGTCCCTGCCACGCTTGTTGTTCAACCGCCAAATCAAACAGCTGACCCGCCATCACCCTGCCAAAATGCCCGCCCACTTCATCTTGAGTCTTCTCGACATAATTGAGCTGATAAGGAAATCGATCGCCAAAATTCGGCGCCTGATCAAATCGCACATTTCGATTGTTTAACCGAGCCAGCATCTCCAAGGCCATGCTCTTAGATGCTGATCCATGACGGTCAACACTAATGAACACATGGGTGAAGGTCACGGCAGCCGGTACTTCATAATCAGCCTGATGTTGAGCGTAAAACTGTTCAAGGTCCGCGCTAGTTAAGGTATTAACAGGAGATGTTGTACCCTCCGCAAGAAATTCCATTTTTTGCACAAGTCTTCGCTTAATCACGTAATCCTGCCGGTCCATCCCATAGTTCAGTGCACGACGATAAAGGGCCTCTTCTGTGATGTACTGATCGACTAGATCGGACAAAGCTTTGGGAGAGAGAGAGTCTAGTTTTTCTCCCGCATTGTCATTGAAAGACCGAGTACGAAACTCAATAAACTGACCCAGCGATTCACGGTTGATCTCAATCACCCGACTATCAATCGCTTCATCTGGATTCAGCCAGCTATAGACAATGAACAATCCCAGACCGAGTAAGAGAAAATGCAGGATGGGTTCGCGGACCCATCCTAGCCAGTTCAAGGGGTGTACCAGATGGGTGAGGTGTAGGCACGATCCTGAATCGTCTCGGGAGCACCCTCAGGAATCTCTAGATCAAAGTAGACGGCATCGATTGTTGTCCAGCGCGGTCGTGGAATTTCCAGTACACGAGCATAGTAAAACGCTCTAGTTTTTGGATTAAAGTCTGGATCTTGCCAAACCGTCGCTAGTTGCGCTGCGCCAATGCTGTTTTCAAAGGTCGCTGTCTCTGCATCGACAGTGTTGCCTACCAATTCCAATCGACCGGTTTCAGGATCCAACTTTCGATCCTTCGACCAAACAACATCATAGACTTTCTCGTGCGAATCACCCTGCTCATCCAGCCAGCCTTTTATCACCTGCACACGATCAAGATTGGCGCCATCAGGATCCTTGGCTGCAGAGACAATGAACTTTGGCGCCTGGTTTTCAGGCCCGGTAGTCAGATCACCCCCCATCGGTACGCCTTGACTGTAGGCCGCATCAAGAAAATTTGCGTCATCAACGGCGTCGGTGTCATAGGACCAACCGCCAAAGAATCGGACAGAAATGCGCGATCCAGTCGTGGCATAGACTTCACGACGCTTCATCGCGTCAAAGATTGACTCACGGGTATTATCTTTAGCCCAGACTGCCGCGTAACCAGACGCAACGATTCGCCAATTTTCCCACAGGCGACCGGCTAATGTGTTTTCCATCCGTTCGGGCCCCGGTTCTGATTCAGGGAACTTACCGAAAAAATTATCTTCTTCGGGTGTTGAAATACTGTTGTGACCATCGGTGCTGGCGATGAGACCTACTTTGTAGGGGTTAACACCAAGCGTGCGTTCGTATTCAAGCCCCAGCTTTAATGCGCCACGTGCGTACTCATGCTTGAGCATCCAGTCTTCTTTGGCTTGTGAACGTCCTATATTGTCCCAGTCCCAATTTTCAAAATCAGCGAATTCATCGTTCGGTGATAACGTTGGATGAGATTCACCATCACCCTTAACTTGAGAGACTTCATAAATCTGCTCCCAACGAGATCGTAATTCCGCATAAGCACGGTCAATTTTATTACCGTCAACGGAAACGCTAGGGAACATCATTCCGTTGGAAAGATTTCCGTTGTGCGCAATCGCCATCACTTCACCGCCGGTGGCTTCCTCGTAACGCGCTAATGACTTCCAGAGCTCTCTTGGGTCCAGAGAATCCTGTGCTGAAAATGGGGGAAGCTGCTTCGCCTTATCGGCACTATCGCGATACACAACAACCCGATGTAGATTGTTGCCTTCGATCATCGCCGTCCATTCGTAACCGATAAACGCTGTAAACTGACCTGGCTTATTGTGCTCATCAGCAGTCAGTGCAACATCTTCCCAAATCGCACGACGGCTGGCCTCAGGTAATGGAGGATTATTTTCAGGGTCCTGCATGCTGGCCACAAACGTCGCGTAGACTTTTGCTGTTTCTCCGGCATCTACGAAGCCCTGCCACTTTTTAGCCGCATCGGTGCCTCTAACCAGCGAATCATCGAGGTTGAATCTGTAAAAGCCACCGAGATACTCCGCATGATCTGACACCACGAGAAAATCCAGGGGGCGTCGTAATTGAACGCGCATACCATTGTGTGCAATGAGTTCCTGACCCTGGGCAAATCGAAAGGCATCTGTGGGAGTAAGGTTTAGATTGCCCAGGGAATAGGCATCAGCGGAATTGCGTGTATGGAGATGAGTATCACCCCAGTAAACATTCTTCGGATAATCACTGTCAACGGGCGTTGAATAAGGGTCCGCCACCGCGCCGAATCCGAACAACAACCCTAGTACTAAACCAGGTAGACGAATTGGCATGGTGGCCTCCTTTTATAATAAAAATTGATCAGCCACGTTGCTGAAGCTGTAATTGAATGCCTGCAAAGAGCAATATGTAAACCACCCATACCACTCCTCCAAACCAGTAATACCTGCAGTACAAAGAGATATTAATATCGAGCGAAATCTTGCGACTAAATCACAGAAGCGAAAAAATTAGGCCGGACCCAAAAAACTAGTCACGCCTTAGGGCGTGTACCAGATGGGAGACGTATAGGCTCGATCTTGTATGGTTTCTGGTACGTTCTTGGGTACAGGTAACTCAAAAAACGCAGCATCATAGGTCGTCCAGCGAGGTATCGGTATTTCCAGCACTCTCGCGTAGTAAAAGGCTCTCTCGTTTTTGGAAAAGTCAGGGTCTGTCCAGGTTGTACTGAGCTGCGCGGCTCCAATTGAGTTTGTATAACTGGCGGCTTCTACGTCAACGGTGTTACCGACAGCAGGCAGCTTGCCTGTTACAGTATCGATCTCACGGCCGCCGGACCAAGCAACATCATAGACGCGCTCGTGCGTCACCCCCTTCTCGTCTCTCCAACCCTTAACAATCTGGACTCTATCTAAATTGGCACCATCGGGATCTTTCGTAGCAGCGACCAGGAAACGCGGTGCCTGACTTTCAGGTGCTGCAGTCAGGTCACCACCCATAGGAACCCCTCGCTCATAGGCCGTATCAAGATAGTTAGGTGCATCATCAAGATCTTCTTCAAAATTCCAGCCACCAAAAAATCGCACAGTAATTCGAGATCCTGTGGTTGCATAAACTTCTTTGCGTTTCATCGCATCAAATAGAGATGCTCTAGTGTTTTCTTTCGCCCAAACGGCTGCATAACCTGAAGCAACAATGAAGGTGTTTTCCCACATCACATCGTTCGCCATTCTGTTTTTCATACGGTTTGGATGTGGTTCAGACGCTGGAAACTTGCCGAAAAAATTGTCTTCCTCCGCTGTGGATAAAGAGTTGTGACCATCAGTACTTCCGATCAAACCAATCTTGAATGGATTAACACCGAGACTCGCCTCGAAATCCAAGCCCAGCTTGAGTGCGCTTCTGGCATATTCGTGCTGCAGCATCCAATCTTCTTTTTTTGCGGTTCGCCCAATATTATCTTTATCCCAATTTTCAAAATCGGCAAATTCATCCGTTGGGGAAAGTGTGGGATGAGCTTCTCCATCGCCTTTCACCTGAGTCACTTCGTAAATAGGTTCCCACCTGGATCGGGTTTCAGCGTATATTTTCGTCAGGGGCTTCCCGTCAACAGATTCATTGGGGAACATCATGCCGTTGGAGATATTGCCATTATGAGCAATGGCCATGACTTCACCGCCCGTCTTTTTTTCGTAACGATCCAGTGACGCCCATAAATCTCTAGGATCGAGACTGTCCTGGCCAGAAAAAGGAGGTAATTGAGCAGCCTTGTCTGCGCCGTCGCGATAAACAACCACTCTATGCAGGTTATTTCCCCTAATGGAGACAGTCCATTCATAACCAATTAAAGCGGTAAACTGTCCCGGCTTATTATGGCGGTCGGCGGTTTCCGCAACATCTTGCCAAATTAATTGCCTAACGCTCTCCGGGAATGCCGGGTTGTTTTCCGGGTCCTGCATGCTCGCACTAAAGGCAGCGATCAGCGCGTCAGGATTGCCAGCCTTTAAAGCTGCCTTCCAAACTTTTGCTGCCTCGGTATTGATGACGGAGGGATCATTGACGTTGTAGCGATAATAACCACCGAGATATTCTGCATGGTCCGAGACCACCAAAAAGTCCAATGGCCGCCTTAACTGCACCTGCATGCCATTATGAGCAGTCATTGCTTGCCCCTGAGCAAAGAGATACGCGTCGGCTTGCGTGAGATTCATGTTTCCCAAGCTATACGCGTCAGCACTCAACCTGCTGTGCAGATGCGTATCTCCAAAAAACACATCCCTGGGATAGTCTGCTCGAGTCGGCTTTGAATATACGGACTCCTCTGCAAAGGTCCACATAGAGACAATCGAAGAAAGTACTAACGTAGTAACTTTAACTCTCAAAACATCAACTCCTAACGCTTAAGTCTATATTTTTTCTAAAGATCCATCTTATTCTAGAAGTTGTAGATGAAATCAACTCCTGATGTCTGCGGTGGGGCATACGGTCCAAGATATTCTGAACCGTATGCGACATTGGATCTTACTAACCCTTTTACTTCATCAAAGGAATGAAGTTGGCATATTAGTTCTTGAATGCATTTAAGCCCTAGAACCTATATGCAAAGTCAACGCCGTATGTACGAGGGTGGCCATAATTCCCACGGTTGTTCGAAGCGGCCACGACCTTGTCAAAGAAATATTTTTCATCCGTCAGGTTTTTACCCCACACAGACAAAGACACTTTTTCAATTGCCAATGTGGCTCGTGCATTGAGGATGCCATGTGCGTCCTGGGTAACATCGACTAAGGGATCAACTTCAAAATCGAAAATGTAGTCATCTTTCCATGCATAATTCATGTTTAGTGACAAATTTCCTTCACGACCTCCAATGCTAAGTTGCGAGTCGTACTGCACAGCGGCATACACCGCTAGCTCGGGAGACCTAAGCATTTCTTGACCCTTCGCATTGAAAAACACAAATCCGTAACCAATTGCAGCCGGATCTCCTGTCAGCACAGTGTTCGGAGCCCTACCCGCGGTCTCATAATCCTCATATTCTGTATCAAGATACTCAGCGTTGATTTTTAATGTCAGCTTGTCGGTGGCAGCCCAGGTCAGGTCGACGTCTATCCCTCTGATATCGCTGTCCGTTGCGTTTTCCGTACTTACCGTTGCGCCTTCGCTCGCGGCTTTAGTGACCTGAAGATCTTTGTAGCTGTATACAAATAATGAACTTGTAAGCCTTAAGGAATCCGTAAGATCAGCTTTATAACCTAGCTCGATCATGTCGAGTGTCTCGGGATCGATTACCGTACCCTCTCTCAATGGATGATTAAATCCCCCGCTTTTGAAGCCTGATGCGAACGTACCATAGACAATTCCGTTGTCCAGGTTATACGTTAGGGTTACCTTAGGCGTGAATTCGTTCCAGCTGTCTGAATCACTGGCTGGCACAGGACTCACGGTTGCCACTCCTATTGAAGAGGTAGATAGATCATTTTCTTTGTCTTCATAGCTGTACCTGCCGCCAACGGTCAGCGTCCATCTCTCGCTGAAATCGTAGTCTAGAGAGCCAAACACCCCGTAACTCGTGTTCTGGTATTCAGCAAATCCTACCGACAACTTAACGGACCCGCCTCCTGCAGGGCCAACCCTGAGGTCAAAGTCAGATTCAGCATCACCTTCAAAGTAATTGGCCCCAACCACCCAGGTCAGTGGGCCACCGGAATCGGAGCTCACCTCGAAACCGAAACCAAAGTCGTTTGATTCAGAGATTGCATATTCAACCTCTACATCCTGAAATGATGTGCCATCATAATCCCCAGGTTTAGAACTACTATAGTCTAGATAAGTAGCATACGCCGCCAGCTCCAGGCTATCGGATAAACTAGTCTCAAAACGAAGCTGAAATGAGTCACTCTCTATCTTAGGACTTCCATATGACGGATCCGTCCCCATTGACGAGGCTATTTCATCTCTTTCAGTTGTTGTTATGCCACCGAGTGAAATCCCTCTGCTATTACCACCATCCAGGCTTATTGCTCCAGAGCTGGACAAATCAGTGGCTTTCGATCTGTCGTAAGTAAATTTCAAAGTAGAGTTATCTGATACGTCCCACCGAGCCTTGACACGGATTGATTGCGCATCCAAGTCGTCAAAGTCTTCTGCGCCCGGAATGATGTTTTCCTTAAACGCGTCACGTTGCCGTGATTGAGCCGATACTCTTATCCCAAAATCATCGTTGACAGGCACGTTAACAAATCCTCTAACCATCTGATAACTGTCACTTCCATAGCCAAGACTTAATTCACCTTCAAGCTCATCCGAAACTTCTTTTGAAATGATTCTGATGGCGCCGCCTGTTGCATTGCGACCAAAAAGCACACCTTGAGGGCCCTTTAGGACTTCAACGCGTTCAACATCGTAAATATCGAATACCTGACCTCCCTGTCTCGTAACGAATCGGTCATCGACGTAAACAGCAACACCGCTGTCCAGTCCCGTGCCGGTGATCCTTGTACCCACTCCTCGCATAAATATTTGCGGGTTGGCTCCTGTGTTCTGGATCGTGACCCCTGGAACCGCCTTGGCTATACCGAAGACATCGTCAATCCCGGCTTCAGTTAACTGGTCGCCTGAAAAAGCGGTGACATCAATTGCCGCATCCATTAACGACTGCTCTCTTTTCTGCGCCGTCACGATTACTTCCTCAATAACCCTTTCTTGCTTTGCGGCCTCGGCCTGCGTTGTTGCAAACGCGAAGGGCAACAACAGACCCAAACCTATCGCGCATACCCTTGAGACTCTAAATATGCGAACTCTAATTTTAATTGACATGTAACCCATCCCCTAGTTGATACAAATAACGTCGATTTTCCGATAAAGCCCAAGCTTCAGTTTTATCAAAATTGCACTCTCCAACAGAAAGAACGGCAACCCAGCGGGTTGCAGCACCGGTACTATTGTGGCCATTCAAGATGCCAAGTAGATCTTCCAATACTTTCACGTGCTCATTGGTCATTCAGATAGCTTCATACATTTCTTGCTATCTTCGCCTCTGATGATACTCAACTAACGACAAAATAGTATCTTTTTGTTATATAAATCAACAACTTATAATTTATATTAATATGTTTAATATAACATATTAGTATGACTTCTCATGAAAGTTGAATCCTCAACCAACTAAGTTTTTTGGAGCAACGCGAATGGACAATATTGCGGAAGATAAATTCGTCTCTGATACAAAACCTAGACTCACCGTGAAAGAATTGCGTCATGTTTGGCTCTTAATGCAGTCGCTGAATTTCAACCGAGCTGCAAGCAACGCCGGAATCTCTCAATCGGCGCTGAGCCAGTCCATTGCCAGTATTGAACGACGCCTGGGTGTGATGTTGTTTCGTCGAGACCGTCGCAATGTGTTTGTCACCGCGTTCGGTCGTATTGTCGCTACTCATGCAGAGATCGTTTTACATTCACTGGAAGACATGGACACACACATCGAAGCAACACGCGATTCCCGCGAGGGATCGGTGGCATTCGGAATGGGAATCTTCATTGCCAATCATCTGCTAAGCCCGGTATTGATGCAATTTCATCAGCAGTACCCTGAGGTTCGTCTAAACAGTACCGTCGCCCACGTCGGCAGCCTGCAGAACCAATTGACCCGGGGCGATATTCAGTTTTTTGTCGCTGGCCGGGATCCTCAGTTTCGAAACAAAGCACCAATACGTGAAATACTCTATCGCGAGGAACTTGTAGTGGCTTGTCGTCCTGAACATCCGTTGCTCTCTTCACCATCAATAAGCGCCATTGAACTTATTCGCTTTCCGGCCATAACTTATGACGGTAGCTACTTGCGACGACAGATTGATCAACGACTAACCAATACGGAAGAGTTCGAACTTCTGGAGCGCAATTGCCCCGCTATAGAACTACAACAGCCCTGGTTGCTTGTTGATTTAGCCATGGGAAGCGACCATCTGATTATTGCTTCAAGAGCAGCATTGAAAGACTGGTTGTCTGATGGCCGCCTGATGGGGATTGAGGTAAACGATTTAGATATGAGTTTGGATATAGAGTTAACCTATAACAAGGACACCAACACAAGCCCTTCTTACCGGCGTTTGATCGACACTATTAGGCAAGTTATACACGACCAGCAGTTAACGGTAATCGGTCGCACAGGGTAGTCGTAGCTTGAATTGGTTTCCGTGTCATACATTGAATCGCAAATGCGATTCAATTATCCGGCACGCTATTCTCGAAGAGAATCGCCGAGAGGGTCGTGAGCCGTGCCCAATCCGAAACCAATAAGTGTACAATCGAGGCAAATGACGAAGGAGTAAATCCAGGGTCATTAAAGCAGAAGACAAACGCCAGCATGCCGCGCCAGGCAGGCAGGAGGAGATCCCGTGAGAAAACTTGAAGTAATCAAAGACATGGATTCAGCGGCTGAAAAAATCTGGTCGCTGCTGACAGATTTCGGTGATATTCAGAAGTGGTGGCCGGTGCAATTGGAGGCTGTGGACATCGAGGGGGACGGCATTGGTATGGTAAGGCACATGCACACTACCGGCATCCCAGATCCGGTCAGTGAGCGCCTTGATTCCCTGGATCACAAGAATTTCGCCTGGAGCCTGTCGATCATCAACGTGATGCCTGCGGGTATGACCCGCTACAAAGCCTGGGGCCAGTTGATCCCAACCGGGCCCGACTCCTGCCGGATGGAATACCGAAGTGAAGTCGAGGCCGAAGCCGGGCAGGAACAGGGGGCTGTGGATTTTCTGCTCGGTGCCTATGACGTCATGTTCCAGGGACTCAAGGAGGCCGCCAGATCCATGTGATCATCGGTATTCGTAATCTAGCGCCTACTAAACGCTTGTCGCTTTCGCCGCCCTCGCCTCAATTTCGGCTCTTATCTCTGCCTGTCTTTCTGGGGTAATGGGGAAATTCCAGATAATCAGCGCCCCGCCTAAGAAAAAGATCGACGGGAACGCAGAGAACAGAAACCTCAAGCCAAAGAGTTCACCCGGCCCATTCACCGCACCTGGTTCGGCGTTGAATCCTAATAGCGCCAAGCCAAACATGGCAATGGCCGCTCCAATTGACGCTGTAGATTTCTGCGCGAAGGACCAGGCGGAAAAGAACAACGCGGCCCGATTTTCGCCCGTGCGCAGGGTGTCATAGTCGATCACGTCTGCTTTCATGGCACTTGGCAACATCTGGCTGAATCCACCCGAGGCAAACCCGGTCAGCAACGTAACAGGAATCATCCACCAGACATCGCCTTCGCCCAGTAACAGATAGAACGGATGGGCAAAGGCAATCAAGGCAAAAGCGCAGACGTAAGCCCGGTGTTTGGAAATCCTGGTCGACAACCAGACCCAGAAAGGTACCGAGGCGAAACTGGTAACCATGTAGATACTTAAGATGTAGGGGGTTTTGTCTTCCGCGCCAAGTACATCAGAGAGGAAAAACAGATACAGCGGCGTGGTGATGTTCAAACCTATTTGGCCAATCATGAAGGCGATCACCAGACGCAGGAACGGACCATTGGTGATCATCAGTTTCAGACCGTCCATGACCTTCACTCGATCTTGAGGAGGCCGTACGGGTTCCGGGACTTTCGATACCGTAATCAGAACGCAGATCGGCATTAGGATAATGATCGTTATCCCTACCATATGCAGTACTGACTTGGTATCTGTGGAGTAGGCAAAGAGCACTGCCGCCATGATGGGAATAAACTGGGTGGCAAAATTACCAACAATGCCTGCCTGCGCTCGCCAGCCCGTGATTCTTGACCGTTCGTTATAGTCCTTGGATAGCTCCGCGCCCCAGGACCAGTAGGGGATAATGACCATGGTCTGACCCAAACCTAGTACCAGCATCCAGAACAGCATGTGGGAACCACCGGCGCCTTCCGGCGGCATGAACAACATATAGATGGCGAGCATCATGACTGGTGCGGACAGCAACACCCACGGCTTGCGCTGGCCCCAGGGTGTACGCACCCGATCACTGACGAATCCCATCAGTGGATCCGTGATCACATCGACTATACGAGCAAGCAGAATGTAAGTACCCACAAGCGCGAGGGGTACGCCCACATCACTGGCGTAAAAACGGGGGATAAAGACCGCTGCCGGGAAAAAGCCCATCATCACCGGTATTTCGGTCACACTGTAGTAGAAGAGCGTGGAGTTTTTGAGCCGTACTTCTTTATTCTGCAATTGACAAATCCTGTACCATTAACTCTTATGCGTAGTTGGAACTAGAAATCAGAACCCACGCAATTCGACACGGCTCGTCTCCAACCAAGCGCCATGCGTGCCGAGTAGCGCGCTGTACCACAACGTCGCCCGCGCCAAGCTCAATCCACCCCTCGTCCAAGCCCAGTTCCACGCGGCCCGCTTTCTATGGTTTGTTGGTGGTAGATGGTCCAATGGTACTCATCTCCTGTGCACGGCGCATCAGTTCCTTGGCATCTTTTGTTTCCTGCCTTATCTGCATTTTGGTTCGGCAGACGGTCTCTTGCCGGTGACTGCCGGTAATTCTTTCTTGTCTGCAGACAACCTCCCCATCGGCCTTGGATACCTCCTGATCTGGAATCCTACCGCTTGCTCCACATCCGGCCACAAGTAGTAGTAAAGTGATATACAGATATTTCATCGAATTCCTCCCTACGTGAGACAATATTTCTAACACTATTCATGGCGTGCTGTAGATGTCAGTCTGGCCTAACGTCGCTTTGCGCATAAGAGGAATTAACCACATATTTCTCTATCAACCAAGTACATAGTCCTCCCCATAGCATAGTTTGGCCACACTACTCGATGAAATGTTGCCGTTTATGACGAGATAACGGCGTGGGCTAGCTTGCTCGGCCCGCTTTCGCTGCGGCTTGCACAGTAGTGCATGGTTGGACTTACAGGCTACGCCCGCATGCATCGCATCTTCTTCCTCAGGTACTAGATCCAAATACTCGGTCTCCACAGCTCGACGATCTGCCTCTAACACTTTATAGTGCGCTCCCGAGAAAACCCCTCATTTGCCTTTCTAGACGGAATTTCATGATTACGACAGCAAACATCACCATGCAATTTGGTGGCAAACCCCTGTTCGAGAACATTTCAGCAAAATTCTCTGACGGCAATCGCTATGGCCTGATTGGCGCTAATGGGTGCGGCAAATCGACTTTCATGAAGATTTTGTCCGGCCAGCTGCAACCAACTTCAGGCAACGTCTCGATCAACGAGCACCTCAGAGTCGGCGAATTGAGTCAGGATCAGTTCGCTTTCGAGGAATACAGTGTTGTTGATACCGTCATCATGGGCGACAAAAAACTGGCAGAGGTAAAACAGGAGCGAGAGCGAATCTACGGCCTCCCTGACATGTCAGAAGAAGATGGTATTAAGGTCGCTGATCTGGAAGTGGAATTTGCAGAAATGGACGGATACAGCGCCGAGAGCCGTGCCTGCGAGATTCTGACAGGTGCTGGAATCGACGTGTCGATGCACTATGGACCCATGAGCGAGGTCGCCCCTGGCTGGAAGCTGAGAGTATTGCTGGCCCAGGCCCTGTTTTCCAATCCCGATATATTGTTGCTCGACGAACCGACCAACAACCTCGATATTCATACCATCCGCTGGCTCGAAGCTGTTCTTAATGAGCGCAAGAGCACCATGGTTATTATTTCTCACGATCGCCACTTCCTGAATGCAGTTTGCACCCACATGGCTGATATTGACTACGGTACGTTGAAAGTCTATCCGGGTAACTATGATGATTTCATGACTGCATCGACTCAGGCTCGCGAACGAATGCAATCGCAGAACGAGAAAAAGAAAGCCCAGATCCTTGAGCTTAAGCACTTCGTCAGTCGCTTCTCGGCTAACGCATCCAAGGCGAGACAGGCGACATCTCGCGCCCGTCAGATAGAAAAAATTGAGCTGGATGAAATCAAACCCTCCAGTCGTGTCAGCCCTTACATACGATTCAACCAGGAGTCAAAGCTGCACAGACTGGCATTGACGCTGAAAGATGTTGGCCACAGTTTTGAAGACGAGAAGCTCTTTAATGGTGGCAACATGATTATCGAGGCAGGAACCCGGCTAGCCATCATCGGTGAAAATGGTGTTGGTAAATCGACTCTCCTGAAATGCTTGATGAATGATCTTGATGTGCAATCTGGCACTATTAAATGGGCTGAAAATGCACAGCTCGGCTATTGCCCTCAGGACACGCACGCAGTGTTTGAGCAGAATATCAGCTTGTTCGACTGGATGAGCCAATGGCGCAAACCCAGCCACGATGATCAGATTGTCCGCGCAACGCTGGGCAGACTGCTGTTTTCTTCAGAGGATTTCGACAAATCAGTTCATGTTTGTTCCGGCGGTGAAAAAAACCGATTGCTGTTCGGCAAGCTGATTATGTCTGAGCCTAATGTCATGTTGCTCGATGAGCCAACCAATCACCTCGACATGGAAGCCATCGAGGCATTAAATCTGGCGCTTGAAAATTACGACGGCACGCTTATCTTCGTCAGTCATGATCGGGAGTTTGTATCATCGATTGCAACCCGAATTATTGAGATCAAGGACCAGCGCCTCAATGATTTCAATGGTACCTATGAAGAATACCTTCAAAGCCAGGAAGCTAACCTGAAGGTTGCTGGTCAGTAGGTCGCTCGCAGCCCGACACACCATTTGAGCAAGACGCCAGGGAAGCTCTGATTAATTAGCAAGCTAGATGATGTCAGGAGGAAATCGATGGCGCTTGTATGTGGGCATCCGCCGATTCTAGCGTTCATAGCAGGTTAACTTGTCGATACCGTCTATATCTTCTATCTTCAAGATTGTGTTGGTGATTCTCAACTAAGGAGGAGGCGTCGTGAATTTAAGAATAGCTAGGCAGGTGCGTCTTGTCGGTTTCGCTTTCGTTGTCAACCTGTGGGGTTGTTCGGCGAGCAATATAAACTCGCAGGCCTCTTTTCATAGTGATGAAGATTTCAGTGGGGCGCCGGAGGCGGCCAGACCATGGACTCATCTGAAGTTTCTGAACGATCCTGATGATTTCCAGTTCTCTATCATCACGGATCGAACAGGCGGTCACCGTCCGGGTGTATTTCCTGCCATCCTCAAGAAGGTAAATCTCTTGCGCCCAGAGTTCGTGATGAGTGTGGGTGACTACATTGAAGGGTATGTAACAGACAAACAGGTGTTGTCGAGCGAGTGGCGCGAGATTGACGACATGGTCGACCAACTCGAAGCACCGCTCTTCTTTGTAGTTGGCAATCATGATGTGGCCAACGACGAGTCGGCCGAACTTTGGAAGGAGCGCTCGGGTCGCGCCTATTACCACTTCCTATACAAAAACGTGCTGTTCATCGCGCTGAGCACCGAAGACCCACCACCGGCTCTTGCGCCGGAACTAGAAAAGGACTGGTTGATCAATCTAGAACTCTACAAAGCCCAGGGTGGGGATGTGGCAATGGAGCGTGCTAAAACGATACCGGGGCTATACGAGTACGCTCAAAGTATCTTCCTCCCCGCGATTTCCGATACCCAACGTGATTGGGCGACTGGTGTCGTTGATTCACACCCTGACGTGCGTTGGACGTTTGTTTTCTTGCACAAACCGGCGTGGGAGTACGACAACGCCAATTTTGCACTCATCGAAAAGGCGCTTGAGGGCCGTGGTTACACGGTGCTCGCAGGGCATAAGCACGACTACAAACACACGGTGCGTCAAGGGCAAGACTACATGCGCTTGGCGACAACGGGCGGCGACATGGGTGACCCGGCGACATCCGACAGTATGGATCACATCACCTGGGTCAGTATGAGCGATGAAGGCCCCGTCTTCGCTCATCTGGTAGCCACGGGCATTCTGGCGAAGGATGACATTCCCGCTTTCATTCCAGGGGCGGAGTTCTGTGGTGAGTATTACAACATCACTTGTGTATATGGGGAGAGCAACCGACCGGTTCCAGTAAACTAGGGGTCGAAACTAGGCACGAAACAAACTAGGGGTCAGGACCAGGTGCCCGAACCAATAGCCTTTGCTTTGTGCTGAACGAGCAAGAAGATACCGACTTATCGTTCCGAAGTACTATCAGAAGAAACCATACTTAAGATCAGACAATACCTGAACAGGAGTTTTGTTCTCGACACAGAGACATTTCGTGGCCAAGTCTCCGTCCTGCGACGACCACGCTTTCACTAACGATCAGTGGACCTGGCACTTGGTCCTGACCCCTTCGTTATTACCTTGTGGCTTTTGTTCATGATGAAACTGAAAACCAAAGTGAATGCGTGATCCTTGATGCACAGCATATCGACGCAGGTCCTGTAGCAACAATCATCATGCCATTCAGGGTTCCCTATGGCTTTCATTCAGGTTGGGTGAGCACAGGGTAAAACCGAGAAATCAGGATCGCATTTGATATTAGGGGTGAGCACGAGTCTCGCTGAACCTGTTAGATGTTAAATGTTTCGCCCAACATTCCTTCAGACAGTGTCCAGAGCCGCGCGGCATTGTCATCTCCCTGCGCCCAGCTGGCCCAGCCACCCGTGCCCGCTTCAGGACCATCGGGCGCTACTAACTGGCAATCCTGAGCGTACTGACCACCTGTGCCCTCAAGTTCGGGTGACGTTGCCAGCCAGACCGATGTCGCAGCGCCAGCGGGGACTTCCTTATATTCCATAGGCGGAGAACCCTCAGGCCGGTTGCCGGTAATAGCCTCGATGTCCTCCTGTGTCATATGTCTGCCTAAGTCCGTCACGATAACTCCTGGATGAACCGCATTGGCTCTGACACCCCTATCCTTCAATCTATTATCTAATTCAATGGAAAACAGGATATTGGCAGACTTGGATTGGCCGTAGCTGGCAAATTTGTCGTAGTCCCGATGATTGAAATGGATGTCGTCAAAATCAATCGGGCCGAAATTATGGCCACCTGAACTCAGATTAACGACGCGGGCAGGCGCGCCATTCACCAACGCCGGGCTAAGCAGACAAGTCAGCAAAAAGTGTCCTAAATGATTAGTGGCAAACTGCATTTCCCAGCCTTCGGCTGTTCGATCCAGCGGGCAAGCCATGACACCTGCGTTATTAATGAGGATGTTGAGGCTATCGTGATTGGCGAGATAGTTCGATGCAAACCTTCGGACACTATCCGGCTTGTCCAGCTCAAGTTCGCCCACATCGATGCTGTCATTCCCGGTGGATGTCCTAATCTCGGCGGCCATGGCTTCGGCCCGGGACAGGTCTCTTGCTGCGATGGTTACGCTGCAGCCTTTGGACGCCAGGGCACGTGCTGTTTCGGCGCCTAATCCTCCGGAGGCACCGGTGACTATCGCGATCTTACCTGTTAGATCGATACCCTTTAAAACTTCGTCTGTTGTCGTTTGTGAACCAAAAGCCGCCATGATGAAACCTGATGAATGAGCGAACAGGCAGACTATCATTCACCCGTTCAGCAAGCCAACGAGGAGCGGCCCCTAAGGCAATGACTGAAACAGACGAATGATTCAGCGGCCATGTCTACAACGCTATTTGCCCTGCATGCTTGCAACGCCTGCATCTCCGCAGGCCTCATCCTGCTCCGCAGGTGCACCTGAAACGCCAAATCCACCAAGGTGCTTGCCTGAGATCGACGCCACAGCAACACCACCCTGAACAACGGTGAGGTCTCGCACATATCGGATACCCAGGGGCTGTTCTTTGTTCTCAAACTCTATGGCGGCAAGTTCGCTCGTCGCCAATCCAGACATTGCTGCAGTTCGCCCCTTGATATGAGCGAACTCAGCACTGAGCAGCATCGCCCCATCTTGACGCACGAATTGTTTCAAATTCCCGGCAGCGTCGTAGACAGCCATGGTGAGCGGTGCGAGTTCATTTTCTTGCGCGTAGGATTCACAGCCAGCAATCAGCTTGCTGGATTGCGAGAGCGTCAGCACCTCCTCCAGGTAGGGTTCTGCTTCAACGATTCGCCCACATAATAAAGACAGCATACATACGCTTAGTAGTACTCTCATGCTCATGCTTTGCCTCTCCCAAATCGACTTATGTTATCCCCCTCTTCCCTGGAGAGGCGAACTTTTCTCAAACCTGATCCAAGACCCGATCATCTGGCCCAGGCTTGAACTTGCAGCTAGTCATTGCACCCCTGGTGGGCGTAACGAACAATTCGATCTAACCGCTTACCAATTTTCGGACCATCTATCTTCAGGTTTCGTCCATCATGGTAATGAGAACTCACGCTTACCACTTTCCCCGATTCGCTATCTATCCAGGGCGAACCACTGCTTCCTTCACCCATTGGATTGTTATCCAGACGCAGGGAGAGGCCAAACTCGAAGACCTCATATTCATTCACCTCAAGTTCAACAAGATGCTTTCCTGAACAGCAATGATCTGAAAATCCAACAACGCGTAACTTCTTCGGCATTAATGGTTGAAATTCGAGTGGGCGAGATGACGTCGGCCGATTGACCTGCAAGACAGCAAAGTCCGTTTGCAGTGCATTTTCTCCCAGGAGAGAACCCCATTTTTTAGGTAGCGCTATGCAATTGACCGAGTACATTTCAGCACCATCAACACCGTACGGTGACACAAAGATGAAGTTAGTATTCCAGACACCTACCTCAGACATGACGCAATGAGCCGCTGTCAGCAATGTATCTGGCGATCCCAAAAAAGAAGCAGTACAGCTCCCGATTTGGCCCGGCTCTTCGCCGCGCGTATAAAATAATTTGCCAAGCGCGCTGTAGGGATCGCCGCCTAGGCGGCTATCGTCAACCATATCGACGCCATCCAGATCCAGAATCTCACTCTCATGCTCCAAATGCTGGTCGCCACTGTAGATTAGATCGGACTTACTATTTATCCAGTTTAAAGTTGTCCGCAACTGGCTCTTAGCTGCAAACTTTATCGTTAGCAGATCATCCTGCGACTGACATTCGGCGGACACTACAAACAGAATCAGACAGACTAAAACTTTAATTGGGCAAAATTCCTTTTAGCTTGAAAACTCAGTATTACATTTTTTACTTTCAACCTCACTGGCTGGTGTCTGGTTCCGTTCTCACAAGATGCAAGGCGTGACCTCACTGACAATGTTGGTTACCAGGCATACCAGGAATCTATTGATGCAAGTCATCAAGAGCGAACCTCATTCAGAATACAATCTCTCACCTAAATTGAATCTTTGAGTTCCGGTTCACTATCAATATACGCACCCAAGGCTCTTTTCTTAAAAGCTCAGTAATTCTCTTACTGCTGCTTGCGCTGTGCGTACGAGGTGTCGTTCCCCAGGGATTGATGATCGCAAAATCGGGAAGCGGATTGCTTGATTTCGCTATCGTCCTGTGCGATGGCAGCAAAGGGCTTGGATCAATACAGGCACTGCGGAACGTCGATGATTCTGCAGCTGACATGCACACGCAGCATCACCACTCTCATCACGGCGAGAGTGACGACGACAGACAGACAGGAGCTTCGTGTGCAGACTGTGACCTCACCTGGGCCTCCTGTTCCTTCGATGATGCTGTCGCTGATACCGGTGAACTTCATACCCTGTTCCATCAGCAGCGGACTCACTTTTCAACCTCTACTGCAGAGGCATTAACTCGAAAACATTACTCCTATCAATCCCGCGCGCCACCTGCTCTCCCAACGACTTAGCCAGTTTCAAAATATCACAAGGTAAATCTGCGTCTTCGCTGACCCAGATTCCTAAGTCTATTTTCGAATCTTTCATGTGCTCACAAATGGTGAGCCATGATGGGAGTTTCATATGTCGCAATTCAATACACACAGACTACTAACATGTATCTGTCTCCTGCTTACGATTGGTAAATCCACGGGCGTCAGTGCGGATTTACAGCAAGCAGAAGACCATCAAATCGAAGAGATTGTCGTCTGGGGTACGAGAAACCCCTTCTCCGACTCCAGCAACAACCCGGTCAGCCGTATCACACCACGGGATGCCGAAAGCATTAACGCGATGACGACCGAAGACCTGGTGAAATTCGAGCCAGGCATCATTATTCGTCAGCGCTTCATTGGTGACGCCAACGGCACCATGGGCATTAGGGGGTCCAACATGTTCCAGACCGCCAGATCCATGGTTTTTGCCGATGGTGTGCCTCTACATTATTTTCTGCAAACCCGTTGGAACGGATCACCTCGGTGGTCTCTTGTTTCCGCGGATGAGATAGCGGAGATAAGTATTTTCTACGGCCCTTTTTCAGCCGAATATGGTGGAAATGCCATGGCAGGTGTCGTCAACATCGAGACTGCCATACCAACTGAGCGCAATTTTCATACTCAGATCTCGGGCTTTCAGCAGAATTTCGATTCTCTTGGATCCGACAACAAGCTGAATGGACACAAGATCTTTCTAAGCTATGGCGACAAGATTGGAGATTTCAGTGTCTACGGATCATTTAACCGACTGACCAACGACAGTCATCCGCAAAGTTATTACTTTTCCAAAGACAAAACCGTACCCGCAGGCACCGAGGCTACACCGGTGAGCGGCGGGGTTATGGATGTCAACGAGTACAACGATACAGCGCTCTACTATGGGAACGCTGGTGCAACGGAAGTCACTGCTGATCAACTTAAATTCAAGATTGGCTACGAACACAACGACTGGTTCACCATGGTGAACCTCGCCTTTGAAGATCGCGAAAGCAATAACATTGATGTAAGAAACTACCTGAAGACAGACGACGGCACCCCAATGTGGAATGGCTGGGTTGAACAAAATGGGATGCAGCTAGAAATCGAGAGTGATGATTTCGCATTCGACAAGAGCAACCGTAAGAGTCTGCTGATTGGTGGCAGGAGCCGAGGACCTGTTGGGGATTATTCATACCTCGAACTTGGTATCAGTCATTTCTCGATACTCGAGGATGAAACTCTGTCGACCAATGCTAACCCGGCTGATCCGGCCTTCGTCCCGGGATACGATACCTCCAGGGAATACGGAGACACAGGTTGGTCTACCTTCGATATCAAACTTCTGAAACCAGACATCCTGTCTGTTGACGGACTCAATCTCCTCGCTGGATATCACCATGATCGCTACGAACTTGAAATAGAAAATTCCAGCGGCGGGAAAAGCCAGACGCAGGCTCTATTCGGGCAAATCGCCTATCCCGTCTCAACAAGCTGGCACCTCACCCTTGGCGGTCGCTACGAAAAATGGGAGAGCGAGGACGGATTCTATATAAAGCGAGGTGTTACCCAACACCACCCCGACCGCACCGAAAATCATTTCTCGCCCAAGTTCGTTCTCGCTTTCAATCCTGGCGCCTGGCATCTGACCTATTCTGTTGCCCGGGCCTACAGGTTTCCGATTGTCGAGGAACTGTTTCAGAATGAAAGGACTACTCGATCCAAGTCAGTGGCCAACGCCTATCTTGAACCGGAAGCGGGCCTACACCACAATCTCGGGTTTGAGACTAATCTCGGCAGCGGCAGCGTTCGCCTTAATATTTTCAACGAAAAGATTAAGGACGTCATATTTTCCCAGACCGGTATAGTCGGCGGAACCAGTCTCAGAACTTTCCTGCCGGTCAGCGAAGTGGTGACCAATGGCGTGGAGCTATCTATTAATCAGTACAACCTGTTTGATAAAAACCTGGAGCTCCGCCTGAACCTCAGTTACCTCGATGCCGAGATAACGAAAAACGACCCTAACCCGGCACTGGAGGACAATGTCTTTCCAAGAATGCCTCGCTGGCGTGCCAACGGTCTCCTGACATGGCATATCAATGATCGTTGGAACCTGGGTGGTGGTATCAGATACGCTTCCAACAGTTTCGGAGACCTGGACAACGGAGATACGGCAGATTCCGTATTCGGTACGCATGACGAATATCTATTTGTAAACCTGAAAACAAGTTACCGCGTCAGCGAAAACCTGAAGCTCAGTGTAGGTATGGATAATGTCACCAACGAAGTTGCTTTTGTCCATCATCCCTGGCCCGGTCGAACGCTGTTTCTTGAAGCGTCCCTTGATTATTGAGTAGAGAAATGAATTCCCGAATAGACTCAATTGTTATCTGGATGATCAAATTGGTGGTGGTAGTCGCATTGACTACCACTGCCTCCTCACCGGTTGAAAGCCAGTTGATTTGCGCGGAGGACGGTGAAGTTAACGTTCATTGTGGTCGTACACCCACGCCCATCGTTGATCCCCGTGGTCAGCTGCTGATTGTCTTCGTGCAGGGTGAGCATGTTTACCTGACAACATCGAACGATTTTGGTCACTCATTCAGCTCGCCGGTTCAGGTCAACAGCCAGCTCGAAAAGATATATGCGAACGGTGAAAACCGCCCGAAAATAGCACTAGGCACGAACGGCGAGATTTTCATCTCCTGGTCGAAGGTTACAAAAGGACGTTTCAACGGCGATATACGGTTCACGCGCTCTCTGGATGCCGGTGTTACTTTTGAACCTGTGAGAACCGTCAATGATGATGGCCTCCTGACCACGCATCGTTTCGAAGTTATGCAGATCGCTGACAATGGAAACCTCTTTCTCGCCTGGATAGACAAGCGTGATAAAGATGCGGCGATTTATGCTGCCGTGTCCCTGGACAACGGCCTCAGTTTTGAACCCAATTTTCGGGTAGCGGCGCGCAGTTGTCAGTGTTGCAGACTGGCAGCAGCACCAGCGGAGGACGGTGTCGCATTGTTCTGGCGACATATTTTCGACCAGAACACCCGAGATCATGCCTTCTCGATCGTCGGAGAATCCGACAACAAACCGGAATTCAGCCAAGCTACGGTAGACGACTGGAAGATTGATGCCTGCCCCCATCACGGACCGGCGATGGCGGTCGCTGATTCTGGAGATGATCGCGTCCATCATGTGACCTGGTTTACCGCCGGGGCGAAGAGGCAAGGTATATTCTATGGATACATCGATGCCGCTACTCGCAATGCGACGGGCATTAGGGAAATATCCACCGCACCTTCAGCCAGTCACCCTCATATCCTTGTTGATGTAGACACCAGTATCTGGATTGTCTGGAAGGAATTCGATGGAACCACAACTCATGTCTATTCCAGCACCTCACGGAACAGCGGGAAGGACTGGGAAGTTCGGAAACTGCAAGCATCGACCGGGAACAACTCTGATCATCCGCTGCTCATCAATTCAAAGGAAGGCGTGCTCCTCAGTTGGTTAACAGAAGATGAAGGCTATCGTCTGATACCGTTACGGTCCGTAAAATGAATTCACGGAAGATACGATTTCAATGGATAGCTTTGCTGCTGGGCATCATTTTCAGCATTCACGCAGCGGCGCAGACCCACCCCTTCACTGAAGATAGCCTCAAAAACATTGAGAAGAGAAACCAGGGAAGTCCCTGGCTGCTAATTGTCTGGGCAACAGACTGTCCACCTTGTTTTCTTGAGTTGGAACTGATCGCTGAAATAAAGAGGGAAAGCCCAGACCTGCCAATCGAACTCATCTCGATGGACAGCAAAGCAAATGAAAAGCAGGTACAGCGGATACTGGATCGCAATAACCTGGATTCCTGGTTCTATACAGGAAGCAATGTGTCACGACTGCAATTCATCATTGACCCCGAGTGGCGCGGAGAGTTACCGAGAAACTACTTCTATCAGGCAGACGGGGAGCGTCACCCGCAAAGTGGAGCGTTAACCAAAGACGCCATCACACACTGGTTCAAACAGGCAGAGGAAAGTACCAATTAGCCACGATTATTCAGTCGGTCTCGCACTATGCCGACTCGTTAGCCCCTGCTGACAATGAAATGATGAAGTCAGCTATCTGACCTTCATCGTTGAGATCCAGCAGAGGTCCGTTGCAACCGTAGTCTTTGGGATTCAGATCCCCGTCAGATGCAATGGCGACGAGGTTGGTGACGTTATCGGGCAATTGCTCTCGGTTATTTTCTACACGAATCACCTGAATCTTGGGGTGATCTGACTGCTTAAAGCCCTCGACAAGCAAATAATCAACCGGACTCATTCGGGCTATCAGCTCTTCCATTGATGACTCCGATTCACCGGAAAACTCATGTAGCAGCGCCCAACGCGAATCCGAAGAAATTAACACCTCGCTGGCCCCCGCCTGTCGATGCAAAAAACTGTCCTTCCCCGGTTGGTCAATATCAAAATGATGGTGGGTATTTTTCATGGTGGAAACAGAATATCCGCGGTCTCCCAAAATCTTCACCAGCCTGACGACGAGAGAGGTTTTGCCGCTGTTTTTCCAGCCGGTTATACCAAATATATTCATTGCAACGATTCAGCCACGCATGCCTAGGCCTGAGTCCACCACGCAACGCCATTCTCATCTTCTTCGACTCGCACCATTCGCCGTTCCAGGGCACAGTGCAGGTGCGCTATAGACTCACCCGTTGCAGGGAAGTAACTGGTGTCAGTGATTTTGCTTTTGAATAATGCAGGGAAGACATCCACTGCACGTTTCGGTTCGGCGCAAAGTTCATAGAGCTTTTCGAGCGCCACTTCGTGCCAGTCAATCAATTCCGTCAGTCGTTCGTGCACGCCCTCATAGAGTCCCTGGTGCGCCGGTAACACCAGCAAATCCGGCGGTAGCAGCTCTCTGAATCTGGCACATGAATTGATGAAATCCCGCAAAGGATTAGCCGTAGGTTCAGACGGATTGACGCTGATGTTCGGCGTAATTTCAGGCAGGATTTGGTCACCGGCGATAATAACCTTGAGTTCCGGACAGTAAAGGCACACGTGTTCCGGTGCATGACCGTGACCGATAACCGCTCGCCACTCCCTACCACCGATATCGAGGTACTGACCATCCGTGATGCGATGGTAGCCAGCCGGTAGTGGTGTAATGTTGGCGCCAAACTGCCCGAAACGTTCCCGGTAGCGATTCAGCAGATCCTCGTCGAATCCGGCCCGCCTGTAGAACTTGAGTGCATCTTCAGGTACATCCGATGGTCCATCTGCCGCCATCACCTTGCACATAAAAAAATCACTGCGGGACATCCAGAGTTCAGCGCCCTGCTCTGCGCAGATCCATCCTGCATTGCCGGTGTGGTCACCGTGCAGGTGCGTTGCGATGACCCGCTTGATGGGTTTACCTTCGAGATGATTCTCGAAAATGTGACTCCAACGCTTCTGTACTTCCTTCAGGTTGAGCCCCGTATCAACAATGGTCCAGCCATCATCATCACGCAGCAGCCAGACATTGATGTGATTCAGCCTGCCTCCCATCGGCATACGCGCCCAGAACACCCCATCAGCGACTTCAGTCACTTCACCCGACTTAGGCGTTTCCGACTCGAATCGGTACCGCAAGGGTGCGAAGCCCCGCTTCGACATGTTATCAACCAACGACCGCTCCCAAATTCTCAAAGACAGATAGAACATACATGCTTTGTGCGCCGCAATAAAGTACCCGATACGACCGTCAGGCGGTCGCATCGGGCACGGCTTCAACAATACCGGCGACCTGCCGAAGCAATGGCACCATCAATACCAGGAACAGCAACAGTGAAGCAACGCCCAGTGCAGTCAGTGTCACCGCCATACCCTGCCACTCGTACAGGAAGCCAACCAGCGGTCCGGTCACAATAAACGTGAGCCGGAACAGGAATCCGGTCATTGAATTGGCGGTGGCCCGAAACGCACTCGGCACCCGGCTGTTGAAAGCATCCGTCAGTATCACCTGGTGGAAACCCCGGCTGATGTAAAAGGTAAACGAGAGCAGGATACCTGCAAGACCACCACCAGCTGCCATACCCAGATAACCTGCTACCGGCAGTAGCGCCATAACGACAAGCACCGGGACCGGCCCATACTTCTCTTCCAGCGGAGCGCAAAACCGAGCGGCAACCCCGACAGTAAAGTTTTTCGCTGCCCACAGGGCACCAAAGGCAGCCAATGGTATGCCATAACTTTCCCAGTACGGCTGAATCAACCAGACAACATAAAATGTCGAGAGACCATAGAATGTTAGCGCCAGCGTCGTCAGACGGAGCAGCGAATCCCTATAAAACAGATGCATCAAAATTCGCCTGAAATTCGACAGCGGCGATTCCGCCTGCATCCGCTGGTAAGGTGCCTCCACAAGCCTGAAAGACAGGAACAGCGGCACCCAGGCAATAATGGCATTGACGTAGACAACAACATCAAACGACCAGAGCACCAGCACACCACCCAGCAAAGCAGCTATACCCTCCGCAGTTGCTTTAATGAATCGGAACCTCGCGATACCGCGGGTTTTTTCCTGCGGTGACATGTTCAGCGCGAGCTGACTGTCATAGAGCAGGGACAGGTCGGAACCTGACAAAAGACTCATGCCCAGACCGACTGTAATCTCGAACAGGGCAAGCCCAGCGAAACTTTCAGCGAAACACAGCAGCGTAAAACCGACTCCATGGAACACGCTGCCGAGTATGAGCGCCCTTCTTCGACCGATCATATCTGCCAGGTAACCAGAGGGAACTTCGAATACAACCACTGACAAGGCAAAGACACTCTGCAGCACGAATACATCAGCCAGGGATAAGCCCTTCGTGGCGAAGAACGGCACGATGACGGGAATGATGACCAGCGCCAGCCAAAAAAAGCTGAACGCATAGAGCACACTAATATTTTTTTTCAGTTGTAATTCACTCATAACCACTCTCCTGGCTCGTTGGTTATAAAAGTTCAGGCAAAAAAAAAGGCCTCTACGTGAGAGGCCTTTTCGTGAAATAGCTGACTATTTCAAACTAACCGGAAAGGACCTCCTTGCAGCGCAGGGCGACGCACGCGTGAACTGCAACTGCAGTCGCGATCGTCATGGTTGTTGATTTCCGGTTGTTCATTTCAAAAATACTGGTTGTTGGGCAGGTGGCGCATCTTACGCCGATAGGACATCAAGTCAATTATTGCTTCAGAATTTGTTCCATATGGACGTAGATTTTTCTTGTCGCACGCTGACCGACATAAACAGAAAGGAAACCTCTGCCTTTGGACAATTCCAAAGCATAGAAGAACTGGTACTGTTCAGGACCATACAGGATGGCGCGGTCAAAGATTCGATTTGCCCAATAACTGCTACTGCCACAGGACCGGCCGACGCACTGAAAGACAATCTCACCCTGACTTTGGAGGCGCTCCTCATAAAATCTGGCAACATCCCGCGTCCGTCTGGCCTGAGGCAGGTACCAG
Organism: Gammaproteobacteria bacterium; assembly: GCA_018656865.1. GTDB lineage: Bacteria > Pseudomonadota > Gammaproteobacteria > Pseudomonadales > Azotimanducaceae > UBA9659. Next base: position 12,827 of record JABHYO010000088.1, on the reverse strand, counting down.
GTTGTCGAAGACTTCACGCCGTTTATAACTTCGGATTTCTCCGGCACCAGTTCATGGTTGATTTTCTCAAGCGCACCGAGGACCACCAGATGGGCAGCGGTTTGCGTTGCCTCTTCTTTTTCAACAATTTCGGCACCAGGATAGGTCTCTATCTCGTTCGGCTGGGCTCCTGCCTCCAAAAACAGCAGGAAACCTCCGATCACCACAGCAGCTAAAGTACGCATATCAAATCACAACATTCCCTTTCCAGTACGGGCACTTCCAGCAGTACGATATTAGCAGTTGCCATCGGCTGCTTGATGCCCGTGAGGTACAGTATAAGCTGACTGATGATGGGCTGGTGCATCACCGCTAGCGCAATTTTGCTATTTGCCAACAGTTCTTCAAGGGCATGGCACGCGCCAACCGGCGTACTATCCGGCGTAATGTCGCTACAGATTTTCGCTGCCTGCAGCCCGAGAGCCTCAACCATCAGATCCGCCGTCTGCCTTGCCCTGACATAGGGTGAGACCAGTGTCCGGTCGATGAACAGTTGCCGCTGCCTGACGAGCGCGGCTGCCTCAAGCACTTCTCCACACCCAACAGCGGTCAGAGATCTGGCATAATCAGTGGTCTGCCGTTGTTCTGCTTCACCATGGCGCATCAATAACAAATTCACGTCAGATGAGCACCGGTATAATGAACGAGAATTAGCAACATAATTATATCGTAACCTACTATAAATAAACGGGTTTAATAGCCGATAGCCAGGCTAGAATGCGTTACAATTTCTATACTTTGAAATCTATTCACGGTATCTTACCTATGCTGTGTTGTAGCGAAAAGAATCCCACGTGTCGGAAACCGTAGACAATATCCAGAAGGCTGCCGTTAGTCGGCTCGGCCAAATGGTGCAACAAACCATCGCCAACGTCGAGCGGCAGGTGGTAGACACCATTGGTGACTTCAAGGCGCTGTCTCAACAGTCCAACGACGTCCTGAATCTGTACGTATCAAATCTCAACGCCAATTTCGATGAACTGTTGGATCGTGAGAGTAGCAAGGAAGAAGCTGTTTTCAATTTCGATACACTCTCCCTGGTTCAGGAAGAAGAACTCGAAGTCATGGTTGCGCTGGAGGGCATGGTAAATGCTGCCAGGAATGAGCACCTGCCTATTTTTATCAGTTTCAACGCCAGGCTCTCTTCACTGTTCCCGCGTAAGCGCATCGACGAATCGTCAAACCCGCTGGACCCTGAACAGGTCGCGACTGCTTTTCAGGAAGCACTTCGTCCACTCGGGCTGGATGCGCAAAACAGCCTGACTGTATACCGGGCATTCAACAACGAAGTTCTCAAGCATTTGGACGATGTCCTCAACGAAGCGAACCAAATCCTGATTGATTCCAATGTCATTCCCGACCTGGGGATGGATGGCGGCTCGGGTAGAGCAAGACAACCTAGCAGTGCACGAAGTGCCGCCAGAACAGAAGGAGGCCAGGCATTCGGCACTATCGAAGAAGAAGCGTATGAAGACGACGAGGACAGGCCAGAGCTGTTCTCAATCATGCAGAATCTGCTTCATTCTGACATTACTCCTGAAACCACGACTGAGGAGAACTCTCAGCCTGGTGAGGCACCACCGCAGGTGATGGTGCCAACCGCCATGATCCCGGCAACCGCTGCACCAGGTGACAATGCCCAGGCGTCGCCCGCCGCAGCACCTGCTGCTATGCAACCATTTCAGCCACAGCAGGGACAGACTGTGGAAATGGTCGACCAGACCAAGCTGATGGAAATCCTGACCAACATTCAGGAGAAGCTCAGCACGACAACCCCGGCTTCTGTCCCAGGCTCCCTGGATGACGTCGACAAGCTGGATATTTCCCAGTCGTTGGGCGAAATCCTGCAATCCTCTAGTGAGGACGAAAACGTCATTTCCGCTGTCGACCGGCAGTCCTCCGATATCATTAATCTGGTCACCCTTTTATACGAAGCCATCTGGGACGACAATTCTGTACCCATTCCCATTAAGGAACTGATCGGCCGAACCCAGATTACGATCATCAAGGTTGCCCTTGCAGACGTTGAATTCTTCAATAACGAAAACCATCCGGCACGTGCAATTCTGAATGAATTTGCTTCTGCGGGTATCGGCTGGACCGAAGTCGAAGAACTTGAAAAAGATCCGCTCTACCAGAAGATTCAGGAACTGGTTGAAAAAATCCTCATCGAGTATAAAGACGATATTGCCTTCTTTGATGCACTGATTAAGGATTTCAGAACCTTCAGGGCTCAGGAGGCTGCAAAGACCCGGCAGCTTGAGCAACGGATACTCAAAGCAAAAGAACGCAATGAGCGCATGGATGACATCCGTGAGCTTGTGACACAAAAAGTTAAAGAAAGAATTCTGGGTCAGAATCTTGACCCCTTTATTGAAGATCTGCTCAACGGCCCCTTCCACAAGTTCATGGTCATGCTGGTACTGAAAGAAGGTCCCGGCAGCAATGCCTGGAAGCAGGCGATTAACACAATCGATGTACTGCTCTGGACTGTTCAGTCACACGAACACGAAGAAGATCGTGATCGCCTCGCAACCGTTAATCCGCGGCTACTGAACAACCTGCGAAAAGCTTTTCGAATCACCTCAATCGACAAGGATGAAATAGATCAACTGATTGAGAAACTACAACTGGTGCAAGACCTGACATTCCCGGAGAAGCCTGACGAACCTGAAGACGAGCCGGAAACAGCCACAGTACCCGATGAACCAGAAGAGACCAGTATAAAATTCCTCGCGGCGGGTGAGTTCGAAGAGGCAGAAAAGCAGCAAGAAGAAACTGCTGAAGAGACAGTGGCTCAAGCCTCTACTGAAGAAGCCAAAGCCGAAGCAGCCGAAACTAAGGAGCCACCAGCAGAAAGCGATGAGATGGCTGACGACGATCCCCACATCAAGCAGGTTGACAGTCTCGCTGTCGGCATGTGGGTAGAATTTGCCGGAGAAGACGAAAACAATACGCGCTGCAAGCTCGCCGCCAAGATCAATGCCATCGACAAGTTCATTTTTGTCAATCGCCAGGGTGTCAAGATCGTTGAGAAAACCAAAATGGGGCTTGCCCGAGAGATTCGAGACGGTACGGTCTCAATTGTCAGCGACGGCTTGCTGTTCAGCAGAGCCCTTGAATCAGTTATCGGCAATCTCCGCGATACCCAGCATGAGCAGCAGACTGGCAGCGCCTACCAGCCCGACTAGTTTCCTCCCATCCAAAAATAGCTATTTTCACGCCAGGTTGGTGCGACAGACCAAAGGTGTCAGATCGCACGCAACCAGCTATCAGGAAACCAGCACCGCAGTAACGATTTCTCCGATGAGATCTACCCGGCAGCCAGATCCAGCAGAAGCTTGTTCAGCCGTGATACATAGGTCGCTGGCTCTTCCAATTGCGTGCCCTCTGCCAACTTCGCCTGATCGTAGAGCACCAGCGCAAGGTTATTAAAGAGATCGACATCAGGCTCATCATTCAATTTCGCGACCAAAGGATGTTCAGGATTGATCTCAAAAATGCGCTGTGTTTCAGGCACCGGCTGACCCGATGACTCAAGAATCCGGCGCATCTGCATTCCCATGTCATCTTCACTGACGACAAGACAGGCCGGTGAATCAGTCAATCGATGGGTAATTCGGACTTCCGACACCCCTTCACCCAGAAGTTCCTTGACCCTGTCAATCAGGCCGGTGAACTCTGTTTCGACTTCTTCCTGGTTAGCTTTCTCTTCTTCATTGTCCAGATCACCAAGGTCCAGTTCACCGCGAGCCACATCCTGAAACTGCTTGCCGTCAAATTCCGCAAGGTAGTTCATCAGCCACTCATCAATACGATCATGCAGCAACAGGACCTCAATACCTTTCTTGCGGAATATCTCCAGGTGCGGACTGTTGGCCGCAGTATGATAATTTTCTGCTGCCACATAGTAGATCTTTTCCTGCTCAGCCTGCATTCGTTGGATATAGGCTGCAAGCGATTGGTTTTGTACCGGTCCCTCAGATGCGGTTGTGGCAAATCTAAGCAGTCCAGCAACCTTCTCCTTGTTATTCTGGTCTTCTGCCGCTCCTTCCTTCAACACCTGGCCGAACTCATCCCAGAACGCCTGATAAGTACCTTCGTCACGAGAGAGCTTTTCGATCATATCGAGTACGCGCTTGGTCAGCGCACTGCGCATGGAATCGATGGTCGGATCTTTCTGCAGGATCTCTCTCGAGACATTAAGTGAAAGATCATTGGAATCAACCACACCGCGAACAAACCGGAGATAGAGCGGCAAAAACTGTTCCGCTTCATCCATGATAAAGACTCGCTGGACATAGAGTTTCAGCCCCCGCGGCGACTCACGATTGTAGAGATCAAATGGTGCCTTCGCCGGGATATATAGCAGGCTGGTGTACTCGAACTTGCCTTCGACCTTGTTATGACTCCAGGTCATCGGGTCCTGGAAGTCGTGGGACACAAGTTTGTAAAACTCGCCGTACTCATCATCTGACACATCGGTACGGGACCGTGTCCATAGCGCCTTGGCAGTATTAACTATCTCATCTTCGGGCTCTGCGTCATCTTCCGTCGCAAGCTGCTTCATCATGACGGGTACCGATACGTGATCGGCATACTTTTTAACGATCGAGCGTAGCCGCCAGCCGTCGGCAAATTCTTTTTCATCGGCCTTGAGATGCAGCGTCACAGACGTACCCACAATTTCTCGTTCGATGGATTCAACTTCGAAGTCTGACTCTCCGGCAGAGGTCCAGCGAACGCCGTCCGCAGGTTCTGAGCCTGCCGCCCTGGTTTCGACAACGACCTTGTCCGCCACAATAAACGATGAGTAGAAACCAACGCCGAACTGCCCGATCAATTGAGCATCCTTCTGCTGATCCCCTGTCAGGGACTCCAGAAACTGAGCAGTACCAGACTTCGCGATCGTCCCAAGATGGGAAATTGCATCCTCACGGTTCATGCCGATACCGTTGTCCGAGATCGTGATCGTCCCAGCCTCTTCATCTAGGTCGATGTGGATTGCCAATTCGACACCTTCAGCAAGCAGTTCAGGGCTCGAAAGCGCCTGAAACCTCAGTTTGTCGATAGCGTCATTTGAGTTCGAAACGAGTTCTCTTAAGAATATTTCCTTGTTGCTGTATAGCGAGTGAATCATCAGGTGCAGAAGCTGTTTCGCTTCTGACTGAAAACCCAGAGTTTCTTTGGCTGCAGCGTTCATTCCAACTTGTCTCCTGTTGTTGTTTCAGAGATGTGAAATTGGGGCAAATCGTGTGGATTTCAAGGGTTTCCAGCGGTCGCTGCGGTAAATACTGAAAAGTAGCAGTCGGCCATCCATGGCCGGGTCCCGCTACATCCCTGTAGCTAGCTACTTTTCAGCATCCACCGCGCAGATCGCCTCGAATCCTTCAGGAATAAAGCCGATCGCCGCTATTTGGTATTTACCGCACGGTCGCTTCTTGACGAGATCCTTCGAATTCGGCACTTCGTGCCTGCACTCAGGATGACAGGGTGGGATTATCCCCAGCCCGTCACCTGTTTCAGCGTCTCGCCGATATCCGCCAGGCTCTTCACAGTGGCAACACCACCAGCTTCAAGGGCCGCGAATTTATCGTCCGCCGTACCCTTACCTCCGGCAATAATCGCGCCTGCGTGCCCCATGCGCTTACCAGGAGGGGCCGTAACCCCGGCGATATAACCGACAACGGGCTTGCTGACATTGGATTTGATGAACTCGGCCGCCTCTTCCTCTGCCGTGCCACCGATTTCGCCGACCATGACGATAGCCTCAGTGCCAGGATCTGCTTCGAACAGGGTTAGAATATCGATGAAATTACTGCCTGGAATCGGGTCACCACCGATACCAACACAGCTGCTTTGACCGTAACCCATATCCGTAGTCTGCTTCACCGCCTCGTAGGTCAGTGTCCCGGAACGTGAAACAATTCCCACTTTGCCTGGCAGGTGAATTTCACCGGGCATGATACCGATCTTGCACTCTCCAGGAGTTATAACTCCCGGACAGTTCGGACCGATCAGCCTAACGCCCTGCGCATCAAGACTCGCCTTGACCGTCAGCATGTCGAGTGTGGGTAGACCTTCGGTGATACAGACGATCAACTCAATACCGGCCGCAGCCGCCTCGAGAATGCCATCTTTCGCAAATGGTGCAGGGACATAAATAACCGATGCATTCGCGCCGGTTTCATCTACAGCCTTCTGTACGGTGTCAAAAACGGGAAGGCCCAGATGTTCCTGCCCCCCTTTACCAGGCGTAATACCGCCGACCATATTCGTGCCATAGGCGATCGACTGTTCAGAGTGCAATGTACCCTGAGACCCGGTAAAGCCCTGACAAATAACCTTTGTGTTTTTTCCTATCAGAATACTCACGCCGCACCTCCTGCTGCTTTGACGGCCTGCTCTACAGCATCAGTGAGGCTGGTTGCCGCGATAATATCTACATCACTTTCCTTCAGTGTTTTTGAGCCCACCGCGGCATTGTTGCCTTCGAACCTGACAACGACAGGGACTTGAACACCAACTTCCTTAACTGCACCGATAATGCCCTCGGCAATGACGTCACAACGAACAATGCCACCGAAGATGTTGATTAACACCGCCTTAACACCCTCGTCGGAGAGAATGATTTTGAATGCCTCGGCGACCGTTTCCTTGGTGGCAGTACCGCCGACATCGAGAAAATTGGCTGGCTGACCACCGTGGTGTTTAACCAGATCCATCGTACCCATCGCCAGACCAGCGCCATTAACCATACAGCCGATAGTGCCTTCCAGGGCGACATAGTTAAGGTTGAATTCCGAAGCCTGATTCTCCCGCTCGTCTTCCTGGCTGTGGTCGCGCATGGCGGCAAGCTTGGGTTGACGATAGAGCGCATTACTGTCGATCGATAGCTTCGCATCAAGACAGTGAATATCGCCATCTGTGGTCACAACCAGCGGATTGATTTCGATTAGTGCCAGATCACATTCGACGAACATCTTCGCTAATCCCATGAAGATACTGGCAAACTGGTTGACCTGCTTACCCTCTAGGCCCAGGGAAAAAGCCAGATCCCTGCCCTGGTAGGCACAAGGTCCCGTCAAAGGGTCGATAACAGCCTGAAGAATTTTCTCAGGTGTTTCTTCGGCAACCTTCTCAATTTCCACGCCACCCTCGGTGGATGCCATGAACGTGACGCGTCTGGTTGACCGATCAATAACAGCGCCGAGATAAAGTTCGCGATCTATGTCGGTACAGGTTTCAACAAAAATCTTGGAGACCGGCTGGCCCTTCTCGTCCGTCTGAAAGGTAACGAGGTTGGTGCCGATAAGTTGGTCAGCGAATTCACGGATTTCGTCTTCCGTATCCACTAGCTTGACACCACCTGCCTTGCCGCGACCACCGGCGTGAACCTGGGCTTTCACGACCCATTTATTGCCACCTATTTCCCTGGCTGCGGCAACAGCCTCGTCGGCCGTATCGACAGCAATGCCGTTTGATACTGGCAGCCCATATTCGGCAAAGAGTTGCTTCGCCTGATATTCATGAAGGTTCATACAATCAAGATCCTATTGTTTCTAAAATTTGTTTAATTCTTACTTTTTTCGCTTCCGGTTGGCGATATGGATGGCATGCCCGGACACAGCAAGTGCCGCTTCGTGCAGGCCTTCCGACAGCGTCGGATGGGCAAACATGGTCAGCCCAAGATCCTCTGCACTGGATTCAAACTCCATGGCAATTACCGCCTCTGCAATCATTTCCGATGCCTGGTTACCGATGATATGTACTCCCAGGATTCGGTCTGTAGCCTTATCTGCAATTACCTTGACGAGCCCTACCGTATCATTATTAGCCATGGCACGACCGCTCGCTGCCATGGGGAAGGTCCCGACCTCATATTCATCTCCGGCCGCCTTTACTTCCTGCTCGGTCATACCGACCCAGGCAATTTCCGGATGGGTATAGACGACTGAAGGCACCAGATCATAATTAACGAGCGGCATTTGTCCAGCGATCCTTTCCGCGACCATTATGCCCTCTTCCATACCTTTGTGGGCCAGCATGGGTCCCCTGACCACGTCACCGACGGCATAAACACCGGGCGCATCTGTGAGACAGGTTTCATTGACATAGATAAAACCGCGTTCATCCATGGTAACCCCGGAATCCGCTGCCAGCAGTTCCTCGGTATAAGGGCGCCTGCCAACCGCGACGATAACCTTGTCGAACTGCTCGGATTTGTCACCCTCGGAATCCGTATAGGTTACTGTGACTTGCTTACCTTTGATATCGGTCCCCGTCACGCGGGTCCCGAGCCTGATATCCATGCCCTGCTTCTTGAATTGCTTCGCGGCTTCTCTGGCCACCTGCTTATCCGCCGGTGGCAGAAAATCTTCAAGGGCTTCCAGCAATACAACTTCGGACCCAAAACGGCTCCAGACGCTGCCCAGCTCAAGGCCGATGATTCCGGCACCAATGACACCAAGTCGCTTCGGTGCCGTGAGAAAGTCGAGTGCACCGGTTGAATCAACGATTAATTCATCGGTCAGCGGACAAGGGGGTATTTCAACGGGTACAGACCCAGTGGCAACGATCACATTGTCTGCAACCAGATTCTCAGTCGAACCGTCATGGGCGGTAAATGCAACTTCACGACCCGCATGCAGTTTCGCCGTCCCTTCAAAGGTCGTGACACCGTTGGATTTCAACAGCCCTGCCACACCGCTGGTGAGGTTGCTTACCACCTGGTCTTTTCTGGCAATGACCGCAGGGATGTCCACCTTGACGCCCTTAACTTCGATACCCATATCACCGAGATGATCTCTCGTATCAACGTACTTGTGTGAAGCTTCCAGCAGTGCTTTCGACGGAATACATCCGACATTAAGACAGGTGCCGCCGTAGGCCGGCTTACCTTCCTTCCCCAGCCACTTCTCAACGATGGCCGTATTCAACCCCAGTTGTGCCGATCGAATAGCCGCGTGATAGCCTGCGGGCCCTGCGCCAATAACAATGACATCAAATTTTGTCGCCATATCGCTGCTCTCTTGTTATATGTCCAGAAGAATCCGAGCCGGTTCTTCCAGAAAGTCCTTAATCGTCACCAGAAAACGTACAGCTTCCTGACCGTCAATCAATCTGTGGTCATAGGAAAGTGCAACATACATCATCGGGCGAATAACGACCTCACCGTTGATTGCCATAGGTCGTTCCTGAATCTTGTGCATCCCCAAAATACCGGTCTGAGGTGGATTCAGAATCGGTGTCGACAGCAGTGAACCGAACACTCCACCATTGGATACCGTGAAGGTTCCGCCGGTCATATCATCGATTGAGAGCTTCCCTGCCTGGGCCTTCTCGCCGTAGGCCCTGACCTGATCCTCAAGTTCGGCGATGGTCAGACTGTCGGCTTCCCGAATAACCGGTACCACCAGCCCTCGTGGAGACCCGACAGCAACGCCGATATCCTGGTATCCGTGGTAGACAACCTCACTGCCATCGATGGAAGCATTAACAGCCGGGAATCGCTTCAGTGCCTCGACACTTGCCTTGATAAAGAAGGACATAAACCCCAGCCTGGTTCCATTGTGTACTTTGGCAAAGTCGTCCTTGTAGCGAGATCGCAGATCCATAATGCCCTGCATGTCGATCTCGTTGAATGTGGTCAGCATAGCGGCTGTCTGCTGTGCTTCAACCATGCGTTTGGCGATACTGGCGCGCAGTCTCGTCATGGGCACCCGTCTTTCGATCCGTTCTCCGGGTGCCGCGGTCGGCACTTCACTCGGAACCTGCGTAGCCTGCTGTTGCATCTGCCCCTGGGCAAGCGCCACGGCTTTGAGTACATCTTCCTTAGTGACCCGACCACCCTTGCCGCTGCCGACAAGCTGGGTGACATCAATTTTGTTCTCGTCTGCCATTTTACGAGCAGCCGGGCTGACAATAACCGCCTGTGCTTCTTCAGACACCCCTTCAGCCGCTTCTTCGGAAACTGGCTCAGCTACCTGGGCTGGAGGCACGGCCTCCGTCGCCTCTACCGAAACTTCACCCGGCTCAAATACACCTAACACTTCTTCTGCCAGAACCGTATCGCCTTCCTGCTTGTTAATAGCTGTCAGGGTTCCATCAGCGGGCGCAACCACTTCGAGAACAACCTTATCTGTTTCAATATCTACCAGCACCTGATCACGTCTGACACTCTCACCCACAGCGGCATGCCACGTCGCCACCTCGCCGTCGGCAATGGATTCAGGAAACTGAGGCGCTTTTATCTCAACCATGATGAACTTCCTCTGTTGCTCCATAGAGCGCATCGTGAACCAGTTGTTCCTGCTGACTCACATGTAATGACATATAACCGGCGGCTGCGGCCGCTGAAGCTTCCCGCCCTGCATAAGACAGATACAACGCCGGATAAACCCTTTGCACCACCCGGCGCAAGTGGTGTTGGCTGGAATACCAGGCGCCCTGATTCATCGGTTCTTCCTGACACCAGATAGCGGTCTTTATGTTGGGATACCTTTGCAGCGCGGCCTCCATGTCTTCTTCCGGGAAAGGATAAAGTTGTTCAATGCGTACGATAACGACATTACCCAATTCGTTCTCCCGGCGCTTTGCCACCAGATCGTAGTAGACCTTGCCGCTGCAAAAGACGACGCGATCAACTTTTAGCGGGTCATCGATCCCCTTGCAGTCAATTACGGTCCTGAAAGAACCTTCGGTCAGCTCTTCCAGGCTGGAAGTTGCCTCTTTGTGGCGGAGAAGACTCTTTGGTGTCATCACGATCAATGGCTTACGCAGCGGACGTATGGCCTGGCGCCTGATCAAATGGAACATCTGGGCTGGCGTCGTCGGTACACAGACCTGAATATTATGCTCAGCACAGAGCTGCAGGTAGCGTTCGAGTCGGGCCGAACTATGCTCCGGACCGGCACCTTCGTATCCGTGTGGCAGCAACATCGTCAGACCTGAGAGTCTCGCCCATTTGTGTTCTCCGGACGTAATGAACTGATCAATCACAACCTGAGCACCGTTGGCGAAGTCACCAAACTGCGCTTCCCAGATGACCAATGTATTAGGGCTCGTGCCAGAGTACCCATATTCAAATGCCAGAACTGCTTCTTCCGACAGAAAGGAATCGTAGAGATGAAAACGGTTGTCCTCTCCCTCGAACCTCGTTAGCGGTGACAGCTTCTCGCCCGCCTTCTGGTCATGCAGCACGGCATGTCGATGAGAAAAAGTGCCGCGCCCAACATCCTGACCGGTCAGTCTGAGACCGAAGCCCTGATCCAGCAGCGTGGCATAGGACATGATCTCGGCGAACCCCCAGTTAATGGCCAGAGCACCGGCACCCATTTTTCGCCGGTCTTCAATAATCTTGGCAACCTGTTTCTGGAGCACAAAACCATCTGGAATTTCGTGCATCTCATGGGACAACTCCTGGAATCGCTTCATGCTGACCGTCGTATCCGATGGGATATCCCAGTCGTGACCCAGGTAGGGGTTCCAATCCACATGCAGACTGGTATCCGGTTCTGTCAGGTAGTCCCAGGCCACAGCATTGCCCTCATCCAGAGCATCCCGGTACGCCTCTACTCGTTGCAGGTACTCCGACTCCTCAATGGCACCTTCAGCGATAATTTTCTCCGCATGCTGCTCCAGAGTCGTCGAATGGCTCTTAATTTTCTGGTACATCATCGGTTGGGTAATGGAAGGTTCATCACCTTCGTTGTGGCCCCGGCGACGATAACAGACGATATCAATGACTACGTCCTTCTTGAACTCCATGCGGTAGTCGACAGCGAGTTGAGACACAAAGACAACGGCCTCAGGATCGTCCCCATTCACATGAAAGACGGGCGCCTGCACCATTTTCGCGATTTCCGTACAGTAGTGAGTCGACCGGGCATCGTCCGGGTCACTTACGGTGTAACCAATCTGGTTGTTGATGACAACATGAATGGTGCCGCCAGTATAATAGCCTCTGGTTTGAGACGCCTGGAAGGTTTCCATGACAACGCCCTGCCCTGCAAACGCGGCATCTCCGTGGACATTAATGGCAAGAACCTTGTCGCCAGGCTCATCCTTGCGCCGATCCATCCGCGCCCGAACGGACCCCTCAATTACGGGAGCAGAAATTTCGAGATGCGAGGGATTGAAACCGAGAGCCAGATGCATTTCACCACCTGGTGTCATCAGGTTGGATGAGAATCCCTGATGGTATTTGACGTCACCTGAACCGGTTCCGGGTTCATATCGACCTTCGAACTCGTCAAACAGATCAGCTGGATCCTTGCCCATGAGATTGACCAGCACGTTTATCCGGCCGCGATGCGCCATACCGATGATCGTCTCGACCACACCGGAGGAACCCGCCCGGTGAATCAGCTCGGCCAGGCATGGAATAAAGGACTCCCCGCCTTCAAGACCAAAGCGTTTCGTCCCGGGATACTTGGTTCCGAGGTATTTTTCCAGACCCTCGGCGGCAATCAGTCGATCAAGGATGCGACGCTTAACGCCATTGCCAAAGCCGGGTTGGGATCTGGCACTTTCCATCCGCTGTTGCACCCACATCTGCTCTGCTTCATCCGAGATGTACATGTACTCAGCACCGATGGAACCGCAATAAGTACTCTCGAGAACATCGATGATTTCTCTTAGCGTCGCCTCGCCCTGGCCGAAAAAGAGATCGCCGGTTTGAAACCGGGTATCCAGGTCGGCGGCTGAGAGTTTGTGGTGTTCAAGTTCGAGACGGGGTACCTGCAATTCTTCCTGCAGGCCAAGCGGGTCGAGATTTGCCTTCAGGT